>JACDBB010000133.1 GCA_013695145.1 Euzebyales bacterium
GCGACCCTTCTACGACCATTCGGGTAACGGTGCGTTCGGCGCACCACGCTGTGCGCGGTCCCGCTACGGGCCGAGAGTCTCGATGTCCGCGGAGCCTGGTGCGCGTGACACGAACCCGCCGACGTCATCTGCCCAGCTGCTCCCGAGTCCATCTCAGTGGGGTCATCCCACCCGTCGCGTTGGACAGCTCCTTGGTGACCGGTGCCGCCCGCGACGTCACCGGCCGCGGGCCACGCGCGGCGTGGCCGGCGAAGGTCACGAACCGTGGCGGCCGCGCCCACCGCCCCCGATCGCGCCGACGCTGGTCCGTGCCGACCTACCCCCGGTCTCAAACACCTTTGTGAGAGCTGCCCGATGGCCTTCGCCAGATGATCTGGAGTGCTCCCAGCCTTACACAATGCGAACCACGCCGTCCTGGTCCCGGGGCAGATCCTCTCGCTGTCGAAGCGTCATGCCAACGCTCGCGTCGGCTTGCCCGCTCCAGGCTCGGGACGTCGGGGACGCTGAACCGTCATAGCCATGTGCATGGGGGGCAGCCGCCCGGATATGAGGTGGGGCGCGTTCATCGCCAACACCGGCGGTGCCGTCTGCGAGCTCATCGCCCCGACGGGTTCTAGGGCTGACGACAGGGTCACGTCGCTGGTGACGGAGGACGGTGCCGGGTGGGGGCGACGGCCGCAGGCCGGTGCCACATCGCGTGGGCGAGTGACCACAGGGCCACCACCCCGGCCAGGGGCTGAACGTAGAACTGCACGACGCCGAGGGGCACCGCACGTGCCGTCGCCATCACCACGAGTGCTACGACGACGGTGCGGGTGGTCCGCCTGCTGAGGATCCTGCTGTCGGCGACGCCCCCCTGGCGAAGGCGAACACCCCGACCGCGAAGGTGACCGCGCCCGTCACGAACACGGGCATGAACCACGGCGCCAGCGCACCCTGGACGGCGACGATGTCACCGCCGGTCAGGGCGGCTGTCATCGGGGCGAACTCCAGGCCCGGAAGGAGGCCGTACATCGCGCTGCCGAAGATGACGAACGGCAGGCCCCATGCGCTGAACCGCTCCTCCCCGGCGTCACGTAGGCCGGCGCGCATCACGACGAACGCCAGCGCCATCAGTGCGAGCGCCACCGCGGTGAGCAGGTGCGCGATCCCCCACCGCGTCGTGTCCGCCTCGACCGCCACGGCGACCGCCTGCGCGTCGGGCAGCACCGCGATGAACGGGTGGACGACGAAGGCGACGAGCAGCACCGCCGGTGCCAGCGCCACGACGGCGGCGCCGGCCTGTCCCTGGGCTTGCGTGGATGCCATGGTGCGTCCTTGTCTCTTCGAGTCTGATCGGTTGCCCGGGTCACGTGCCCGGCGGCCGACACCGGGGCCCGTGCTCACACGGTGGCCTGCCCGATCCGCATCTCGGCGTGCAGGACCGCGCCGGGCTGGCCACCGGAGCGCTCGCGGAGCATCCCGTCGAGCACGTCCCGCATCTGAGCGAACTGCTCGTCGGTCAGGCCGGCGGTCAGCTGGGTCGCGATGGGATTGCTCGACAGGACCCCGTCGAGGAGGTGATCCACCGAGTTGGCCTCCATCTCCCAGGTCGCGGTCTCGACCGAGACGTCGCGCAGGCCGGCCTCCTGCAGGGTCCGGTGGAACGTCGCGGGGTCGGCCAGCCGGAACGGCGGCATCGGTTCGTTCGACGGGGGGAGCGAGGCGGGGACCGTGGCCCGCAGCGCGCCGAGGAAGAACGCGACAAACTCCACGTGCTGCACGGGGCCGAAGGCGACGATCAGCACGCGTCCGCCGGGCCGTGTGACCCGGACCAGCTCTCGCAGGCCGCGTGAGAGGTCGGGGAACAGCGAGACGCCGTTCATCGACACCGCGACGTCGAACGTGTCGTCGTCGAAGTCGAGCGCGGCACCGTCGCCGACGCGTGCCTCGAGCGTGGTCAGCCCCTCGGCGCGTGCCCGGTCGGCGAGGCGGTCGATCATCCCGGGGGCGATGTCGACCGCGACGACGTCGGCGCCCGTGCGGGCCGCCGGGATGCTCAACCCGCCGCTGCCGGCCGCCACGTCCAGGACCCGGACATCCGGGCCTAGCTCCAGCCGCGACAGGACCTGTTCGCCGAACGCCATGGTCTGGGGCGTCGCGTGCCGGTCGAACCCGTCCGCGATGGCGTCCCAGGCGTCGCGGACCTGGGTGATGCTCGGTGTCTGCGTGCTCATGATGCGTCCCTCTCCTCGGATCGGTCGCGGTTGTCGGCGAGCGCGCGCCGGAGGGCGTCCAGGAACGCCTCCGGCTGTTCGGCCGCCGGGTCGTCACGGGCCCCGTTGATGACGTACAGCGGCCAGCTGTGGCGTGCGCTGGCCTTCTCGGCCGCCCGCAGCGGCACCTGCAGGTCGTGCCGGCCGTGGATCAGGGTCGTGGGCACCGCGATCCGGTCCAGATCGTCGGACGGGATCGCGGGCATCCCCAGCCGCGGCATCAACGCGCGCAGCGCCGCCTGGTTCTCCGAGGTCGTGGCCCGGTCGAGCGCGTAGGCGAGCAGGTCGTCCCAGTGGTCGCCGAACCGGGCACCGACGCGGTCGAAGTCGAGCATGCACTGGTGGAACAGGCGGTCGCGGGAACGCGCGGTCGGGCGGGCGGCGAAGCGGACCATCGGGACCGCGAACCTCGGCGACGGCCGGTACCAGTTCAGTCCCATCGTGTCCACCAGCACGAGGTGGGCCAGCCGCTGCGCGTGCGTCACGGCGTAGCGGGCGGCGATGGCGCCACCCAGCAGGTGCCCGGCCAGCACCGGAGGCTCCGGACAGGTGGCATCGATCAGCTCATCGACCCAGCGTCCCAGCGTGGCGGCGTCCAGCCGCCCGTCGACGAGCGTCGAGGTCCCGTGGCCGGGGAGGTCGACGACGATGACCCGGTTGGTGCGGACCAGATCGTCGATCACCGGCATCCAGACCGCCCAGAACTCGCCCTGGCCGTGCAGCAGCACCATCGGTGGGCCGTCACCGCCCTCGAGGATGGCGGTGGACACGCCGGCCAGCGGCTCGTGGCGCTCGGCCAGCGGCGTCGCGGCGAGCAGCCGCTCCCACACGTGCTGGGCGTCCGTCCGGTCGTCCCGCGTCTCTTTGGCCATCGCGTCTCCTATTCGTGGGGCTCTCCAGGAGAGTGTCCGCGGCTGCGGCGTCGTTGGCATCGGGTGGAATACCCAACTTCACCAGCGCCGCCGGTGTGGGTGATTCTGTGCAGACCGCGTCACGCCAGAGCGTGCTCGTAGGCCCAGGCGGTCGCGGCGGCGCGAGAGTGGACGCCGAGCTTGGTGAAGATGTTGCTCAGGTGTCGCGCGACGGTCTTCTCGCTGATCACCAGCGTGTCGGCGATCCCCCGGTTGGTCGCCCCGGTCGCCACCATCCGCAGCACCTCGACCTCGCGGGGGGTGAGCCCGCCTGGTGGCGCCTGCCGCGGGGCGCGGGCCAGCGCGGCCGCGCGCGTCAGAGCGGGCGCGGCCCCGAGCTGCTCGAACACCCGCCGGGCCGCGTCGAGCTCCATGTCGGCGGTGTCGTGGTCGCCGAGCCGACGGCACGCCTGGGCCATCAGCAGGCGCACTCGTGCCGCGTCGTAGGGCGCGGCCAGCTCCTGCCACGCCCGCCAGGCACGCCGCAGCGCCGCGCACGCAGCCGCGGCGTCCCCTGTGGCCAGCAGCACGCCACCACGGCCCTGCGCGGCCACGGCCTCGAGATAGACGGAGTCGAAGTCGGCGGCGATCGCCTCGAGCTCGTCGACCCCGACGCTCGCGTCGTCCACGTCACCGGCGGCCAACAGGATCTCCACGTACGCGGCCAGGACCCGCCAGCGGCGCACACGGTCCCCCGCGGCGTCCTCGACCTCGCGTCGGATCGCCACCGCCGCGTCGTCGTTGCGTCCCTGTGCCAGCCGCAGCAGGGCCAGGCCCGGCTGCGGGGGATGGCCCCACTGGCTGGCCAGCCGGTACGACTGCTCCGCGCGTGCGAACTGCCCCCGCAGACGCAACAGCTCGCCCTGCTGGTAGCGCGCCATGCCCATCACGGGATCGCCCGGGGGGTCGGCGAGGTGGGCGCAGGCCTGCTCGACCTCCTCCATGGCCTCGGGCCATTCGCCCCGCAGCTGCATGATCTCGGAGCGGTGGACCAGGCACTGCCCCCGGTACGGCCGCAGGTCCTGCTGGTCGCTGCACCACCGGCTCAGGACCGCGGTCCACTCCTGCGCCCGTCGCAGGTCGAACACGGCCCGGCAGGCGATGATCACGGCGCAGTAGGCGATCCCGGCCATCATGGGGGACACGTCGCCGGTGGTTACCGCGACCATCGTCTCGTCCAGCATCGCCACGCCGCGTTCCGTCTCGCCCATGGCGACCAGCGACTGGCCGCGCCCCAGCACCCCCATGACCGTCAGGTCCGCGTCGTCGAACCGCCCGGCGACGTCCGCGACTTGTCCGAACAGCTCGTACGCCTGCGCCCCCTCGCCGGCGTCCAGCGCCTGCAGCGCGGCGGGGACCAGCAGATAGCCGCGTGCGGGGCAGTCCAGCGACGCCTCGTCCAGCAGCCGCTCGGCGCGCGACAACCACCCGCCTCCCTGGGCGTGACGCCCCGCCTGGAACAACACGATCGCCAACCAGATGGCCCACCGCGCCGACCGGCTGACCTCGCCATCGTCGAGCAGGACACGGTGGAGACGCTCGAGCGTCTCCACGGCCGTGTCGTTGCGTCCCGTGAGGTAGGCCGCCATCGCCAACCGTTCCAGGTCCGCGGGTGCGAGTCGGTCGTGCTCCGCCGCGGCGCGCAGGTGTGCGTACGCATCGCCCCACGCGCGGCGGTCATAGGCCGCACGGCCCCGCCTGAGCGTCTCGAGGTCGCCCATCTGGCCTCCCACGGCCGACCGCGCGCGGCGTATCCGCAGCTCCCAGCACACCGCGCTGGACGCCACCTGTATCCATATCACCCTACCTCGGCTGGTCCACCGCCGACTTGCCGCAGCCGATCGCGCCGCCGCACGCCGCAGGCCCGCGAGGACCTTGACCGAGGTGACGGCGGGCGTGCCATGTCGGCGCGCCGAAGTCCTACGGCCACATCGCAGAAGCTCGTCGACGAGATTCACGTGGAGGGCGCGGCCACATCAAACTGACCTTCAAAGTCCCCTACGGCGCAACTTCGGGGCAGGTTCGCACCCTGTACGGATCGGTGCCCCCGGCAGGACTCGAACCTGCGGCACGCGGTTTAGGAAACCACTGCTCTATCCCCTGAGCTACGGGGGCGGACGCGTCCATCCTGGCACACTGTTCGGCACGCCGGCGCCAGAGGGTGGGCT
>JACDBB010000152.1 GCA_013695145.1 Euzebyales bacterium
GCGCACCCGCGCGGGTAGCCTGTGCGCCGTGTCTGAGACGGTGGGTGTGGATGAGCCGCGCGCGGCGGAGCGCGCCGTCGAGGTGCTCCGCGAGGGGCAGCTCGTCGTGCTGCCCACCGACACCACCTACGGCGTGGCCGCGGACGCGTTCCAGCCCGCCGCGACGCAGGCGCTGTTCGCCGTCCGCAACGCCAGCCGCGACACCCCACTGCCGGTGTTCATCCGCAGCCCCCGCCAGCTGATCGGCCTGACCGAGGACGCGGGCGAGCAGGCGCAGCGGCTGGTCGCCGCCTTCTGGCCGGGCCCCCTGACGATGGTGTTCACGGCCGGTGAGGCGCTCACGTGGGACCTGGGTGAGACGCAGGGCACCGTCGCGATCCGGCTGCCCGCTCACGACTTCGTCCAGGAGCTGATCGCCGCCGTCGGCCCGCTGGCCGTCACCGGCGCGAACACCGTGGCCACGCTCCCACCGTCCACCGTGGCCGGCGCCCGCGCCGTGCTCGGCGACCGCGTCGCGCTGTACGTCGACGGCGGCAGGTGCGACGGCGGCCCCTCGACCATCGTCGACGTCAGCCGCGGTGGCGCTGAGGTCCTCCGCCGCGGCGCGGTCACCGCGGACGCGGTGTTCGAGGCCGCCAGCGGCGCCACGGAGTGGGGCGCCCCGACACCCGGTCCCGAGCCCGGGCCCGAGGAAGCGCCCGAGGAAGCGTCAGAGGAATCGGTCGAGGAAGCGTCCGGGGAAGCGCGCTGATGCGCATCGCGATCGGCAGCGACCACGCCGGCTTCGAGCTCAAGGGCCACCTCGGCGCCGCGCTCGAGCGGCTCGGGCACACCGTGGCCGACCTGGGCACCGACTCGACGGCTTCGGTCGACTACCCGCCGATCTGCGCGGCGGTCGGGCGCGCCGTCGCGACCGGCGAGGCGGACCGCGGTATCGTCCTCGGCGGCAGCGGCCAGGGCGAGCAGATGGCGGCGAACAAGGTTCGCGGCGTGCGCGCGGCGCTGTGCAACGACCTGTACACCGCGCGCCTGTCGCGCGCGCACAACGACGCCAACGTCCTGGCCATCGGCGGCCGGATCGTGGCGCCGGGCCTCGCCGAGGAGATCGTCGCGCTGTGGCTCTCCACGCCCTTCGAGGGCGGTCGCCACCAGCGCCGCATCGACCAGATCACCAAGATGGAGCACCACCCCGACGCCGGCACGGGCCGGCAGCAGGAGGCGCAATCGTGAGCAGCTACTGGGGCCCAGATCTTGACGCGCTGCGCGCGGCGGACCCCGAGATCGCCGCGGCAATGGACGACGAGCTCGAACGTCAGCGCACCACGCTGCAGTTGATCGCCAGCGAGAACCTGACCTCGCCGGCCGTGCTCGCCGCCCAGGGCAGCGTGCTGACCAACAAGTACGCCGAGGGCTACCCGGGACGCCGCTACTACGGCGGCTGCGAGCACGTCGACGTGGCCGAGCGGCTGGCGATCGACCGTGCCATGCGGCTGTTCGACGCCGAGCACGCCAACGTGCAGCCGCACTCGGGAGCGCAGGCGAACATGGCGGCCTACGCCGCGCTGGGCGTGGAGCACGGCGACACCGTGATGGCGATGTCGCTGGCGCACGGTGGTCACCTGACGCACGGATCGAAGGTCAACTTCAGCGGCAAGTGGTTCGACATCGCCGCGTACGGGGTCGTCGAGGAGACCGAGCGGCTGGACATGGACGCCATCGCCGGGATCGCGCGCGAACGGCGGCCGAAGGTGATCGTGGCCGGATACACGGCCTACGCTCGCCACATCGACTTCGCGGGGTTCCGCGGGATCGCCGACGAGGTGGGCGCGGCCCTCATGGTCGACGCGGCGCACTTCGCCGGCCTGATCGCGGGGGGGGCGCACCCGAGCCCTGTCCCGCACGCGGACGTGGTGACCTTCACCACGCACAAGACGCTGCGCGGCCCGCGCGGTGGCACGATCCTGAGCCGCGCCGAGCACGCCAAAGCCGTCGACAAGGCGGTGTTCCCGATGCTGCAGGGCGGCCCGATCATGCACGCCATCGCCGCCAAGGCCGTGGCGTTCAAGCAGGCGGCGACCCCCGAGTTCGCCGCCTACGCGGCGCAGGTGGTCGCCAACGCCCGGGCCCTGGCCGAGGCGCTGTCCGGTGAGGGCCTGCGCATCGTCTCCGGCGGCACCGACATCCACTACCTGCTGGCGGACCTCTCGGCTCTGGACCTGACCGGCGCCGAGGCCGAGGAGCGCTGCGACGCGGCAGGGATCACGCTGAACAAGAACGCGATCCCCTACGACGCCCGCCCGCCGATGGTCGCGTCGGGGATCAGGGTCGGCGTCCCTTCGGTCACCACGCAGGGGATGGGGACCGCCGAGATGGGCGAGATCGCCCGTCTCATCGGGCGTGTGCTGAAGTCAGCCGACGAGATCGGCGCCGTGCGGCGGGACGTCGCCGACCTGTGCGCCAGGTTCCCCGCGTACCCGGAACCGGCCGGAGTTTGACCCCAAGGCGAGCAAGCGTGGCGAGGAGCGCGCGTGATCGACTACCTGATCGTCGGCGGGGTCGCGTTCGTGACCGTGCTCTGCGCCACCCCGGCGGCCCGCTGGGTGTCCCACCGTCTGGGGGCGGTCGACCGGCCGGGTGGACGCCGGGTGCACACCTCCCCGACACCTCGTCTGGGCGGTCTGGCGCTGCTGCTGGGGTTCCTGGCCGCTGTGGCGGCCGCCAGTCGCCTGTCCGCGTTCGACGGGGTGTTCGCGACCACCAGCGACCCGGAGGCCATCGTCCTCGCCGCGTGCGCGATCTTCGCGGTGGGGCTCATCGACGACGTCCGCGGCGTGTCGGCCCCCGCCAAGCTGGCGGGGCAGATCCTCGCCGCGGGCACCCTCGTGATCTTCGGCGTGTCCCTGCGCTACGTGTTCGTGCCGGGAGAGGTCGGCACTGTGGTGCTGTCCGGCGATCTCGCCGCGCTGCTCACGATCCTGGCCATCGTGGCGATGATCAACGCGGTCAACCTGGTGGACGGACTCGACGGGCTCGCGGTGGGGATCGTCGGGATCGCCGCCGTCGCCCTGTTCGCGTACGTGGAACTGTCCGGGGCGGCCCCCACCAGCGGGCCGCCTGCCCTCAGCAGCGGGCTGCCAGCCTCCGCCGAGCTGGTGTTCGCGGCGCTCATCGGGCTGTGCGCCGGCTTCCTGGTGTTCAACACCCATCCGGCGTCGGTGTTCATGGGTGACAGCGGCGCCATGCTGCTCGGGCTGCTGCTGGGCAGCGCGGGAGTGCTGGCGGTCGGCGGCACGATCCAGCCGAGCGGGCGGGACTTCGCCGCCCTGTCGGTCCCGATCCTGGTCCCGGTCCTTGTGCTGGCCGTGCCCTTCGTCGACACCGCCACGACCATCCTGCGCCGGCTGCTGTCGGGCCGCGCGCTGTTCAGCCCGGACAAGAAGCACCTGCACCACCGGCTGATCGAGATCGGGCATTCGCACCGGCGGGCCGTGCTGATCATGTACTACTGGTCCGCGCTGTTCGCGTTCGCCGCCGTCGGCATCGGCCTCTTGCCGCGTGACGTCGTCGGGTGGGCGACCGTTACCGGCGTCGGGGTCGGCACCGTGGTGCTGCTGGCCTCACGGGTGCGGGGGCGACACGCGCGGCGGGGCGACAAACCGGTCGGCGAGTTTGTACTTTCCTTCACAAAAGCCGGCGACGGCGACCCGAAAACCCCCGCTGAGCAGGGAAAACGCGCCCATGATCGGCTTTGACAGGCTCGCGAGGGTGTGGCTAGACTGGGCACGGCAATGACCCCCGTGGACCCCGCGCGTGACGCCGCGTCACGGCCTGACGGCGGTCGGCGCGGATCGAGTTCGCCCCCGGACGACGGCGCAGCGCGCCACTCGGCATGGAGCGGTCTCGACCAGTCGTCGATCATGAGCGTCGAACTGCTGGGCGGGATCGCAGTGTGGGGAGGCATCGGATGGCTGCTTGACGGGTGGCTCGGCACGGAGCCGTGGCTGCTGGGTGTCGGGGTGCTGGGCGGCTTCTGCGCCGGCTTGTACCTCGTCTGGCTTCGGAGCAACGAACCGCGACACGATCCATCCGCGCCGCTCGACGGCGCCGGCGGGACCGACGAGGACATGGAGGGCTGACCGGGGATGAGCGCCACCCTCACGCCCCCGACGACCGGTGCGCGCGCTGAGCTCATGCTCGCGCGTGGTCCCGCGCTCGCGCTGGGCGTGGCCGCCGGACCCATACTCGTCGTCGCGGGCGCGCTCCAGGGAAGTGCCGGGGTCGCGGGCGCCGCGGCGGGGCTCGGTCTGGTCGCGCTGCTGTTCGGTGTTTCGGGCGTCTGCTACGTCTGGTCGGGTCGTCGTCGGGGCCGCGACGCCATCCGCATCATGGTCGCAGGGCTTGTTGTCCGGGTCATCTGCTACCTTGCCGGCCTGCTCGCGCTCACCCGTGTGGACAGCCTCGACCGGCCGAGCCTGGCCCTGGCTGTCGCCGGCGGCTTCGCCGTCACGCTGATCTACGAGTTACGTCTTCTGCACCGAACCCCGCAGCTGTACTGGGTCCAGACCGCAAGCGCGAGGAGGAGCTGACCCTTGGACGTGCTGGCCACCAGCGTGCTGGGCGCTGTCGAGTACGGCGGGCCGTGGGAGGTCCCGCCCATCGGGGAGCTCTTCAACTTCAGGCCGCTCCCAGGCCTTGAGGCCCTGGGCGTCGACCGCGTGGTCCTGATGCTGCTGCTGTCGACGCTGATGATCTGCGCGTTCTTCTACGCGGCCACCGCGAGGTCGAGGATCGTGCCCGGCAGGCTGCAGGCGGCAGCCGAGGGCATCGTCGTCTTCGTGCGCGACCAGATCGCCCTCGACATCATCGGGCCCAAGGGTCGGCGCTACGCGCCGCTTCTGACCTGCTTCTTCTTGTTCATTCTGGTCAACAACCTGTTCAAGCTGACGCCAGGGATCATGTTCCCCCCGACGGGCCATATCGCCATCCCGGCGCTGCTCGCGGTCATCGCCTGGCTGGTCTACCTGGGCGCGGGCATCGCGGAGCACGGGTTCCTGGGCTACCTGAAGCAGACCTGCGTGCCTGACGCGCCCAAGGGGCTGCTCGTCATCCTCGTGCCGATCGAGTTCCTGTCGAACATCCTGCTGCGGCCGTTCACGCTGGCCGTCCGGTTGTTCGCCAACATGGTGGCCGGCCACATGCTGGTGGTCATCACGCTGATCACGATCCACGCGTTCTTGACCTTCGGCCCAGGACTGCCGGTCGGCCTGTTCGCGCTGGCGGTCTCCCCGCTGGTGTTCGGCTTCGAGCTGTTCATCATCGTGCTGCAGGCCTACATCTTCACCCTGCTCGCCGCCGTGTACATCGGCGCGTCCGTGTCCCACGAGCACTAGCTCCCGTTCGTTGTCGTTCGATCACGCGGCGCCAAAGGCGTCGCAAGGAGGAAAGTCATGGAAGGCAGCCTCAACGTCATCGGCTACGGGCTCGCCGCGGTCGGCCCGGGCATCGGGATCGGAATCCTGATCGGCAAGGCCGTGGAGGCGATGGCTCGCCAGCCCGAGGCGGCGAACACCGTCCGGACCAACATGTTCATCGGCATCGCCGTCGTCGAGGCCCTCGCCCTGCTCGGGTTCGTGCTCGCGTTCGCGATCTAGCGGCAGATCCCGCGAGGAAGGGGACGCACACCATGCACCTGCCATTCATCCTGGCGGTCGAAGGCGCCGAGGCCGAGCTCCAGCTCCTGCCCGACGTCGCGGAGCTGATCTGGGGCTTCGTGGCGTTCTCGCTGCTCATGGCGTTCATGTTCTGGAAGGTCTTCCCACGCATGAACACCGCCTTCGACGAGCGCGGCGCGAAGATCCAGGGCCAGATCGAGGAGGCGGAGCGGCTGCGCGTGGAGGCCGAGCAGCTGCGCCGCTCCTACGAGGAGCAGCTCGCCGACGCGCGCGGCGAGGCCAACACCATCGTCGAGGACGCCAAGGCGCAGGCCGAGCGGCTCAAGGCCGACATCGTCGCGCGGGCGGAGCAGGAGGCGCAGCAGATCACCGCGCGCGCCCGCGACGACATCGAGACCGACCGGACCCGACTGGTCTCCGAGCTGCGCGGCCAGGTCGCGACGCTGTCGGTCGAGCTCGCCGGGAAGATCGTGCAGCGCGAGCTGGACGAGTCGCAGCACCGGGCCCTGGTCGACCAGTACATCAACGAGCTGTCCGGGCTGAACTAGTGCTCCAGGAAAGGTGAGGGCCTGCACATGACGGACATCGCCACGACCGACCCGGTCGTCGTGTCCTATGCCAGGGCGATCCTCGAGGTCGCCCGAGCGGAGGGCGCGCTCGAGCGCGTCGAGGACGAGCTGTTCCGGTTCGCCCGCAGCGTCGAGGGCAACCGGGAGCTCGCGGACCGGCTCGCCGATCCCAGCACCGACACCGGGGCCAAGCTGGGGGTCGTGACGGACCTCCTCGGCGGTCGCGCCCACCCCGCCACCGTCAGCGCCGTGGCCTACGTCGTGCAGGCCGGTCGCGCCAGGCAGCTGCCGGCGGTCGCGGACGCGCTGGCCGCCCTTGGCGCCGAGTCGCGCTCCCACTCGGTCGCAGAGGTCCGCACGGCCACACCGCTGGACGGCCAGCAGGAGCGGCGGCTCACCTCGGCCATCGGCCGCGCCGTCGGGCGAGAGGTCGACGTCCGGGTCGTGGTCGACCCCGACGTGGTCGGCGGGCTGGTCGTCAAGGTCGGCGACACCGTGATCGACGGCAGCCTCGCGCGCCGGCTGGCCGATCTGCGCGCCGCTCTCACCCGGTCGTAGCGCAGGCACCGACGTCGTTCGCACCCACAGCGAGGAAGCACCATGACGGACCTGAACATCTCACCAGACGACATCGCCAGCGTCCTGCGGTCCCGCATGGCGTCGTTCGACACCGGTCTGTCACGGGAGCAGGTCGGCGAGGTGGTCGAGACCGGCGACGGCATCGCCCGCGTGTCGGGGCTGCCCGACGTGATGGCCAACGAGCTGCTCGACTTCGGTCTCGGCCACGACGGTCGCGCGCTGTACGGCATGGCGCTGAACCTCGACGAGCACACCATCGGCGCCGTGCTGTTCGGTGACGCCTCGGCCGTGGAGGAGGGCGACGAGGTCAAGCCGACCGGCAACGTGCTGTCGGTCCCCGTCGGCGACGCCTACCTCGGCCGTGTCGTCGACCCGCTGGGCCGCCCGCTGGACGGCAAGGGCCCGCTGGACGAGGACGGGATCGCGGGGCGCCGCGGCCTCGAGGTGCAGGCCGCCACCGTCGTGCAGCGCCAGCCCGTCAGGGAGTCGCTGGTCACCGGCATCAAGGCGATCGACGCGATGACGCCGATCGGCCGCGGTCAGCGCCAGCTGATCATCGGTGACCGCCAGGTCGGCAAGACCGCCGTCGCCGTGGACGCGATCATCGCCCAGGTCGAGAACTGGGAGTCGGGGGACCCGGCCAGGCAGGTCAAGTGCATCTACGTCGCGATCGGCCTCAAGGCCTCGACTGTCTCGGCCGTCGTGGAGAAGCTCTCATCCGTCGGCGCCATGGAGCACACGATCGTGGTCGCCGCGACGGCGGCCGACCCCGCGCCCATGCAGTACATCGCCCCGTACGCCGGCTGCGCCATGGCCGAGCACTTCATGTACAAGGGCGGCCAC
>JACDBB010000170.1 GCA_013695145.1 Euzebyales bacterium
CTCCAGCACCGTGTCCCAGTTGTTCGCCAGGTAGGTGGGGAACCCCTCGAGCTGCTCCAGAGGAGTCATCGCGGCTCAGCGTGCGTGCGGTGTGCATCGACCATGCGTACGCCCCATCTCGAGTGGCTGGCTGCGACCGGCGAAAAGTCACACGCGC
The DNA here is from genome assembly GCA_013695145.1 of Euzebyales bacterium. Lineage (GTDB taxonomy): Bacteria > Actinomycetota > Nitriliruptoria > Euzebyales > Egibacteraceae > JACDBB01. The sequence continues at coordinate 158 of JACDBB010000170.1, forward strand.
CGCCAACTACCGCCATCGTCGTGGAGCCTAAGGTCGCACAGCCCGGGGCGCCTGGCAAGCGCCAGTTCCCCCTGGATGCGGCAGGCGCCCCGTGTTACGGTCTCTGCGAGGAGTGAAACAGTGTCGCCGCACCGGCAACACGGATGAGCTCACCGTCGACGTCGAATGGCTGGGACATGCCACACACCGCGGTTTCCGATCACCGGCTCGGTCTTCTCCAGCGCCTGGCCTCCGGGCCTGTCGTCTGCGCCGAGGGCTACCTGTTCGAGCTCGAGCGCCGGGGCTACCTCCAGGCCGGCGCGTTCGTCCCCGAGGTGGTGATGGAGCACCCCGACAAGGTCGTGCAGCTGCACCGCGAGTTCGTCCACGCGGGCTCGGACGTGGTCGAGGCGTTCACCTACTACGCCCACCGCGAGAAGCTGCGGGTGATCGGCAAGGAGGACCTGCTCGAGCCCATGAACCGGCAGGCGCTGGCGCTGGCCAGCCAGGTCGCGGCTGACAGCGGCGCCCTGCTCGCCGGCAACGTGTGCAACACCAACATCTACGACCACGACGACGCGCAGGCCCGACGACAGATCGGCGCGATGTTCGCCGAGCAGATCGGCTGGGCCGCGGAGGGCCGCGTCGACTTCGTGATCGGCGAGACGTTCTGGTTCGCCGAGGAGGCCCTGATGGCGCTGGAAGCCATCCAGCGAGCCGCCCTGCCGTCGGTCATCACCCTCGCCGCCCACCGGTCCGGCGTCACACGGGAGGGCTGGACGTACGCCGAGGCCTGCCGGAGGCTGGTCGACGCCGGCGCGGACGTGGTCGGGCTCAACTGCACCCGCGGGCCCGCCACGATGCTGCCGCTGCTCGACGACATCGTCGCCGCGGTCGGCGACACGCCGGTCGCTGCGCTGCCGGTCCCCTACCGCACCACGCCCGCCGAGCCCACCTTCCAGTCGCTGCGCGACCCGCACTACGACGGCCTGCCCGGCGGCGTGCCCTTCCCCACCGCGCTCGACCCCTTCGTGTGCAACCGCTACGAGATCGCCGACTTCACGATCGCGGCGCGAGAGGCGGGGGTGCGCTACTTCGGGCTGTGCTGCGGCGCGGCGCCGCACCACGTGCGCAGCATGGCGGAGGCGCTCGGCATGGCCCCGCCGGCCAGCCGCTACTCCTCGGACATGTCAAAGCACGCCTTCCTCGGCAGCGACACCGCGCTGGCGCCCCAGGAGGCGGGCATCGGGAGCAAGCTGTAGCCGCAGCGGCCACGCCCAGCCGCGTCGAAGCCGGTGATGTCGACGGCGAACTCCTGGCCGGCTTCGACCATCGTGTCGAGCAGGAACTGAGCGAAGTCGCGCTCGCAGCCAGCAGGCAGGTGAGCTGGCCGTCCCGGTCGGACGAGGTCGAACGCGGAGTAGCGCGCGGGCTTGCGGGAACGCCGCCAACCGTTGCAAGGTCGCCTTCTCGCCCACAGTCACGGAGATCGTCGCCGCTGGACAGCCGTTCCGCACACAGCAGCACCCGGGTAGCCTCCGCGTGTTCTTCCCGTAGGCGCAAATCGCTGCGACGAGCGCGGGGTCAGCCGGCACGGCTGACCACGGCTTGTGCGAGGGCTCCTGCACTGAGGCAGCCGACGGAGGCCGACGACCGTGAGACTGCTCGCAGCACTGCCAGAGCGCTACCGGGCAGTCCTCGCGATCCCACCGTTTCGGCGGTTCGCGCTCGGGGCGATCATCTCCAGCGTTGGCGACGGCATGAGTTCGGTGGCGGTCGCGTGGCTGGCGCTGGAGATCGCCGCGCCGGGTCGGGAGGGCCTGGCAGTCGGCCTCGCGCTCGGCGCCTTCACGCTGCCAGCCGCCATCGCGGGGACGGTCTTCGGGGCGCAGGCCAACCGCCTCGGTGCACGGCGGCTGATCCTACTCGGCAGTGCCACGCGGGGCGGCTTCCTCGCGGTCGTCCCTGTGCTCGCCTGGACGGGCGCCTTGACGCTGCCGGTCTACATCGCGCTGCTCGTCGGCTCCTCGCTCTTCTACACGTGGGGTATCGCCGGCCGCACCGCGATGGTCGCCGGTGTCGTCGATGAGCCGCTGCGCATGCCAGCGAACTCGCTGCTGCTCGGCCAGTCCCAGCTCGCGATGATCGTCGGGCCGGGAGCGGCGGGGCTCCTCGTCCACCTCGTGGATGCGGCCACCGTGCTGGCGCTTGACGCGCTGACCTTCGCCGGCCTGTTCCTCATCGCGTTGACCCTGCCCAACCCCTCCGTGCACGGCGGGACGGCCGCGGCGGTCGAACACGTGCGCCTGTGGCGCACCGTTGACGCGCGGCTGCTGGGCTTGCTGGGGGTGACCCTGACGTTCTACCTGCTGTACGGACCGTTCGAGGTCGCGCTACCGGTGCACGTCACCGACAACCTCGCCGGTGACGCCCTGCTCTACGGGGTCCTGCTGTCCTGCTTCGGGGTGGGCGCACTGGTTGGCAACATCGCCGCGGGGGCGCTCCCCCGTCTCGAACCGTGGCCGATGTCGCTGGTGATCGTCGTCGCCTGGGGCGTCGCGGTACTCGTGATCGGCTTGACCAGTGTGCCCGCCGTCGCGCTCGTCGCCGTCACCCTCGGAGGGCTGATCTACGGTCCCCACCCCGCGCTGATCACCACGGTGATCCAGCGTGGCGTCCCGGCCGCCCAACTGCCTCGTGTCAGTGCCGCCTGGGCCTCGGCCGTGGTGATCGTCACCCCGGTCGGCAACCTCATCGGAGGACCGCTGACGGCACGCCTGGGGCCTAGCACCGCGCTGGCGCTGTCGGGCGCGGCGACGGTGCTGCTCGGCCTCCTTGGCGCGCTGTGGCTGGCCGGCGGCGCGCTCCGTCGCGCTCGCGGGCGGCTGCGCGACGCTGCCGCCCCTCCCGCCGATGACAACTCACCGCCGGCCGCGGCGGGCGGGTCGCCGCGCGACCGAGACCTTGGCTCGTAGCGCGGGTGGCGCCGACGCGCCGACGAGGCGCGGTCGCCACCGGCGAAGGTCGCGACCACAGTCAGCGGGTAGTCAGCGGTCGGCTCCCGCCCCGGCGATCCGGGTGGCGCTCGCCTGCAGCAGCCCGACGCCCTTGCGCATCGCTCGGGGCCCGAAGCGTCCGCTGGGTCCCTGCAGACCCAGGATGGCGACCAGCGCGCCCGCCTGGCGCACGGGCACGGCCACGGCGTTCAGGTCGGGCTCGCGCTCGCCGACCGCCTGCGCCCAGCCGCGCTCGACGGTGCGGGCCAGCTCGTCCGCCAGCGCCGCCGGATCGGTGATCGTGCGGCCGGTGAAGGCGGTCAGCGGGCCGCTCGGCTCGCCCCCCCGGTGAGCCAGGAGCACCTTGCCCACCGCGGTCGCGTGCGCCACGCTGGGGCGCCCGACGCGAGCCACGCTCTGCACGGACCTCGCGCTCTGGACGAAGTCGACGGTCAGCGCCTCGTCCTCCGCGGGAACGCACAGCGTCGAGGTCTCGCCGGACGCCTCGGCCAGGAGCCGCAGCTCGGGACGCGCCAGCGCGCGCAGGTCCACGCGCGCGAGCGCCGCGTTGCCCAGGTAGAACAGCCGCAGGCCCAAGCGGTAGCGTCCCGTGTCGGCAAGGTGCTCCACCAGCCCCGCGCCCGTGAGGGTGGCCAGCAGGCGCGACACGGAGCTGGCGTTGATCCCCGCGCGGCGGGCGATCTCGTTGGTCCCCAGGGCCGCGTCGGACTCGGCGAGGACGTCGAGCACGGTCACGGCGCGCGCGACCGCCGCGATGTGACGGGTCGCCGGCTGTCCGGTGCGAGCCATGCTAGAGTATCTCCAAGACCGAAACGCTATTTCCCATGAGGCAATATACTTCACCTGCGGACGTCCCACTCGAGGAGCTGAGCGTCCCCCGTGACGATGCGTGACTTCCTGCTCGACGACGCCGCGCGACGGCTGCGCGCCGAGGTGGGGGCGTTCTTCGCGCGCGAGCTGGCACCGCGCGCCGCCGCCATCGAGGCCGACGGCGGCTTCCCTGCGGTGCGGGAGGCGGTCAGGGCGACCGGAGCGGCCGGGTACCTGTCACTGCTTCTCGGCGAGCACCACCGCACCGAGGACACCGGGGTCGCCGATCCGGGGCTGGTCCATGCCGCCATCGTGTCCGAGGAGGCGGCCGCGCTCAGCTACGCCTTCGAGTCGACGATCGCGACGTCGCTGTCGTGCGCGCTCCCGCTGCGCCGCCACGCGACCGCCGCGGTCCGCGCGGCCCACCTGGGGCCGCTCGCGCGCGGCGAGGCGCTCGGCGCCATCTGCATCACCGAGCCTGGGGTGGGCTCGGACAGCGCCGGCATGGCCACCCGCATCGCGACCGACGCCGGCACCGGCGACCTCGTCGTCCACGGCATCAAGCGCTACATCTCCAACGCGGGCGTCGCCGAGGTGTACATCGTCTACGGCATCAGCGACACCGACGTGCCCGCCCAGCGCGGCATGACCGCCGTCGTGGTCCCCGGTGACGCGCCCGGCCTGTCCTTCCCCCGCAGCTACACCATGATGGGCAGGCGCGGCTGCGTGGTCGGCGAGGTCGCGCTCGACGGCGTGCGCGTCCCAGCCGACCACATCCTCGGCGAGCCCCACGCCGGATTCCGGGTGATGGTCGGCATGTTCAACCTCGAGCGGATCCTGCTCGGCGGCGCCGGCCTCGGCCTCGCGCGCGCCGCGTTCGACATCGCCCGCGAGCACGCCCGCAGCCGCCACAGCTTCGGCGCGCCGCTTGGTGCGAAGCAGTTGATCTGGGAGCGCATCGCCGAGCTGAGCTGGCGCCTGGACGCCGCCGAGCTGCTCACCTACCGCGCCGCGCGCGCCCACGACGACGGCTGCGAGGGCAAGGCGCTGATGCGCGAGGCCGCCATGGCCAAGCTGGTCGCGACCCAGACCGCCGTGGCGTGCGCCGACGCCGCCGTGCAGATCCTGGGCGGCGACGGGCTCACCAAGGACTTCAGCCGCGCCGAGCAGCTGTACCGGGACGCGCGCGCCATGCCGATCGTCGGCGGCACGTCGGAGATGGCCAAGTACGTGATCGCCTCCCGCGACCTGCCCGACCTGCACCTGGACCTGTAGCACACCCCGAGAGAGCCGCAGCCCACATGGATATCGCCAGCATCCTGCGCCAGGCCGTCGACCGCTACCCCGACCAGACCGCGCTCGTCTGCTCGGACGCCCCTCGCCGGCCGGACCCGGCCGGCTCGCACGACGCGCCCGACGGCTCCCAGCGCTGGACCTACGCCGAGTGGAACCGGCGCGCGAGCCGCCTGGCGCACGCGCTCAGCGACCTCGGCGTCTGCCCCGGCGACCGCGTCGCGATCTACCTGTGGAACACCGAGGCGTCGGTGACGTCCTACTTCGCCTGCCAGAAGCTCGGCGCCGTGGCCGTGCCGCTGAACTTCCGCCTGCCCGCCGGCGAGCTCGCCTACATCCTCGGCAACTCCGGCGCCAGGGTGCTCGTCTACACCCGCGACCTCACCGACGCGGTGCTGCGCGCCGCCACCAGCGCCAGGGGGGTGCACGACTTCATCGCCGTGGAGGGCTCCACGGTCGAGGAGCTGGTCGGTGGCCACCACGACTACGAGAAGCTGGCGACGACCTTCCCTGTCGACACCGAGCCCGCCTACACCCCCGACGGCGGGGACCTGTCCGCGCTGGTCTACACCTCGGGCACCACCGGGCGACCCAAGGGCGTCATGCACACGCACGCCAACGACGTCGCGATCGCCATGAACTGCGTGATGGAGTACGGGCTGCGGCGCACCGACAGGGCGCTGCACATCGCGCCGCTGTACCACGTCGGCGGCATGCAGGCGTTCTTCATGCCGCACCTGTTCGTGGGCGGCACGAACCTGCTGATCGGCCGCTACGACCCGGCGCGCACGCTGGCGGTGATCGAGCGCGAGGCCGTCACCACGCTGTTCGCGGTGCCGACCCAGATCGCCCAGATGCTCGACGACGAGCGCTTCGCCCAGTCCGAGGTGTCCAGCCTGCGGCTGATCACCACCGGGGGCTCGGCGCTGGCCGGGGCCACCATGGAGCGCGTGCTCGCCGAGCTGTGCCCGCGGCTGTTCCACGGCTACGGCGCCACCGAGGCCAGCCTCACGCTGCTGCTGCAGCCCGAGGACGCCCACGCCAAACCGGGCAGCTGCGGCAAGCCCACGCTGGTCACCGACGCGCGCATCGTCGCGGTCGACGGCGACCGGCGGGTCCGGCCGGACGAGCGCGCCGACCGGGGCCAGGTCGGCCAGCTGATCGTGCGCGGCCCCCAGGTGATGAAGGGCTACTGGAACCAGCCGATCGAGACCGCCAAGCGCATGGAGCTCGGGTGGTTCTACACCGGCGACCTGTTCACCAGGGACGCCGACGGCTTCTACCACTACCAGGGCAGGGCGGACGACCTGATCGTCTCGGGCGGGGAGAACATCTACCCCCGCGAGGTCGAGGAGGTGCTGTGGCGCATGCCGGGCGTCCGCGAGTGCCACGTGCTCGGCCTGCCCGACGCGCGCTGGGGCCAGGTCGTGACGGCGTTCATCGTCCCCGCCGAGCCTAGCCTCGCCGCGGACGACGTCGACGCCTTCTGCCGCCGCAGCCCGGACCTGGCCGACTTCAAGCGCCCCCGCCGGGTCGTGCTCGTCGACACGCTGCCGCGCAACCCCAGCGGCAAGGTCGTCAAGCGGGAGCTGCTGGCCCGCCACGCCCCCGCCCGAACCCCACCGTAACGACACCGTGTCGAGAATCCCGCGGCCAGCGCGCCGGGTTCTCGGCCAGGGTGGCCTAGGTTGTGCGCACGATGGCCGCCGAGACCGCTCCCGCCCCGCTCCTCCGCGTCGCCTTCGTCGGCAAGGGCGGGTCGGGAAAGTCGATGATCTCCGGCACCATCGTGCGGCTGCTGGGAGCTGCGGGGGAGCCGGTGCTCGCCCTCGATTCCGATCCCCTCCCCGGCCTCGCCTTCTCCGTCGGCATCCCGCAGCACGACGCCGGGCTGCCCGAGGAGGCGGTCGTGGAACGGCCCGAGGGGGAGGACGGCCCGCGGTTCCGGCTCGCCGAGGACGCCGTCACCCTCGCCGAGCGCCACGCGCGCGTCGGCCCGGACGGCGTCCGCTTCCTGCAGATCGGGAAGGCGGGGAGCCGGGCGGGCGGCAACCAGGGCCGCTCCCTGCACGCTTTCCGGCACGTCGCCGCCGGGCTGGACGACGGGCCGTGGCACCTGGTGGGCGACCTGCCGGGGGGCACCCGCCAGCCGTTCTTCGGCTGGGCGCGGTGGGCGCGACTCGTCCTCGTCGTCGTCGAGCCGGTGTCGGCGTCCATCCTGACCGGCCGCCGGCTCGCCCGCCTCGGGCAGGTCGAGGGCGGGCCCCGGGTGGTGGCCGTGGCGAGCAAGGTCGATGGCCCGGCGGACACCGAGCTGGTGGCGGGGCGCACGGGCCTGCCCGTCATCGCCGCCGTGCCGCACGATCCTGCCGTCGCCGCGGCGGAGCGTCTGGGAAGCGCGCCCCTCGACCACGACCCCGACGCCCCGGCGGTCCAGGCGGTACGCTCGCTGCTCGTGAGCCTGCGGAGCGCGGGAGGCGTTGCATGAAGGTCGCTGTGGTCGGCAAGGGCGGGGCGGGAAAGACAACGACCGCCGCGGTCGTCGCCCGCACCCTGAGCCGCCTCGGCGGGCCGGTCGTGGCGCTGGACTGCGACACGAACGCGAACCTCGGCCTGTCCCTCGGCTTGGGCTGGGACGCCACTGACGAGCTCGCCGACCTGCGCTCGGACCTGGCCGAGGGCGAGGTCGAGCACGAGCCGACCTGGTCCGGCCTGGTCGCCCGCTTCGGCTCCGACGCGCCCGACGGCGTGCGCCTGGCAGTGGTGAACCGCATCGAGGACCCCGAGCCCGGGTGACCCTGATGCGGGATCTCCCCCGAGCAGTTGCTCGGATCCGGTGACATCGGCGCGACGAGTGTCGTGGCGGACCTCGAGGCGGGCCTGGGGACGCTGACGCGCATGGGCGACACGCCGATCGACGTGGTGCTGCTCGTCGTCGAGCCGTCGGCCAAGTCCGTCGAGGTGGGTCGCCGCGCGGTCGCGCTGCTGGAGGGACGTCCGGTCGGGCGGCTGATCGTGGTGGGCAACAAGGTCGCCGGCGAGGAGGACGTCGAGCGGCTGCGGGAGGCCTTCGGCGACCACGAGCTGGTCGTCGTCCCCGACGACCAGGCCGTCCGCGCCGCGGACCGGGCGGGCGACAGCCCCCTCGACCACGCGCCCGGCTGCCCAGCCGTGGCGGCGCTCACCACCCTGGCGGAGCGGCTCGCCGCCGCCTCCTGAAGCGGCGATTCACGAGTCAGCATGTCATGACCATCGCTGCGCGATGGCCACAACCGGGGGTTGTGAGAATCGCCCTCGCAAGCTCGGGCGCATTCACGAGTCAGCAGGTCATGGGGGCTGGGCGCCCCACCCGGATGATGAGAATGGGGGTGGCGCCGTGCCAGACGTGGGTCGCCTGTCGTGCGGCGGGCCTGCCACATTCCGGCCGGCGCCTGCGCGAGTTTGCCCCGCCGGCGGGGGCGTTCTCACGCAGGCGGAGGGTGAGAATCGCCTGTCGCAGGTCGCAGGCTGGTCCGACACTGTGTCGGAACAGCCACGCATAGCGCAGGAATCTCGACACGGTGTCGACCCCGGCGGGCTCGCCCCTGGGTGCTCAGGGCCATTCACGTGTCAGGTTCCATGGCCATCGCTGCGCGATGGCCACACCCAAGATTGTGAGAATCGCCCTCGCAAGCTCGGGCGCATTCACGTATCAGACCGCGACGCGGCCCGCCCCCTCGAGCGCATCGAGAACCCCGCCCACCAGAGCGCGCAGCTCGGCGTCCACGCCGCCGGCGTCACCGCCGTCGCGGTCGGAGCGAGCCACCCCGGCCCGGTAGGGCAGCACGCCGATCAGCTCGATGCCGTGCTCGGCCGCCGCCGCGCGCAGGAACGCGGCGTCGTCCTCCCCGCGCGACTTGTTGCCGAGACCGACCGTCCGGGGGATGCCCAGCTCCTCGGCGAGCGCCGCGGTGCGGACGGCGGTGACGACCGACTTGCGGCTGGGCTCCATCACCATGACGAGCGCGTCGACGTGCGCCAGCGTCCCGCCCGAGCGGCTGAGGTGCTCCAGGCCGGCCTCCATATCGACGATCGTGGTGTCCGCGCGAGCGTCGAGGACCTCGCCGAGCAGCGTCCGGACGGTCGCGTGCCCCGAGCAGGTGCACCCGGCGCCGGCCTCCACCACACGGATCGCCGACAGCAGCGTCACGCCGGCCGGCGTGTGGCGGCCGAACTCGTCGATCAGCCCACCGACGGTGTGGTCGCCGCCCGAGCCGACGATCACCGACCGGGGGAGGACGGGGACGGCGTCGGTCTCCGCGAGCGTGAGGCCGAGGGAGAGGCCGAGGTTGGGATTGGAGTCCGTGTCGATGGCGACGACGCGGGCCCCGCGCTCACGGTACGCGCGAGCGACCAGCGCGGCGACGGTCGTCTTCCCGACGCCGCCCTTGCCGACGATGCCGAGCTTCATCCTGGGCTCCTGTTCGTTTGAGCGGCACCCCGCCGGCCAAAACTAGTGGCGAAGCGCATCTAGATGTGCGCACACTAGCGGCATCGAGCAGCAGAAGAAAGGGTCGCCCATGGTGTTGTGGTGGATCGCCAACGTGCTCGTCCTGGTCGCCGTCGTGCCCCTCGTGGTCTACTTGGCGCAGCGGGTCATCGACGCCGCGAACGAGATCTCCCGCTACGCCGACGACATCCTCACCCACGGCGTCGGGCTCACGGCGGCGCTCGAGCCGCTGCCGGCGCTCCAGGAGACCAACAGCCTGGTCGGCACCGCGACCGGTCACGCCGTCCGCTACGTCACCGCCCTCGAGCGCATCGTCTAGGAGGAACGCCTTGCCTGCCGCGGCCATCGTCACGATCATCCTCGCCGGGCTCATCGTGCTCGCGCTCGCCTTCTACCTGACGTGGGTCGTCGTCATCCTCCACCGCGTCGAGGACACCCTCGGCAAGGTGACGTTCGGGGTGCGGGCGATCGCGCACCGGACCGACCCCATCAACACGACCGTCGCGGAGATGAACGCCAACCTCCACGCCGTCGCCGACGCGCTGGAGGGCATCGTGGAGAAGGCGTCGACGCCCGCGGCCGTCCGTTAACGCTAGCCCCGGAGGGGGAAGCCATGCCTGTCGAGTTCCGCTGCGCCGACGTCGGCGTCGCCTGCCGCGCCGCCACGACCGCGGACACCCCCGAGGAGCTCGTGGCGAAGGTCGCCGAGCACGCGAAGACCAAGCACGGGGTCGAGCTGAACCAGACGCTCATCGACTACGCCGTGACCGAGGTTCGCTCGAGCGAGGGCTGAGCGTGCCGGCCCCCGCCCTCGACGAGCTGCTCGATCGGCTCGAGGCCCTGCTCGCGCGCCTCTCGGAACTGGACGCGCCGGTGCGCGACGAGGTGTTCGAGCTGCTCGACGGCATCGACCTGCTCCACCGCACCGCGCTCGGGCATCTTGGCGACGCGCTGGGCGGTGACGCGGTCGAGCGGCTGGGGACGGCCCATCCCGCGATCGCCTGGCTCTTCGACGCCTACGCGGTCGGGGTCGACGAGCGCGCCGCCGCGGACGCGGCGCTCGAGGAGATCCGCCCGTACATCCACTCCCACGGCGGCGACGTCCAGGTGCTCGGGGTCGACCAGGGCATCGTGCGGCTGCGGATGAGCGGGGCATGCTCGGGGTGCACCGCGTCCGCGGAGACGCTGCGAGACGGCATCCTCGAGGCGTTGCGCGAGCACTTCCTCGGCTTCGTCGACGTCGACGTGGAGGAGGACCACGCGGCGCCGCACCCGCCGCCGGGCCCCTCGCTGGTGCAGATCACCGCCCGCCCGGGTTGAGCCACTCGATCCCCATCCCGGTGACGACCGCGCGCACCTCGACGAGCGCCCGAGCGACACCGCGGGTCACCGCGTCGGACAGGCCCTGGCCGACCGCGTCCGCATCCTCTGGCTGGCAGCCGACCATGATCGTCCGGGCGGGCAGCACCCCCATCGCCGCGACGAGCATCAGCGCCCGCTCCGGGTTCGCGTAGTGCATGTCGGCGAGGTGGTCGCGGCGCTCGAGCACCCCGAGGGCGGTGACGTCGAGGACGTCCGGTTCCAGCACCACGACCGTGCCCGGGGCGCGCCCGAGGTCCAGCGCATCGACCACGACCAGCCCGTCCGCCGGCTCGGCCAGCAGCGCCTGGACCAGGTGGATCCCGCCGATGTTGACGTCGAGGACCTCGACGCCGGCGGGCACCCCCGCCGCGTGGAGCTTGTGGACCACGGCGATCCCGAAGCCGTCGTCCGCCCGAAGGACGTTGCCGAACCCTGCGACGATGACCCGCACGCCACGAAGGATACGGACTCCGGATGGAACGCCTCGACGACGCGCTGGCCGACCTCCGCTCCCGGGTGCGCCGGTACGAACCGGAGCGCTACCCCGTGCAGCACGCGACGGCGCGCTTCCACCTCGGCGCCGCCCTCCTGCAGGACGGGCGAGCGGCCGCCGCCGCGGCGGAGCTCAGCGCGGCGGTGGCGGGGTTCCGGGCGGCCGGGATGGCCGTCGAGCACGCCAAGGCGACGATGATGCTCGGCGTCGCGCTGCGCGAGACCGGTCGCGGCGCGGATGCCGCGCGCGCGTTCTCGGCGGCCGCCGCGGCGTTCGCGGAGCACGAGCAGCGCGGCGAGCACGCCGCGGCGCTGCACAACCTCGGCCTCGTCGCCCGCGACGGCGGCGACCTCGACCGGGCGATCGAGGCCTTCACGCAGGCCGTGGAGGGGTTCACGGGGCTCGGCGAGGCCACCGCCAGGACGTCCGCGAACCGCGAGCTCGGGACGACGCTCCTGGCGGCCGGGCGCCCCGAGGAGGCGGTCGGCGCCCTGCGCCGCGCCGTGGACGACAGCCCGGGTCGCACCGACGCCGTGGCGTGGGGGGCGGCGGCGAACGCCCTCGGGCTCGCCCTGCTCGCCCTGGCCCGCCACGACGAGGCCGCCGAGGCGTTCTCCGACGCCGCCACCGCCCACCCGCGCGGCCTGCGACCCGACGGCTATGCGATGGCGAAGGCCAACCTGGCGCTGGCCCATGAGGGCGCGGGGCGAGCTGCCCACGCCCGGCTGGCGGCGCGGCAGGCGCGCGACACCGACGGTGCGCCGCCGGTCGTGGCGGCGCAGGCGGTCGGGCTCCTCGAGCGGATCGCGGAGGTCCCCGGCGAGTTGGGGGAGGTGCTGGACGCCGAGGCCGCCGACCGCTGGGCGCCCATCCTCCGCGACGAGCTGGGACGGTGGCTGGGGATCGACGGCGCCGCGCGCGCCGAGGTCGCCTCAGGATGGATCGCGTGCGTCCTGGCCCGGCGCGGTCGCGCTCCCGACCTGCTCGAAGCCTGGTTCGGCGTGGCGCTCGAGCAGCCCCCCGCCGACATGGAGGCGCTGCTCACCGCGGTGGTGACCGCCTGGCGCCGGCACGGCGCGCAGGAGCGGGAGCGGTTCCGCTCGGCGGTCAGCCGAGCGCTGCCCCGCTTCCACCTGCCGCAGTGGCAGCGCCTGCAGCATGCGCTCGAGCGGCTGTCGGCAGCGACCGGCGAGGAGGTCGAGTGGAGGTAGGGGCGGACCTCACCGCCGAGGCGCTCGCGCCGCTGCTCGGCGACCGCCCGCTGCGGTCGTACCCGGCGTTGCTGTCGACCGAGGCCGACGCGCAGGCCTGGGCCAGGGCCGGCGCGCCCCACGGCGGCGTCGTGGTCGCCGACTACCAGGCGTCGCCCCGAGGGCGCGGCGGACTGGTCTGGGAGGTGCGCCCGGAGCGCGACCTCGCCTTCTCCGTGGTGCTGCGCCCGGCGCTGTCCGCGCAGGACGAGGGGTGGCTGTACCTGGCGACCCTGCGCGCGCTCGCCGACGTCCTCGGCCCGAAGGCCGACCTGCACTGGCCCGACGAGCTCCGCGACGGCGAGCGGGTGCTGGGGTGCGCGGGGGTCTTCGCCGAGCTGGGGCCGGACCGCCTGGACTGGGCGGTCGCGACCGTCCTCGTCCCGGACGTCAGTGGCCCGCGCGGCGGGCTGCTCGCGCGCCTGCTCGGCGCGATCGACGCGCGTCTCGCCCAGGACCGCGACGAGGTGCGCGGCGACTACCGCAACCGGTGCGCCACCCTCGGCCGGCACGTCCGGGCGCGCCTGATCCCGATGGGCCCCACCGGCCCCCAGGTCGCCGGCCTGGCCGTGGACTGCGCGTCCGACGGCGCGCTCGTGCTGCTGACCGCGGCCAAGCGGCGCATCGCGGTCCGACCCCACCATCTCGGGTTGCTGGAGCCGGCGGACGACACCTCGGGCGACGAGGTCCCCGCCGAGATCACGGCGCTGTCGCGCCTGGGACGGCCGCCGTCGCCTCCAGCGGCTGGAGACGGTCCAGCTCCTCGATGAGCGTCCACCACAGCCCCCAGTCGAGGTGGGTCATCCCCTCGCTGGACTCCCCCGCGGCGATCACGAGGCGGAGGCGGTCGCGTTCGGCGAAGGTGCGCCCCCAACGACCCTCGCGGTCCAGCGTGTCCAGCTCGGCGAGCAGCGCCCGGAGCGCCTCGACGGCCGGGCCGGGCTCGAGATGCCCGTCGTTCAGCAGCCCGCGGAGCTGCGCCGCCAGGTCCAGGACCTGCGCGCGGCGCACCTCGGCGCGGACGAGGTCGACGAGCGTGCCCATGGCGGCATCGGCCTGCGGCGACAGCCCGTCCACCGGGTCGGTCAGGACGGGTTCGACCTCGACGGTCACGACCCTGGGCGGGAGGACGCCGAGCCCGTTCGCGACGTCCAGCAGGATGCGGATCGACACGTAGCCCTGGACCGCGTCCGAGACCGCCCCGTGCACGTCGGCGGGCGTCAGGGCCTCGGGGACGACGCGACGGCGCTCGACCGTCCCGGGCGGCCGGCCGCGCGCCTCGGCCCCCACGACCACGAGGGTGTGGACGGCCAGGTCCTCCAGGCGCTGGGCGACCGCCACGGCTCCGTAGTGGAGCTCCTCGGCGGCGGCGCCGGGGCCGAGGTCGCCGAGGAGATCGACGACGCGGCGGCCGACGTCGAGATCACCCTGGTACAGCTGCCCCACGCCGCCGACGAGGACGTCGATCCTGTGGTGGTCGCCGTCGTCAGTCAGCGCCACAGGAGCACGTGTTGACCTCGCGCACGATCGTCCCGTGCTGGGTCGACACGTGGGTCGTGCAGGGCATGCAGGGGTCGAAGCTGCGGATGGCGCGCAGCATGTCGATGCCGGTGAACCGGCCGGGGTCGGAGACGTCCTCGATGATCGGGGTGTTCATCACCGCCTCCTCGTAGGGCCCCGGCTGGTCCCAGGGGTCGCGGGGCGAGGCGTTGATCGTCGACGGGGTGACGATCTGGTAGTTCGTGAGCTTGCCGTTCTCCATCTCCATGTGGTGGGTCAGCCAGCCGCGACCCGCGCCCCACCAGCCGACGCTGCGCCGGACGTCGGACGGGATGTGGTCGTCGAGCTCGTCCGCGGGCACGGCAGCCACCCGGGTCTCGCCCTTCTTCATCATGTCGTACGCCATGAGCAGGTTGTTCAGGCCGACGAGCTGGGAGAACAGGTAGTGGTAGGCGCGGCCGCGGTTGCGCTCGAGGGCGTTCCACTGGTCCGGGGCGTGCCACTCGACCTCGGCCTCGGCGGTGAGGCCCTTCGGGATCAGCATCCGCACGCTGTGGCCGGTGGCCTCGATGAAGTCGTTCGCCGGCAGCGCCCGCGCCTTCGCGGTCATGAGGAGCCGCGAGTACGCGCCCGCCTCCACGACCTTGCGGTCCCAGCGCGGCGCGGTCGCCCACGTGTACTTCTCCTTCCAGTCCTTGCCGGCCGGACGGGGCAGGGTTCGCTTGTTCCAGGGGTGGTAGGGGCTGATCGGGTTGCCGGCGGTGTCGTCGGCGTGGCGGCTGGTGGAGGACTCGTCGTAGTAGGAATGCTCGACGAACTCCTCCAAGCCGATGTTGAGATCGGTCAGGCGGGTCGTGACGAGCTCGCCGTCGATGACCACCCCTGGCGAGGACCAGCGCCTCTGGCCCCAGTCGTTGCAGTTGGCGTAGGTCGCGTCGTAGGCGTAGGGGTCGTCCCAGTAGCCGGGGTCGATGTGGTTGGTCGGTCGGGCGCCCACGAGCCGGTAGCGCTCGTCGCAGGAGTAGAGGAACTCGGGGATGTCGTCCCAGACCGCCATCATCCTCGCGGCGTAGTCGAAGATCTTCGCGAGCCGCGAGTGGTACTCGTTCAGCGACTGGAGGGTGATCGTCGAGGAGACCCCGCCGGGGACGACCGTCTGGGGATGCGGGAACTTCCCCGCCAGGACGGCGAACATCTCGCGCGACAGCCTCGTGAAATCCAGGCCCTCCCGGTACAGCTGCCCCGTCAGCGGGTTCAGCGCCGTCATCAGGTCGGCCATCGTGCGGAAGCCGTGGATGTCCTCGTTGGGACACCGGTACTGCTCGGCCTTGGGCCACAGTTCCGGGTTGGACTGACGGATGATGGCCTCAGAGTAATCGGGGCCGGCCAGCAGGTAGAGGTGGAGCGGATTGTCGTAGCCCATCTCCGCCGCTTCCTGAAGGTTGCGGATGACGGTCCCGAACGGTGGGGGTCGCAGCCCCATCGCCATCTCGATCGCGTAGGCGGACGCATGGGCGTGCACCCCGCCGCAGACGCCGCACGCCCGCGAGGACACGAAGATCGCGTCGCGCGGGTCACGGCCCATGAGGATGACCTCGTACCCGCGGAACAGCGTCGCCTGGGAGTGCGCGTCCAGGTACTCCCCCGCGTCGAGGTCCGCGGCGACGTGGATGGCGAGGGCGCCGGCGACGCGGGTCACCGGGTCCATGTTGATGTCCTTGATGTGGCCGTTGGCCGCCATCAGGCGCTGGATGCGCTCCTCGCGCTCGGCTTCCGTCGTCCCGACGTCGGGCTTGGTCACCGACAGCGCGTAGGGGTCGGCGATGTCGCGCCGGAGCGTGGCCACGCCGGCTTCGTCGAACTCGACGGGCAGGTTCTTGAAGCACATTGCGCTACTCCTTCCGACCGGAGGTGGCCCCGGCGCGCAGCGTCAGGTCGGGCTCGCGGTCGGAGTCGCGCTCCTTGGTCCACTCCGCCCGCTTCCCCCACGGCTCGACCTCGTTGCGGCCGGTGTCGGTGGAGCGGCGCAGCTTGTCGTAGAACCGGTGACTGATCTCGGAGACGACGCCCGGCTCGGACTTCTCACGGGCCCAGCCGCTCGGGATGTCCCCGTGGACGTCCCAGCGGACCTCCCGGTTCATGTTGTTGTTGGAGTACTTGCGCAGCGGGCGCATGATGCTGCCGACCATCCGCGCGACGGTGCTGGAGGCGAGGGAGCCGGGCGGGCGCTTGTAGAAGGGCGTGAACTTGTCGGGGAAGCCCGGCATCGTGCAGCCGATGCAGGCGCCGCCGACGTTCATGCAGCCGCCGACCCCGTTGATCGCCCCGCGCGAGGTGATGTTGCAGTTGACGACCGGGCCCCAGCAGCCGATCTCGACGAGGCACTCCTTGTCGCCGAACTCCTCGGCGAAGTCGCCCTCCTCGTAGTACGCCCCCCGCACGCAATGGCGGTGGACCGTCTCCCCGAACAGCCAGGACGGCCGCCCCAGCTCGTCGAACTCCGGGAGCGGGCCGAAGCCCTGGAGGAAGTACAGGATCGCCGCGACGGTCTCGGTGAAGTTGTCGCCGACGGGCGCGCAGCCGGGGATGTTGACGACCGGGACGCCGAAGGCGCTGCGGTAGTCCTTCCCCAGGAAGTCCATGAGGCTCATCGCCCCGGTGGGGTTGCCCTCGGCCGAGGGCACCCCGCCCCAGGTGGCGCAGGTGCCGATGGCGAGCGACGCCGCCGCGCCGGGGGCGAGCCGCGCCATCCACTCGGCGGTGCTGACCGTCCGCATCCGGCCATCCGGCCCCCAGGGCTCCTCCCCCTGCCCCGACCAGTAGCCGCCGTCCGCGGCGGCGCGGGTCTCGTCCGCGATCGACCCCTCCAGGATGATCACGTACGGGCCGTCGAGCTCTCCGGACAGCGCCATCTCGTGGGGCCGCATGTAGTTCGCGCCGGACTCCACATTGAGCACCGGGTGGTGCAGGATCACCCGCGGGGCGCCGGGGTGGGCGCCGAGGACCAGGCTCTCCACGCTCGGCGAGGTGGCCCCGGTCACCGACACCGAGCACCCGTCGCAGCTCATCCCGGCGAACCAGAAGGCGTGGACCTTCTCCAGCGGCCCCAGGCGGCTCATCGCGCCGGCCTTCGCGATCGGTTCCAGCAGGTCCTCCATGAATGCCCGCGCGGGCATCCCGAAGTCGCCGAGCTCCTCACGATCGTGGTAGCGCTCCACCGGCCCGTGGAAGTCCAGCAGGAGGTCAGCGGGAGTGCGCTGGTCGGTCCCGTTGCTCGCTGTGCGTGCCATCTTTCGGGCTCCTTCTCCAATGCCCTGCGCGCCGCCTGGGTAAATGCACCCTACACATACCTCGCCGGGCAGGCTAGGGTTTCATCACAGTCGACGACGCGTAAGGAGGTCGGAATGGACGGCTGGGTGATCGGGTTCGCGGTCGGCGCCCTGGTGGCGGTGGTTGTGGTGGTGCTCCTGGCGCTGATGATCCGCGGCGCCAGACGCGTCCACACCAAGGCCGCCGCGATCCTGGAGGCGCTTCACGCCGCGCGGGAGGCCACCGCGGGCCTGTGGGAGCTGGCCGACACCAACGCCACGGTCGGGCGGATCGTAGCCGCGGCGACCGACGCGCGGGTGACGCTCGAGCGGCGCGGAGGTGCGCGATGAGCGACGTGGCCCTGTGGTGGACGGCGCTGGGCGTGGGGGCGGTGGTGCTCGTGGTCGCCATCGTGCTGCTGCAGGTCTTCCTCAACGAGCTGCACCGCATCGAGGAGGGGTCGCTGGCCATCTGGCACGCCGGCAGGCAGGTCGCGGCCAACACCGCGGCCACCTGGCAGCTGCAGGTCACCTCGCAGGGCCTCGACGCGCTGACCGCCGAAGCGCTGCGGCACGATGCGCTATTCTCATCCGGCGCACCGGACGGCGACGGGAGCGCGTCATGACCCGCCTGCTCGTCACCCTGACCGTGATCGAGGTCCTCGCCCTGGTCATCACGCTGGCGGTCTACCTCGTCGCCATCGTCCGCACGCTGCGGCGGACCTCCCAGAACCTGGCGAAGGTGAGCTTCGGCGTCCGCGCCATCGAGACGCAGTGCGCGCCCATCGGGCCCGGCGTGACACGCATCAACGAGCAGCTGGCCGGGATCGCCGGGGCGCTCGACGGGGTCGCCGGCCTGGCCGAGCGCGCCGCGCCTGCTGAGGGCTCACCCCGTGGATGAGCTCCACCCGCCCAAGTCCGAGGCGCTGCGCGCCCTCTACTGGCGCAGCGAGATCCTCCAGGTCCTCTACTGGCTGCGTGGGGAGGGCCTCGGCGAGGTGGCCGACGCCGAGCTGATGGAGCGCTTCCTCGGCGTCGAGGCGCGCATCGGCGTCCGCTATCTCCGCAGGCTGGTCGCCGAGGGCTACCTCGAGGAGGTGGGCGGCGGCTTCCGCCTGTCGCCGCTGGGGCTCGACGAGGGCAAGGCGGAGTTCGCCTCCTCGTTCTCCGCGCTCACCAGACCGGCGCACGGCGAGTGCAGCGCGGACTGCTGGTGCCACGCCTCGCCCGAGGAGGCGGCCGCCTGCGCCGCCGAACGTGTGGGGCACTCGCACCCATGAGCGTCCCACCGTCGGCCCAGGGTCCTTCGGGCCTCCCGCGGAACTACCTGCGCCCCTGCCTGCTGCTGCTGCTCGCGGAGGGGCCGTCCCACGGCTACGACCTGCTCGAGCAGCTCCCGGCGCTGGGCCACGAGCGCGCAGACCCCGGCGGGATGTACCGGTCCCTGAGGGCGATGGAGGAGGAGGGGCTGGTCCGCTCGTGGTGGGAGGACTCGCCCACCGGGCCGGCCAGGCGAACCTACGACCTGACCGAGGAGGGCCTGGAGTGGCTCCATGCATGGGCGGGGTCGTTGCGCCTGGTCCACGGTGCGCTCGGCCGCTTCCTCACGCGCTACACCGCCGCGGCGGACGAACCCGTCCGTGGCCGCGCGCGGCGATGAGGATCGCGCTGGCCGGCAAGGGCGGGGCGGGGAAGACGACGATCGCCGCGACGCTCGCCCGGCTCCTGGCGTCCGACGGGTTCGACGTCGTCGCGATCGACGCCGACAGCAACCCGAATCTCGCATCCGCCCTCGGCGTCGCGACGGACGACGCGAACCAGGCGCCCCACGCCCTGCCGTCGAGCATCGTGTCGCGCCGCCTCGACGGTCCCGGTCTGAAGGACGGCGTCGACGCGGTGCTCGCCGCTCACGGGGTCGTGGCGCCGGACGGGGTGCGACTGGCTCACATGGGGATGCCCGCGCACGCCGACGAGGGCTGCATGTGCGCGGCGCACGCCACGGTGAGCTCGCTGCTCGCCGACCTGGGCGACCGGCCGCGGGGGATGACGATCGTCGACATGGAGGCCTCGCCGGAGCACCTGAGCCGCGGCACCGCCCGTCACGTGGACCTGCTGCTGTTGGTGGCAGAGCCGTACTACCGGGCGCTCGAGACCGCCCGCCGGCTCGCCGCCCTGGCCGCACAGCTGCCGATCGCCCGGGTCGCGGTCGTCGCGAACAAGGTGCGCGGCGAGGCCGACGGCGAGGTGATCACGGCGTTCTGCGAGCGGCACGACCTGGAGCTGCTCGCCGTGGTGCCGTGGGGCGAGGAGGTCCTCGACGCTGACGCCGCCCGCCAGCCGCTCGTCGAGGCCGCCGCCTCGGGGCCCGTGGTCGCCGCGGTGCGCCGGCTGGTCGCGGCGCTGGGCCTGCCCGACGCGGGTGCCGTGCCGCAGGCGGACGCGATCGCCGGACGTCACGGTCCCCGCTGAGGCGGCGCGGCCGAGGTGGCGTTGTCGCCGCTGAACGCCGCGGTGGTCAGCGGCACGGGGCTGCGCCCAGCGAGTCCCTGCTCGAAGCACGGGAGGCACAGCTGCTGGCCGTGCAACCGGCGGACGCGCGTCTCCATGGTGGGCTCCCCGCAGAAGGCGCACTCGACCGACGCGTGGATGCGCGCTGTCGGAGGCGGTTGGATCGCGACCTCGCGGACCTCGTACAGCTGTGCGAGCGGAGCGGCCAGCACGTCCTCGGAGCGTTCACGCTGCATCTGCCAGAAGCGTGCCCGCTCCTCGCCGCTGGCGGCGCCGGCCCGGATCTTGGCTCGCAGCTCCTCGCGCTCGGGGTCGTCGGGCCCGAAGGCGCCTGGGCGCATGCTGACCCGGACGGCGCGGTCGTCGGAGCGGCGCAGGAACGTGAAGACGTTCTTGCCGTGGTCGCGGTGGACGAGGTTGCCCTTGCCGTAGGTGCAGCCGGTGAGGTACTGGACCGCGTCCACCCCGCACATGTCGGTCTCGACGATGGCGACCACCTCCTCGTCCGAGGAGTGCGGCCCGATCTCGGCCAGCGCGATCTCGGCCGCCCGGATGCCCAGGGCGAGGCCAGGGCACATGTGGCCGTGGAACTCGGCGACTTTCGTGACGGTCTCGTGCTCGGTCATGCCTGCTCCTCGGTTGGCGGCTCGTCTCGGTGCGGCGTCAGCCGGACGGGCGGATCTCCAGACCGTCCTGGCGGCCGGTGATGAACGCGTGCTTGTTGTAGACGGTCGGGATGTTTCCGGCGAAGCCGCCCTCGGTGTAGTACCAGGCGTCGAAGACCTCGGCGTTGTACACCAGGAAGGGCGTGGGGTAGTAGAGCGGCAGCAGCGGCAGGTCCGCCGCCACGATCTGCTGCATGCGGGCCACGATCTCCATGCGCTCGTCCACGTCGAGGGTGGCGAGCTGCTCGCGCGCGAGCTCGTCGAACTCGGCGTTCTCATAGCCCTGCGCGTGCTGGGTGATCTCGGTGAACGAGGCGTACACCCGACGCATGTAGTCGGGATAGCCGCGCAGGCCGCCGGCGGTGATGAGCGACAGCTCCGTCTCGCCGGCGATCACGCGCTGGTTGAACGATGGCGTGTCGAGCGGCTGGACGGAGAGCTCGATCCCGAGCTGCCCCAGCGCGGCCGTGATTAGGTCGGCGGTCGGTGCGACCAGCGGCGGGCCGGTCGTGACCAGGAGCTCGAAGCGCAGCGGCTCGCCGTCGGGGCCCTGACGCGGCCCGTCGCTTGATTGGCGCGGGTAGCCGGCCTCGTCGAGCAGCTGGTTGGCGGCCGCGGGGTCGAACGCGTACTGCTCGACGTCGACGTGGAACGGGTCACCCGGCGGGATCCAACCGGGGTTGCCCGGCGCGCCGTTGCCCCCGAACAGGCGCTCCACGAGGTCGCCTCGGTCGATGGCCATGGCGCAGGCGTGGCGGAAGCGCGGGTCGGCCAGCGCCCCGCCGCGCGCGAGGTTCCAGTACAGGCCGAGCTGGAAGGCGCCGGGGAAACCCTCGAGCACGGCGAAGGGCGGGGTGTCCTGGAAGGGGGCGAGGGCGTCGGGACGCAGGCCGAACTGGTCGGCGGCGTCGGCCTCGCCCGCGAGGACGGCGGCCAGCGGGTCGCCGACCGTCCGGTACTCGATGCGCTGGACGAAGGGCGCGCCCAGGAAGTAGTCGTCGTTGGCGGTGTACAGGTAGCTGCCCTCGCCGCTGGTGTAGTCCTCCAGCCGGTACGGGCCGGTCCCGATCAGCAGGGCGGGGTCCTGCGCTCTGGCGGCGTCGTCCACGTCGGACCAGACATGCCGGGGGACGATCGGCACGGCCGCCGCGACGAGGTCGACGAACGTCGTGTCGGGTTCGGCCAGGCGGATCTCGACCGTCCGCTCGTCGGGTGCCGTGACCTGGTCGGCGAACGTCCGCTGGCCGGGTTGGACGATGACCTCCGGCGACAGCGTCTGCGCCTGGAAGTACTCGAAGGTGAACACCACGTCGTCGGCGGTGAACGGCTCCCCGTCGTGCCAGCGCACGTCGTCGCGCAGGGTGAAGGTGTAGAGCAGCCCGTCGTCGGAGGCCTCCATGTCGCTGGCCAGCCATGGCAGGAACTCGCCGTCGGCGCCGACCCAGAGCAGTGTGTCGTAGATGAAGCTCATCCGCCAGTAGCCGGGGCCGCGCTGGTAGGTGAACGGCGAGGGGAAGCCGGCGTCCTCGCCGGGGAGCCGCAGCGTGGGGCGCGCGGCGACGGGCGAGGCGTCGGGGCTGCCTGCCGGCGATGGGGTGCCCTGCCCGGTGGCTTGCGGGCCGGTCTCCTGGGTCGTCGGCTGGTCGCGGGTGCAGGCGCCGAGCGCCAGCGCGACGGTCGCGCCGAGCGTGCTGGTCAAGAACGTGCGCCGATCCATGGTCATCCTCCTTCGGTGGCTGCCATCTCGAGGCCGCCGTCGTCTGGGGTGTCGAGGCCCGGGTTGGCCTCGATGGGTGCGAGGATCGGGGAGGCGTCGAGCATCCGGCGGGCGGTGACGCTGCGCGGGGCCGAGGAGACGAGGTGGGAGGGTCCTTCCTCCACCACCCGGCCGGCCTCGAGGACCACGATGCGGTCGGTGACCTTGCGGACCACCGCCAGGTCGTGGGAGACGAGCACCAGCGCCAGTCCCAGCTCGACGTGACGCTCGCGCAGCAGCACCAGCAGCCGAGCCTGCTCCGAGGCGTCCAGCATGCTGGTCGGCTCGTCGGCGACGAGCACCCTGGGACGCACGATGAGCGCCCTGGCCAGGGCGACGCGCTGCAGCTGGCCGCCGGACAGCTCGTGCGTGCGGGCCGCCAGGAACCCGGGCGAAGTCGGCAGGCCGACGCCGGCCAGCTCCGTTCGCGCCGCGCTGTCGCGTTCCTCGGCGTCCCCCGCCGCGGCGACGTCGAGGGGCTCGCGTACCAGCTGGGCGACGGTCAGGCGCGGCGACAGCGCATCCCACGGGTCCTGCAGGACCAGCTGGACCCGGCGACGCAGCGCCCGCGCCGCCCGCTTCCACGAGCCCGGCAGGGGGGCGCCCTCCAGCTCCACCGCGCCCGCATCCGGCTGGAGGTGGCCGGCGAGGATGCGGGCGAGGGTGGTCTTGCCGCTGCCTGACGGGCCGATGACGCCGACCGCCTCCCCCGCGCGCACGGTCAGCGACACCCCGTGCAGCACGCGCGTCCGCGCCCGGCCAGATCCGAACCCGCGGTGCAGGTCGGTCGCGGTGAGCATCGTCTTGAGCCCACCGAAGTGGCATGCGACCAGCCGGCCGCGGGAGGCCTCGAGCGGCGGGTGCTCCTCCCAGCAGACCGCCTCGGCCTGGGGACAGCGGGGATGGAAGGGGCAGCCCGCGGGGACGTCGCGCGGGTCGGGCGGCGATCCCCGGATCGGGCGCAGGTCCTTGGTCGTGGTCATCACCGGGTAGGCGTTGACCAGCGCCCAGCTGTAGGGGTGGGTTGGCTCGCCGATCACCCGGTCGGTGGCACCAGTCTCCATCAGCTCGCCGGCGTAGAGAACCGCGCTGCGACTCGCCAGGCGGGCGGCGGCGGGCAGGTCGTGGGAGATGACCACCAGGGCGAAGCCGCGGGTCGCCGCGAGGCTGCGGACGCGGTCGATCAGATCGCGGCTCGTAGCGGGATCGAGTCCGGCCGTGGGCTCGTCGAGGATGACCAGGGCGGGGTCGAGCGCCACGACGGCGGCCAGGGCCGCCCGTCGCCGCTCGCCGCCGGACAGCTGGTGGGGATACCGCGCGAGGGCGGCGGTGTCCAGCAGCAGCTCGGCGGCGAGCTGTCCGGCCCGCTCCCGGGCCTGCGCCGCTCCCATGCCGAGGTGCGCGCGCAGGGGTTCCGACACCTGCTCGCCGACCGTGGCGACCGGGTTGAAAGGCGCGCCCTGCAAGGCGAGCGCCACCGTCCGCCAGCGCAGCCCCCGCAGGGTCTCGGGGTCCGCGCCGAGCAGCTCCTGGCCGTCGATGCGCACGCTGCCCGTCGCCCGGGGTGGCTGGACGAGGCCGGTCAGGCAGTGGGCGAGGGTGGACTTGCCCGATCCCGTCTCGCCCACGATGGCCAGCGACTGGCCGCGGTCGAGGCGCAGGCTGACCCCGCGCAGCGCATCGACGTCGCCGAACCGCACCGCCAGGTCGTCGACTTCCAACAGCGCGCTCATGAGGCTCGCCGCCAGCGAGGGTTGAGCGCCGGCTCGAGCCCGACGGCCAGGAACGTGAAGCCGAGCACCGTCAGGGTGATGGCGAACCCGGCCGGCAGCACCCACCACGTCCAGGCGGGCGTGAAGTACAGGCCGGGTTGCAGCAGCGCCCGGTTGAGGATCCCGCCCCAGCTGACGGCGGTGGGGTCGGACAGGCCGAGGAAGGCCAGACCGGCCTCCATGAGCACCGCCGTCCCCGCCACGGTGATGAACCCGGCGAGGATGAGCGGTGCGAGGGCGGGGACGAGGTGGCGGCGCAGGACCCAGCCGAGGCCGCCGCCGAAGCCGCGAGCGGAGGCCACGAACCCCCGCTGGCGCAGCGTCAGCGTCTGGCCGCGCAGCACCCGCGCCAGCTCCGGCCAGCGGATCACGCCGATCAGCAGGATCAGGGTGAGCCGGTTGGCGCCGACCATGGCCGCGACCAGCACCAGCAGCGGCAGGCCGGGCAGGGCGAGGAACACGTCCACGACCCGCATCGCGACGGTGTCGGCGGCGCCCCCGAGCAGCGCGGCGGTTACGCCGACCAGCACGGCCAGCGCCATGGCCAGGCCGGCCGCGCCGAGCGCCACGGTCAGCGACGTGCGCGCCCCCCACAGCACGCGCGAGAACAGGTCCTGGCCGATCCCGTCGGTGCCCAGCAGGTGGCGGGACGAGGGCGCTTCCAGCGCCTCGCCGGCCAGCGCGTGGGGGTCGTAGGGGGCGATGACCGGGGCGAGCGCGCCGACGAGCAGCAGGCCGCCCAACAGCGCGGCGCCGGCAAGCGAAAGCGGTGACCGCAGGACGCTCATGCGCGCACCCTCGGGTCCAGCCGGGTGTAGGCGAGGTCGGCGCCGAGGTTGGCGGTCACAGTGAGCAGCGCCAGCACCAGGAAGCAGGCCTGCAGGACCGGGTAGTCGCGGAACGACACCGCGTCGAACACCAGCCGGCCGATCCCGGGGTAGGCGAACACGGTCTCGATGAAGATGGTCAGTCCGGACACGGCGGTCCCGACGCGGGCGGCGACCAGGCTGACCGCCGGGAGCAGCGCGTTGCGGGCGGCGTAGCGGTACTTCAGGCGTCGCTCGCGCAGTCCTTTGACCCGACCGCCGAGCAGGTGGTCGGCGCCGAGCTCGCCGACCATGCCGGCGCGCATGACCAGGAAGTAGTCGGCGGCGACGCTGACGGCCATGACCGCGGCGGGCAGCGCCAGGTGATGGGCGACGTCGGCGACCTGGGTGAACCAGCTCTGGCCCGACGCGAACGGCGTGCGGGCACCGGCCAGCGGGACCCAACCCAGCTGGACGGCGAAGACGAACAGCGCGATCGACGCCAGGAAGAACGCGGGGAAGTTGCTCACGCCGAGGAACAGGGCGAGCAGGCGCCGGTCGTCCCGGCCGCCGCGCCGCCACCCTGAGTGGACGCCGGCGGACAGCCCCACGATGACGGCCGCGGTCAAGCCAGCGCCGACCAGCAGCAGGGTCCAGGGCAGTCGCTCGGCGAGCAGATCGGCGACCGGGACGTTGTACCGGATGGACGTCCCCAGGTCACCGCGCGCCAGATCGGCCAGGTAGTCCACGTACTGCACGCCGATGGGCCGGTCCAGCCCGTAGT
This sequence comes from Euzebyales bacterium, assembly GCA_013695145.1. GTDB lineage: Bacteria > Actinomycetota > Nitriliruptoria > Euzebyales > Egibacteraceae > JACDBB01. The sequence goes on from JACDBB010000170.1 coordinate 25,950, forward strand.
ACGCGGTGATCTCCGCGCGCAGCCGCTCGTTCTGCAGGTAGGCGGGCTGGCTCGGGTCGAGCAGCGCGTCGATGGGGTCGCCCGGCAACGCCCGGGGCAGGAAGAAGTTGATCGTGACCAGCACATAGACGGTGAGCAGGTACGCGGCCAGCCGCGCGCCGCCGAGGCGTGACCGCGCTGGTCGGTCTGGATCCCTGGCTCCCTGCTCTGGCGATGTCGCGGGTTCGTCGACCACCCCGCCAACTGGTGTCACAAGCGAGCCCTCGGTTGCGCCGGGTGCTGCCGGTCTGGACGCGGCCGATCCTATGGACACTGTTAAACGCACGTAAGTGTGCTACTCATCTACCGGAAGGCACCGCGACCCCATCCAGGAAGGTCGCGCTGGGCTAGGCGGGCGGGACCGCGTCGACGGTGGCGCGCCGTCGAGCCCCGGCCGTGGCCGCGAGGAAGACCCCGGCCAGGATCAGCGGGCCGCCGAGGAGGAACCCGCCGCCCGGCCCCTCGCTGAGCACCACCGCCGCCAGGACGGTCGCGCCGATCGGCTCGGCGAGGACCACGACGGCCACGACCGTGGCGGTGACCGTCGACAGCAGCGTGTTGAACACGGTGTGCCCGAGCAGCTGAGGGCCGAGGACCAGGCCGGCGATGGCGAGCCACGTGGTCGTCTCGTAGCCGGCGAGGTCGACCCCAGCGGCCAGGCACACGACCAGGAGCGCGACCCCGGCGACGCCGTACACGGCCGCTGCGTAGACGGTGATCGGCAGGCGCTGCCGGGCGCTGCGGCCGATCAGCAGGTAGCCGGCGACCGCCGCCGCGCCGCCGAACGCCAGCAGGTTGCCCAGCAGCGGCGCGGGGCCGCCACCCCCCTCGGCGTCGAGCAGTCCGACGACGCCGGCGCCACCGACGGCCAGGGCGATGCCGGCCCAGGTGCGGCGGCCTGGCCGCTCGGCGAGGAAGACCGCGGAGCCGACGGCCACGAACAGCGGCGACATGGCCACGAGGACGGACGATGAGGCGACGCTGGTGAACGACAGCGAACCGATGAACAGCGCGAAGTGCACGGCCAGGAAGAGCCCGGACCCGATCAGCTGACGCCACTGGGCGCCCTCCAGCCGCGGCGCCGCGCGGCGGGCCCGCAGCGCGAACGGGGTCAGGGCGGCCGCCCCGCCCGCGCAGCGCCAGAACGACAGCGCGAGCGGGTTGGTGTCGGCGACGCGGATCAGCACCGCGGACGTGGACACCGCCAGGACGCCGACGACGAGGCCGGCCACGACGACCGGTCCAGGCAGCAGCGCAGGGGTGCCGGCGGCGGCCTTCGGGTGCGGTGAAACGGCGCCGGTCCCCTCGCGCGACGCGGCCACGCTCACCTCCCGTCGCATGCCGGACCGCCCGGCGCCACGCCACGCTAGCGCCCCCCCCGCGCGACAGCCACGACGACACCGTGTCGGAAAACCCGCGCCCAGCGCGCCCAAGCCGACACCGTGTCGGATCAGCCGCGCGCCCGCAGCACCCGCGCCCACGCATCCCCCACGACGACACCGTGTCGGAAAACCCGCGCCCAGCGCGCCCAAGGCGACACCGTGTCGGATCAGCCGCGCGCCCGCAGCACCCGCGCGCACCACCGCCGAGGGCGGGCGGGGCGTCAGCCGCCGGCGGCGGCCCGTTCGCGGAGCTCGATGCGGCGGATCTTGCCGGTGAGGGTCTTGGGGAGTTCGTCGACGAACGCGATCTGGCGCGGGTAGGCGTACTTCGACAGCCGCGAGCGCACGTGCTGCTGGAGCTCGTCGACGAGATCGTCGCTCGGCTCGTTGCCCTCGGCCAGGCACACGTAGGCCTTGACGATGTGCCCGCGGGCCTCGTCGGGGACGCCCACCGCCGCGGCCTCCAGGACGGCGGGGTGCTCCACCAGGGACGACTCGACCTCGAACGGCCCGATGCGGTAGCCAGCGGAGATGATCACGTCGTCGTTGCGGCCCTCATACCAGACGTAGCCGTCGTCGTCGAGGCGGGCGACGTCCTTGGTGTGGAACCACTCGCCGCCGAAGTCCCGCTCGGTCTCCTCCGGACGCTGCCAGTACCCGAGCGGGTAGTGCGGGTTCGAGCGCGCCTTCAGGCAGATCTCGCCCATCTCGCCCGCCGGCACGGGCTCGGAGCGCTCGTCGAGCAGGGCGATCTCCCAGCCAGGCGTCGGCCGCCCCATCGAGCCGGGACGCACCTCCATCGTCGGGAAGTTGGAGCACAGCGGGTAGCTCTCGGTCAGGCCGTAGTAGTCGAAGATCGTCGTGCCCCACGCATCGGCGAACCAGCGGATCACCTCGGGGTTGAGCGGCTCCCCCGCCGAGCACGCGTGCCGCAGCTTCAGGGAGAACCGCCCCGGTTCGGCCACGCCCTTGATCGCCCGCAGCGCGGTCGGGGTCGAGAACAGGTTGCCGACCTCGTGGCGCTCCAGCAGCGCCAGCGTCTCCTCCGGCGTGAAGCCGCCCTCGCGCTGGAACACCACGGTGGGGGTGCCGAAGCGCCAGGGGCCGAGGACTCCAGGCACGATGCCGGCGATCCATGCCCACTCGCCGGTGGAGTGGAAGAACTCGTCGTCGGTCACGTCGTGGGCGTACTCGAACTCGTTGTGCGCGATCAGGTAGCGGTGCGCGTGCAGGATCCCCTTGGCCAGCCCGGTCGTGCCGGACGAGTAGTACAGCTGCGCGGGGTCGTCGGCCTTGGTGTCCAGCGTGGTGAAGTCGCCGGAGGCGTTGGCCACGGCGTCCTCGAAACGCAGGTCGCCGCCCTCGCCGCCGAGCACCACCACCGTCTGCAGCTCCGGCGCGCGGGTGCGCATGTCGGCCACCCGCTGCAGGGCGTCGTGGTGGGCGATCAGCACCTTCGCGCCCGAGTCGCGCAGGCGGTGCTCGATCCCGTCGTCGCCGTAGAGCATCGACAGCGACAGGAGGATCCCGCCCAGTTTGTAGACGGCGGTGAACGCGGCCGCGGTCTCCGGCACGCTGGGCAGCAGGCAGGCGACGCGGTCACCTGGCTCCACCCCCACAGATGCCAGGACGTTCGCCAGCCGGTTGGCCGTGTCCTTGACCTCGCCGAACGTCACGTCCCGACGATTGCCCCGCCAGTCCTCCCACACCATCGCCAGCTTGCCGTCGGGATGCTTGTCGACCGTGTCGGCGGCCAGGTTGTAACGCTCGGGCACCTCCCACCGGAACTCAGCGATCATCTCGTCATAGGATTTGGGGAACCACTGGCGATCGACCACGAAAAGCACCTCCGCGTCGCGTGCGTCTGTGGAGCACCCTTCCCTGTGACGCGCGACCAGGCAACCCCTTTGGCGCGAGCGGTCCGCTGGGGGCTCCGAGCGGTGCGCGACCTCAGGGTCAGCGCACGTACAGCGGGAACGGCAGCGGCTTGCGCGCCCTGCTCCGCCGCCGGTCGAGGTAGGTGGCGAGTTCGGTGTAGACCGCGTGGCCGACCATCTGGCGCAGCTCGGCCTCCATCGACCGGTAGACGGGGTCCTCGCCCACGAAAGCCTCGGCGCTCTCCGTGCACCACCAGCCGAAGTCGGCGCCACCTGGACCCCACGCCCCACGCTCGAAGGAGGTGATCGTGGTGATGCTCACGGGTTGGCCGTCGTCACCGACGTCCTCGGCGATCTCGCGGCGCAGCGGCACCATCCAGCAGACCTCGGGCTTGTAGGTCATGGGGTGCTCGCCCCGCTCGACCGCGTAGGTGTGCAGCGCGCAGCCAGGCCCGCGCTGCCAGTCACCGCGGTTGGCGAAGACGCACGCTCCGTCGCGCACGCGCGTGCGCGCCTGTCCACCGGGCAGGGTCGCGGTCACCCCATGGCGGGCCGCTTCGCGGTAGAACTGGAGGTAGTCGGGTCCGAGTCGTTCCACCATGGCCTCGACGCGCTCGCGGTCTTCGTCGTCCGTGTAATGGGCGCCGAGCCGGCAGCACCCGCGCACCGGGTCCGGCTCGTCGCCGACGCCCGGGCACCCCCGACCGTAGATGCACGTGTAGGAGGAGAGCAGGAAGCTGACGTCGAAGACGTAGCGCTCGTGCGGGTCGTTGGGGTCCACCACGGACACCCACTCGCGGTCCAGCATGAAGCGAGGGTATGCCCTTCGCGGGCTGATCGGTGATACTGAGCGCTCATGGACTACGAGTACGACGATTACGAGCCATACGAGGGCCGGATCCTGTGGGGCCGCGCGGCGGTCTACGCGGGGTCGTTGGTGCTCGTGTTCGTCCTCGGCAGCTGCATCGGCGGGCGCGGCGGGGTGTCGCAGGCCGAGTTCGAGGAAGAGCGCGCGAGGGTCGTTGAGCTGGCGTCGGAGAACACCGTGCTCCAGGAGCAGCTCGAGGCGGTCAGCAACACCCAGGACAGTGATCGCCCTCGGGTCGACGACACCCCGACCGGCTCGCCGACGGGCGGCCCGACCGACGGGCCGGGTGAGACCGGCGGGCCGGGTGAGACCGGCGGCGAGGATGGCGACCCAGCCGACGGCGTGTCGACCTACGAGGTCCAGGACGGCGACACGCTCTACGCGATCGCCGTCGAGGTCTACGGTGACGGCAGCAAGTTCCCGCTGATCGCCCAGGCGAACGACCTCGACTCCGACAACCCGCTGACCGTCGGGCAGCAACTGATCATCCCGCCCGAGGAGTAAGAGGCCGCGCGCGGCGACACCAGGCCGCCGCGTCGCTATCCTCCGAAACCGTCCGTGTCCGCTTGACCCTCGCGCGGCCCACCTGCCCCGCGGGACGAGGTCCTGACCGCGACCCGCGGGTCGCACAGGAGAGCCCGATGAGCGACCAGCCCGCCGCTGCCCCGACCACCGAGACGCCCGAGACACCTGAGGCCACCGACAAGCCCGCCACCCCCGAGGCCGACACGCCGGCGACCGACACGCCAGCGACCGACACGGATGCCGACCTGGAGCCAGCGACCCCAGGGCCGGCGAACGACCCGGCGGAGCGGGTCGCAGACCCCCCCGCCGACACGGCAGCCGCGCGGTCGCCTGATGCGGCGCCCACCGCGGCCGAGCCCACCGCGGCCGAGCCCATCGCGGCCGAGCCCGCCGACCACGAGCGCCGCGCTCCCAAGAAGAAGAGGACCAAGAAGAAGGCGAAGGAGGACGGAGCGGGGGGAGCCGGCAGCAATCGCGTCACCCCCGACCAGGTCACCAGGCGCATCGGCGCCACGACGGCGAAGGCGCTGGCCTACCTGGACGCCCCCGATCCGCAGCTGTCGCGGCTGTCGCGCAAGGTCAGCGAGAACCTGCTGCCGGATCTGCCACCGGTCGTCGCCGGCGCGCTGCTGGGACCCGGAGCCATGACCCGTCACCTCGTGGCCTCGGCGGCCGCCGGGCGCTACCGGGACCTGTTCGCGCTCTGGGACGTCTTCCGCGCTCACCCGGCCGCGGCCAAGCCGGAGCTCAGCGAGCGCCAGCCGGCCCTCGCCAAGGGGCGGGCTGCGCTGCGGACGGCCACCCGCCTGGGCCTTACCGGCCGGCACGCGCAGCGCGTCGCCGAGGACATCGCCCAGGCCGAGGGCCTGATCTGGCAGTGGCTGCGCGAGGCGCTCATCGAGCACCGCCCGCTGCTGGGGCGACGGCCCGCGGTCGCGTCGGCGCTGCTCCAGCGCGAGCCCGACCTCGAACTCGACCTGCCAGCCCAGCCCGACGATGACTGGCTCGCCGAGGCGGCCGCGGCGCGCGTCGACAACGAGCTCGCCCCCGCCGTCGACGCGCTCTTGGCGGCCAACGCCCACCGGCTGCCCGCCACGGTCTCCACGCTGCGGCTGGCGACGCGCCACTACCCGGATCGGGTCGCCGCGCTGATCGACCGCGTGGACCTGGACAACCCCGACATCGGGGCGTTCCTGGCCTGGGCGCGTGACCACGGCGCCGCGGACCGGCTCCACGGTCGCATCCGGGAGCAGGTGGCCGGCGCGGCGGCGCGCGACCGCGTCGAGGGGCTGGCGCTGTGGTATCGCTGGGCGGAGCGCGGCGTCGCGCTGGAGCTGCCGTCCTCGCTGCACGTCGACGACCTGGAGGGCTTCGACCTCTCCCGGCCCGAGACCGCGGCGCTGGCCGCCCGGCTGGTGGCTGCCGGCAAGGCGCTGGACCTGCAGGAGCAGCTCGACGCCGTCGCCGCGGCCAACACCCAGCGCGGCGAGAAGGCGTACGAGGCCATGGTCTGCGCCGACCTCGACGTGGCGCTGCCCGGGACGCTGGAGGGCAACCCCGCGGTCCGGGAGGGCACCCGCTGTCCCAACTGCCGCGCCTGGACCTGGGTCCGCCCCGGCCACGAGCAGCGCTGCCCGCGCCCCCCAGCGCCGGCCGTGGAGCCGGAGCTCGACGCGTTCGAGCTGGCTGCGGCCGAGGTGGCGTCCCCGGGCGGCAAGTGACCGCGCAACGACCCTTCCCCGCCGAGGGCGTCCGGGCGGCGTGGGAGGCGTTCCCTCGCCAGCACGCGCGGACCCAGCGCTTCACGCTCGGGACGCCGCGCGGGTTCACCGTCGCTCCGGACGGCTCGCGGATCGCCTTCATCCGCTCGTCCGCCGGTGACGACCCCGTCGGGCGCCTGTGGGTCCTCGACCTGCCGGCAGGCGCCGAACGGTGCGTCGCCGACCCCGCCGAGTTGGGCGCCGCGAGCGGCGACCTGCCGCCCGAGGAGCGCGCCCGCCGCGAGCGGGTCCGCGAGTCCGGCGGGGGGATCACCGCCTACGCCGCCGACGAGGCGGTCAGCAAGGCCGTCTTCACGCTGGGCGGCCGCCTGTTCCTGGCCGACCTCGACGCTGATCCCGAAGCTGGCGCGACCCGCGCGGTGACGGTCGACGGCGCGGTGGTCGATCCGCGCCTGGACCCCGCCGGCGAGCGCATCGCCTTCGTGCGGGCCGGTGCGCTCTGGGTCGTGGATGTGGATCCCGTCGCGGACGAGCCACGTCGGCTGGTCGGCGAGGACGACCCGGACATCACCTGGGGCCTGCCTGAGTTCGTCGCGGCCGAGGAGATGGACCGGCAGCGCGGGTTCTGGTGGGCACCCGACGGCCGGACGCTCGCGGTCGCCCGGGTGGACGTCAGCACCGTGACCACCTGGTACGTCACCGATCCCGCCGATCCCGCCGGCGTGCCCACCGCCCTGCGCTACCCGGCGGCAGGCGCGCCCAACGCGGACGTCACGCTCGCGCTGGTCGACCTCGACGGCCGGCGGCTGCACATCGGCTGGGACCGCGCGACCTACCCGTACCTCGCGGACGTCTGGTGGTCCACCCGACGCCCCCTGCTCGCCGCCCAGACCCGAGACCAGCGCAGGCTCGCGTTCGTCACGGTCGACCCGACCACGGGTGCGTGCGAGCCGCTCCGTGAGCTCGCCGACGACCGGTGGGTCGACCTCGTACCCGGCGTACCGCGCGTCCTGGACGACGGGCGCCTGCTGCACGCGCTGGACGACCCCGAGGCCGACGCGCGCCGGCTGGCCGTGAACGGCGTGGCGGTGAGCCCTCAGGACCTGCAGATCCGCGGCGTCGCCGGCATCGCGGACGGCGCGGCCATCGTCACGGCGTCAGCCGACGATCCCACCGCGGTGGCGGTGTGGCGCATCCCGCTCGACGGCGCCGACGCGGAGCCGCTGACCCCCGCGGCCGGGGTCCACCAGGCGGCGGCCGGCGGCGACGTCGTCGTCGTCATCACCGGACGCACGCTGGACCGGCCGGACGCGCTCACCGAGGTGCACCACGCCGGCGGGACCCTCACGATCGCAACGAACGCGCGGGCCCCGGCGCTGGCCCCGCGCGTCCAGCAGGCCGCGCTGGGCGCGCGCGGGCTGCGCAGCGCGCTGCTGCTCCCCAACGGCTGGACCGTCGACGACGGCCCCCTCCCCGTGCTGTGCGACCCCTACGGCGGTCCGCACGCCCAACGGGTCATGCAGGCCCGCGCGGCCTTCGGTGTGTCGCAGTGGTTCGCCGACGCGGGCTACGCCGTGCTGGTCACCGACGGTCGCGGCAGCCCCGGACGCGGTCCCGCGTGGGAGCGCACGATCGCCGGCGACCTCGCGACAGCGCCGCTCGCCGATCAGGTCGACGCGCTCCACGCGGCCGCCGAGGCCTTCCCCGGCACGCTCGACCTCGACCGTGTGGCCATCCGGGGCTGGTCGTTCGGCGGCTACCTCGCCGCGCTCGCGGTGCTGCGCAGGCCGGACGTCTTCCACGCCGCCGTCGCTGGCGCGCCGGTCACGGAGTGGCGCCTGTACGACACCCACTACACCGAGCGCTACCTCGGCCTGCCCGAGGCCGACGCCGACGCCTACGATCGCAGCGGTCTGCTGCGGGACGCGCCGGGACTGACCCGGCCGCTGCTGCTGATCCACGGCCTGGCCGACGACAACGTCGTGGCTGCCCACACGTTGCGGCTGTCCCGCGCGCTGCTGGAGGCCGGCCGGCCACACCGCGTGCTGCCCCTGGTCGGTGTCACGCACATGACGCCGCAGGAAGCGGTGGCCGAGGCGCTGCTGCGCCTGCAGCTCGACTTTCTCGACGACGCCCTCGACGTGGCGCCGCAATCCGCACAGACGTCGCTTGTGTCCCCTTGAGCGATCCTGGCCGCGACCTCTACGATCGCGATCGTGGCGATGACCGCCATCCTCATCCTCAGGAGCCTCACATGGTCCGGCTGGTTGCACTGCTCGCGTCGCTCATGCTGCTGGTCGCCGCCTGCGGTGGCGACCAGCCCGACGACGCCACCGCGCCCGCGGACGAGGCGACCGAGGACGCCGCCGCGCCCGCGGACGAGGCGACCGAGGACGCCGGCGCCGCCACGGATGACGACAGCGGCGCCACCGAGGACGCCGCCGAACCCACCGACGGCGCGACCGAGGACGTCGCCGCGGGCGACGAGGGTGGCGACTGCACCCTCGACGAGCCCGTTCCGGTCGGCGTGGTCTTCAGCCAGACGGCCGGCGCGGCCGTGTACGGCGTCAGCCAGACGGCAGCGGTCGAGCTGGCGGCCGAGGAGCTCAACGCGGAGGGCGGCGTCACCTACGACCTGATCATCGAGGACGACGCCACCGACCCCGCGCAGGGCATCACCGCCTACGAGCGCCTGATCGAGCAGGAGCAGGTCTCGATCCTGATCGGGCCCACGCTGTCCAACGTGTTCTTCTCCGCGGGTCCGGTGGCCCAGGAGTTCGGCGTCCCGGCGCTCGGCGTATCGACCACCGCCGACGGCATCACCGAGATCGGCGACTACATCTTCCGCGACTCCCTGACCGAGGCGCAGGTCATCCCCAACACGGTCGCCGAGGCGACCGAGAGCCTCGGACTGGAACGTGTCGCGCTGCTGTACAGCGACAACGACGCGTTCACCGTCTCCGGCTTCGAGATCTTCGAGCAGGCCGTCGAGGAGCAGGGCCTGGAGGTGACGAGCACCGAGACGTTCGCGACGGGCGACACCGACTTCTCCGCCCAGCTCACGGCGGTGGCCAACAACGAGCCCGACGCGCTGTTCGTGTCCGCTCTGGCCGAGGAGGCGGCGCTGCTCCTGACGCAGGCCCGCGACCTGGGCCTCGACGTGCCGGTGGTCGGGGGCAATGGCTTCAACTCCCCGGCGATCATCGACCAGGCCGGCGAGGCCGCCGAGGGCGTCATCGTCGGGGCCGCGTGGAACGCCGCCGCGGACGACGAGGCGAACGAGGCCTTCAAGTCCGCCTACGAGGAGGCGACCGGCCGCGCCCCCGACCAGTTCGCCGCGCAGGCCTACACCGGGATGAAGCTCATCGCGCGGGCCGTGGAGTCGGCCTGCAGCGCCGATCGCGACGCCATCCGGGACGCCATGGAGGGCCTGCAGGGGGTGGACACCATCCTCGGCGAGTTCTCGTTCACCGACGGCCGCGACGCCGACCACACCGGGGTCACGCAGGTCGTCGAGGACGGCAGCTTCGCCCTGCTCGACTAGACCGGCGCGCGAACCGGACCCTCCATGCAGCAGGTCGTCAACGGCGTCTTCCTGGGCTCGATCTACGCCCTGTTCGCAATGGGCTACACGCTGGTGTTCGGGGTGCTGCACCAGCTGAACCTCGCGCACCAGGCTGTGTTCATGCTCGGTGCGTTCGCCGGGTGGTTCATCGGCGTCACGCTCGGCATGCCGCTGTGGGCTGCCGTAATCGGAGCGATCGCCGCCGGCGCCCTGCTGGGCCTGGGCATCGAGCGGGTCGCGTTCGCGCCGCTGCGCAACCGCCCCGACAGCCATTTCGCGGGCCTGATCTCCTCGATCGCGCTCAGCATCATCCTCGTGGCGGTCGGCCTCGGCGTGTTCGGTCCGGACACGGTGCGCTTCCCGCCGGACGCGTTTCCAGGCGGGCGGCTGGTCGTGGCGGGCGCGTCGATCTCGGTGCTGCAGCTCGCGATCCTGATCGTCGCCGTCGGCCTCATGCTGGGCCTGGACTGGATGGTGCGGTCGACCCGGCTGGGCAGGGCGATGCGGGCCATCGCGGAGAACGACCGCGCGGCCCGTCTGCTTGGCGTCGACGTCGAGCGGGTCACGATGGCGACCTACATGCTGTCCTCGGCGCTCGGCGCGGCGGCCGGTGTGCTGTTCGCGCTGGCCTTCAACTCGATCCGCGTGGAGATGGGGCTCGGCATCGAGCTGAAGGGCCTCGCGGTGATCATCGTGGGCGGGCTGGGCAGCGTCCCGGGCGCCATGATCGGCGGCATCCTGCTGGGCCTGGTCGAGGTCGGCACGGTCGCGTTCATCGGGTCGAGCTGGCGCGACGCGATCGCCTTCACCCTGCTGTTCGCGGTCCTGCTGCTCCGCCCGCAGGGCCTGCTCGGCCGCGTGCGCGTACGGGAGGTGTAGAGACGTGCCGGGCTTCCTGGAGGAGCTGCTGCGCGGCTACCAGTCGGCGGTGGTGTTCGTCGGCATCAACGGGATCCTGGCGTTCTCGATGTACGCCGTGCTCATCGCCGGGCAGCTGAGCCTGGCGCAGGCCGGCTTCGCGTCGATCGCCGCCTACACCTCGGCGGTGCTGACCATGGAGGCGGGGCTGCCGTTCCCTGTGGTCCTCGTCATCGGAATGGCGGTCGCGGCGGGGGCGGCCCTGCTGCTCGGCCTGCCGGTGCTGCGCCTGCGCGGAGTGTTCCTGGCCATCGCCACCATCGGCTTCGGTGAGGTGGTCCGCATCACGGCGCTGAATCTCGACGTCACCGGCGGCGCAATCGGGCTGCGGCCCATCCCGCGGCTCACGCAGCTGTGGCACGTGTACCTGGCGCTCGGCACCTGCGCGTACCTGTTCTGGCGCATGCGGCCCTCGAGGCTGGGTCGCAGCCTCGCCGCGCTCAAGGAGGACGAGGTCGCCGCCCGAGCCATGGGCATCGACACGGTCCGCGTCAAGCTGTTCGCCTTCACGCTGTCCGGCGCGCTGGCCGGCCTGGCCGGGGCGCTGTTCGCGCACTACGCGCGCTTCATCTCCCCTGGGGAGTTCGGCTTCGAGCGCGCCGTCGAGACCCTGCTGTTCGCCATCGTGGGCGGCCTCGGGCACTGGCTGGGACCCATCCTGGGCGGCGGTTTCCTGACCCTCCTGCCCGAGCTGCAGCGCGAGCTGGGGATCGAGGCCGGATGGTTGCGGCCCGCGCTGAACGGCACGCTGCTCCTGCTCGTGATCCTGTTCCTGCCGTCCGGTCTGGTCGGGGTCGGCCGTCGGATCGTCCCAGCGGGCCTGCGACACCGCCTCGACGTGTCGAGCGTGCAGCCCGCCGACGGGCCCACAGAGCGGGCGCCAGAGCCGGCCGAGATCCCCGCTGTGGCCGGCGACGCACCCGCGGTGGCGGTCCTGAGCGGCGTCGGCAAGGACTACGGCGGCGTCCACGCGCTCAGGGACGTGAGCTGCGCCATCCGCAGCGGCGAGATCCTCGGGCTCATCGGCCCCAACGGCGCCGGCAAGACCACCCTGGTGAATGTCCTCACGGGCCTGACCGCCGCCACCTCGGGGACGGTGGTCGTGGGCGACACCGACATCGGCGGGCTGACCGCCGACCGGGTCAACGCGCTGGGGGTCAGCCGGACCTTCCAGCAGACCAAGCTGTTCGCCAACCTGTCGGCAATTGAGAACGTCATGGTCGGTGGCCACCGCGTGGCGGTCGCCACGTTCCTCGCGCGCCTGGCCTTCCTGCCCTGGACCCGCCGCAGGGAGCGAGAGCACGCCGCGCGAGCCGACCGCTGCCTGGCCCTGGTCGGCCTGGCGGGCCAGTCCGGTGCGCCGGCCGCGAGCCTGTCCTACGGGGACCGACGTCGGCTCGAGATCGCCCGCGGCCTGTGCGCCGAACCGGACCTCCTCGTCCTCGACGAGCCAGCCGCAGGGATGAACCACGTCGAGGCCGCCGCGCTGGGCACCCTGATCCGCCAGGTCGCCGCGCTGGGCGTGACCGTCCTGCTGATCGAGCACAATGTGGGCCTCGTGATGGACACCTGCACCCGCGTCGTCGTGCTGAACTTCGGTGAGGTCATCGCCGACGGCGCGCCCGCGACCGTGGCGCGCGACCCCGAGGTCGTCCGCGCGTACCTGGGGGACGCGGCCGGCCGCCCCGACCATGCCGAGCATGGCGGTCCGGAATGAGCGGCGGCGGCACCGCGGGGCGCGCGGCCAGCCTGGTCGTGTCCGACCTCCACGTCGCCTACGGCGGGGTCGAGGCGGTCCGCGGGGTGTCGCTCGAGGTGCCCGCCGGGTCGCTGGTCACCCTCATCGGCGCCAACGGCGCCGGCAAGTCCACCACGCTGGCCGCCCTGTCGGGGCTGGTACGCGCCAGGGGGCAGATCCTGCTCGACGGGACCGAGATCAGCCGCTGGCGCTCGTCCCGCCGCGTCGCGGAGGGCCTGGTGCAGGTCCCGGAGGGCCGCGAGGTCCTGGCGACCCTCACAGTTGAGGATAACCTGCGCCTCGGCGCCTGGCACCAGCGCGACCACCTCGCCGCGGGCCTCGACGGGGTGTTCGCGCGCTTCCCGATCCTCGCCGAGCGCCGCGAGCTGTCCGCCGGCAGCCTGTCCGGCGGCGAGCAGCAGATGCTGGCGATCGCCAGGGCGCTGCTCGCCCGGCCCAGGGTGCTGCTGATGGACGAGCCCTCGATGGGTCTCGCGCCGCAGATCGTCGACCAGGTGTTCGCCGTGATCGACGCGATCCGCCACGAGGGCACCACGGTGCTGCTGGTCGAGCAGAACGCCCACCGCGCGCTGTCCGCCGCCGACACCGCCTACGTGATGGAGACCGGCGAGATCGTGATGGAGGGGCCAGCCGGCGAGCTGCTGGCCAACCCGAGGGTCGTGGAGGCCTACCTCGGGGAGCTGTCGGCGTGAGCGACCCCCTGACCGAGCCCACCGTGCGCGCCGTGCGGGCCGCGAGCACCCCGGAGCGGCCTGCCCGCGTCGCGCTGTTCCCCACCTGCGTCGCGGACCTGGCCACGCCCGGACCGGCCGCCGCCGCGGTCGAGCTGCTGGAGGCCTGCGGCTTCGAGGTCGTCGTCCCGCGGGCCGCCACCTGCTGCGGCCAGCCGCCGCTCACCTCAGGGTTCCCCGGCGAGGCGCGGCGCCTGGCGACGCACTGGCTGGACACCTTCGGCGACGCCGAGGCCGTGGTCGTCCCCTCCGGTTCGTGCACGGCGATGGTCCACCACCACTACCCGCGCCTGCTCGCGGGCGCCGACCTGCGACGCGCGCGGGACCTGGCCGCCCGCACCTACGAGCTGAGCCAGTTCCTGGTCGCGTTCGGCGCCGACCTGCCGCTGCGCCTGGAGGCCACCGTGACCTACCATGACTCGTGCCACATGCAGCGCGCCCTCGGCGAGGCTGCGGCGCCACGCGAGCTGCTCGGCAGGGTCGAGGGGCTGGAGCTGGTCGAGATGGCTGACATCGACCTGTGCTGCGGCTTCGGCGGGACGTTCGCCACATCGTTCCCCGAGGTCTCGGTGGCCATGGCCGACGCCCGGCTCGCGCAGGCCGTCGAGACCGGAACCCACCTGTTGGTCTCCAGCGACGCCGGCTGCCTATTGCATCTCCAGGGACGCGCGACCGCCGCTGGGGTGCCGGTGCGGACCCGCCACCTGGCCCTGGTGCTGCGCGACGCCCTCACGTCCCCGGGAGGCTCCCCGTGACCACGCCCCCTGATCCGACCCCCACGTCGGACACGCGCGCTCCGCGCGCGAAGTCCTCAACCGAGACGTCGGACACGCGCGCTCCGCGCGCCAAGTCCTCAACCGCTCTGGCGGGGCGGGAGGCCGTGCGCCCGACGCGGCCGGCGTGGGGCGCGGCGACGTTCCCCGCGCACGCGACCCCCCTGCCGATCGTCACCGCCGCGTCACTGACCCGCCCGGGGACCGCCTCGGCGACGGCGCGCATGACGGCGCTGGACCGGACTTGGAACGGGCCGGGCTGGTCACCCGAGACGGCGGCACTGCGCGAGCGCGGCGCGGCGATCCGCCGCGAGACGCTGGCCGACCTGGAGGGCCACTTGGGCCGCCTGACCGCAGCCGTGGAGGGGCACGGCGGCGTGGTGCACCGCGCCGCCACCGGCGCCGACGCTTGCGCCGTCATCGGCGACATCGTCGCACGCGCTGGCGCGCGGCTTGTGGTGAAGTCGAAGTCGATGGCGACCGAGGAGATCCATCTCAACCACCACCTCGAAGGCCAGGGCGTGGAGGTCGTCGAGACGGACCTCGGCGAGTACATCGTCCAGCTCGGCGACGAGCGCCCGAGCCACATCATCGCGCCCGCGCTCCACCTGTCGCAGCAGGACATCCGGCAGCGCTTCAGCGAGGCCGGCGGCCAGGAGCTGCCCGACGAGCTGGCGGCGATCGCGGGGTTCGCGCGCGAGCGCCTCCGCGAGGACTTCCGCCGCGCGGACGTCGGCATCAGCGGGGTGAACTTCGCGGCCGCCGACACGGGGACGCTGACCCTGATGACCAACGAGGGCAACGG
>JACDBB010000201.1 GCA_013695145.1 Euzebyales bacterium
ACGGCGACCTCGAGGCGCGCCTTGAGGTCCAAGGCCGAGCGCTGCTGCGCCAGCTGTTCCAAGACCACCTCGACCTGCGCGCCCACAACGAGGGCCGCATCGACGCTGTGGGGGCCCCCGAATAAAACGGCATGCGGCAAGACATCTCCGCCGCGATCGAAGCCCTCGCACTCACCACTGCGCTGCCCGACGGGCCGGAACGCTACGCCCCGAGCGTTACCGCGGTAAACGCCATCGCCGCACAGCGCTGTCTGAACCTTGCCCACTCCGCGACGTCGAACCGCGCGAAACGCCAGCCAGGACGCGGGCTTCTCAGTTCGCCAGGCTGCACAGGCATCTGCCTGGCTCGTGATAGCAGGTCACGGTGACCGTGGGAGGCTCGGCCGGCCGGCGTTCAGCGCGTCGCAGCGCTCATGCGCCTCCCGCCCGTCGGCAACCCCATGAAGCAGGGGAACCCGTGGCCGAATCGACCACCAGCCACGCCCTTGGCACGTCATGGTCCCTGTCGTTGGCGGTCGCCTCGTTGGAGTACACCATCGACGAACCGCCGGGGCCTCCCAGATCCTGCCCTGCTTGCATGCGGAACGGTCCGTGATTCGCAGCTGCGCTCCGCTTGGGCCGGGACGGTCGTCGGACGGCCGCTGCTTCCCCGTCGAGATCATGGGAACCTCCTCGATGACCACGTGCGTACCGGACGTGTGCCCGAACCGCAGCGGGCCCGTCTCCTGCCGTCACCGGTGACGCGTCGTTCGACGGAGTCACGTTCAGACAGCCGGACGGGCTCGCCTCCGCCACGCGACGGTGCGGGTCATCGGCGAGGCGAAGGACTCTGCCCACGGACGGCGGTGGCTCGGCGAATGACCACGGCGGGCTGCACAGGGCCGGCCCCCCGGCCAACTCGTCACCGGAACACCAGCTCCGGAAGCCAGAGCACGATCCCGGGGACGAGGATGATGACCACCAGGCCGGCGAACAGGGCCACCACGAACGGCAACGTCTGCCTGGTCAGGGCGACGAACGACACCCGGCTGACCTTGCTGACGACGTACAGCAGCGCGCCCACCGGCGGGGTCAGCAGTCCGATCATCAGGTTGACGACGACCACCACCCCGAAGTGGATCGGGTCCACGCCCAGGGTCATTGCGGTGGGCAGCAGGATCGGCATGAAGATGAGGATGGCGGGGACGGCGTCCAAGACGAGGCCCACGATCAGGAAGAACACCATCGTCAGCAGCAGGAACCCGAGGGGGCCGACGTCCAGCCTCTCGATCGCGCCGGCCAGCTGGTCCCCCATCCGCTCGGCCGCGGCGATGTAGCTGAAGATGCCCACGACGGCGAACAGCACCATCACCGTCGAGGAGAAGACCGCCCCGTCCCGGAAGATGGCGGGGATGTCGCGCAGCGCGATGGTCCGGTACACCCCCACGCCGAGGAGCAGGACGTAGGCCGTGGCCACGAACGCGACCTCGGTGATGGTCGCGATCCCGGTGAACACCCCGGTGAGGAGGATGACGGGCGCGAGCATCGCCAGCAGGGCCTCGGTGACGACCCGTTTCAGGCTGGTGGATTCCCGAGCGCTCATGTCGGTCACCGGCATGACCGTGTTGCGCCCGCGCATCCACAGCACGACCAGCAGGATCACCGTCAACAGCAGCGCGGGCCCCACGCCTCCCAGGAACAGCTGCCCGATCGAAAGGTTCGTCACCAGCGCCACGAAGATCATCGGGATGCTCGGCGGCATGATCGGGCCAATGATCGCCGACGAGGCGTTCACCGCCGCCGCGAACGGCGGGCTGTACCCCTCCTGGCGCATGGCCGGCATCAACACCGCCGAGACGGCCGACGCGTCAGCCGGCGCACTGCCGGAGATCCCCGACGCGAACAGGCTGACCATCACCGACACGTACGCCAGCGCGCCGCGGACCCTGCCGATGAAGAACAGGATCAGGTTGATGATCCGCAGGGTCATGCCGCTGCGGTTCATCAGCTCGCCAACGAGGATGAAGAACGGGATCGCCAGCAGTTCGAAGTTGCTGACCCCCCTGACCATCGCCGTCGGCAGTGTGGTCGGCTGCCCGATGCCGGTGATCAGCAGGTACGCCATGCCCGAGGCTGCCATCGCCCCGAAGACCGGCACCCCAACGGCCATCAGCGCGAACAGCAGGACGAACAGCAGCGCGATCATGCGCGCCCGGGCTCGGACGCGTCAAGGAAGGGCTTCGCCAGGAACTCCCGTGCGAAGGCGGCGGTCCGCTCGACGGCGGTGGCAACGATCTCCTCACCGGCCTTCCGGGTGGCCAGCGTGGCGTCGCCGAACGCCCCGTTGCGGGTGCGCTCGGCGAACGACTTCGGCACCTGCAGCGCGTGCGGTAGGTAGTTGTCCTCGAGGTAGCCGTACTCCTCGATGAGGTCGCCGGGTACCAGGCTGTCGCCGCGCACCAACTCCGGTACCAGCGCCATCGCCACGCTGGTCTCGACCTCGCACGCGTGCCCCCAGCGCGCGGTCTTGGCGTGCCTGGCGATCACGTCCTTCGCTTGGCTGAAGTAGAAAGCGCTGGCGGCGTGGTAGCCCAACTCGAACTGGATGCGGTTGGTGAGCACGCCCAGGATGCTCTGGTTACCCATGTGCCCGTTGACGAACAGGAAGTGCCTGATGCCGTGGCTGGCGAGGCTACCCACCACGTCCAGCAGCACCGCGGAGAACGCGTCGGCACTGATCGAGACGGTGCCGGCGAACGCCATGTGGTGCCCCGACAGCCCGTACGGCAGCGGCGGCACCACGACCGCCGCGCCGTCCAGCTCGTCGGCGACCCGGTAGGCCAGCTCCTCGGCGATCCGGTAGTCCACGGCCATGCCGAGGTTCGGCCCGTGCTGCTCCGTGGCCCCCACGGGCAGCAGGGCGACCTGCGGGCCGGTGAGACGTGCGGCCATCTCCCCCGTCGTGGCCGTACCGATGCCGTGGTTCATCGCAACCGTCCTTGTCTCATGGGGACCTGGTCATGGGGACCTGGTCATGGGGAGTGGCCGATCTCGTCCTGCATCACCGGTCGCTCGAACCGCAGCGGCAGCAGGAACGCCAGGAGCAGCAGCAGGGCGGCCGCGACCGGGATGGCGTAGAACCCCCAGCTCGTCGGCACCCCCAGCTGGATGTAGCTGATGCCCCCGCGCACCCTGGCCACGTCCAGCCCCGTCTGAAGCAGGATCGCGAACAAGCCGATCTCGACGACCCTGGTCAGGCCGGCGGCCACCGTCTCGCGCAGGCCGGTCAGCCTGGCGACGAGAAAGTCGACCACGATGTGCTCGTGGGCATGGTAGGCCGCCACGGTCCCGAGCATCACCATCCAGATGAACAGCAGCTGGCTCAGGTCCGTCACCCAGATCCAGCCGCCTCCTGCGAGGCTGCGCAGCCCGATCTGCGTGACGTTGACCAGGAAGATGGCGAGGAAGCATAGGCCGGACAGCGCCGCGCACGCCGCACTGACGTGCGTCGCCCCGGTACGGGCGACGCCGAGGGCTGTGGCCATGGATCTCGCTCCCATCTGACGCGTACCGCGGGTCAGCCTGCCTCCTCGGCGAGGCGGCGTGTCTCGTCCAACGTGCCCTCCGGCCACAGGTCGCCGTCGAAGTCCTCGAACGCGCCGTCCAGCGCGTCGCGGAACGACTCGATGTCCGGTTCGATGATGTCGATCTCGGCTTCGAGGGCCTCCATCGCCTCGTCCAGCTGCTCGGCGGTGCGCTCGGTCACGAGGTCACCGGCTTCGATGGCGGCTTCCTCCATGACCTCCTGCAGTTCCGGCTCGAGGTCCTGCCAGATCTCGTCGCTGATGTAGAAGGTGTCGATGTCGCGGATGTAGTCGGTAGGCATGAAGTAGTCCTGCACCTCGTAGAAGCTCTGGGTCACCATCGAGATCGCGCCGTTTTCCTGCGCGTCGACGACGCCCTGCTGCAACGCCAGGTACAGATCGCTGAACGGGATGACCTCCGCCTGTGCACCGAGGACGCTGGCGAACGCCTGCGGCAATGGGGCCTCGGCGATGCGGATCGACAGGCCCTGCATGTCCTCGGCGGTCTCGATCGGACGGTTCGCGCTCAGCGCGCGGGGCTCCTTGTCGCCCCTGGTCGCGATCACCCGGACGCCGGTGGCGTCGGCCGCCTCCTCGTACAGGTCCTGGTAGTAGTCCGACGCCATGACCTCGAGCATCTGGTCGTAGCTGTCCCAGATGAACGGGACGCTGGTCACCAGGAAGGCCTCCGCGCCATCCACGGTCGGGTAGATCGAGATGCCCTCGTAGAACATGTCGACCTCGCCGATCTGCATGCCGGCGAAGATGTCGGTGAAGTCGCCGAGCTGGCTGTCGGGGAATACGTCGACGGTCACCGCCCCGCCGGTGCGCTCCTCGACCAGTTCGGCAAAGTGGTCGGCGCCCTGCGTGGTGGGGTCGGCGGTCGTGCGGATCGTGGCCAGCCGCAGGGTTCGCGACTCCACGTCGGCGACGTCCTCCGCCTCCTCGTCCTCCGCCTGCTCGTCCTCGGCGTCGTCGGGCTCGGCCTCGTCGGCGGGATCGGGCTCGGCCGCCTCGTCCGCGGGATCCGCAGCACACGCCGCGGCGAACAGCGCCACCACCATCAGCAATGCCAGGCCCCACATCGTGTGTCGTCGTGTCATGTCCGTGCCTCCCTGTGTCGGGTTTCCTCGCCTCGCGACTTCGAGTCCTCAGCGCTCGGGTGCAGACGCGTGGTCGTGCGCCACGATCAGTTCGATCTCCACCGGCGCGTTGCGCGGCAGCTCGGCCACCCCGACGGCGGAGCGGGCGTGTCTGCCCGCGTCGCCGAACACATCGACGAGCAGCGTGCTGGCCGCGTCCAGCACGTGGGGCTGCTGATGGAAGCCGGGCCCGCTCGCCACGTAGCCCGTCACCCGCACGATCCGCTTGACTTGCGCGAGGCCGCCCACCGCCGCCGCGATGACCGACAGGCCCTGCAGGGTGCAGACACGCGCGGCGTGCTGCGCGTCCTCCAGGTCCACGTCTTCGCCGACGCGGCCCGTGATGCGAACCTGCCCGTCCTCCTTCGGCAGCTGGCCGCTGACGTACACGAGGTCGCCGTGGACGACCACGGGGTCGTAGTTGAACGCCGGAACCGCCGGTTCCGGCAGGGTGAGGCCCATGGCCTCCAGACGTTCATCGGGTGTCGGCATGATGCTCCTCATCAGCGGTGGTGGCGGCCACGTAGTCGGCCGCGGCGGTCATGAGGGCGTGGCGGGGGGCGAAGCCGAGGTCACGGCGCGCGGCGCGGTCGTCGGTCAGCGGCAGGCCGAGCCCGTCGGCCGAGCGCACCACGACCTCGGCGTCCGCGCGCGCGTGCGCGGCGACGGCGTCGCCCACGTCCGCAAGAGAACCGCGGTGCCCGACGAGGTTGTAGGCGCGAGCGGGGGGACTCGCACCGACCGCGTCGAGTACCGCAGTTGCGGCGTCCGTGATGTAGATCCAGTCGGTGACGGCGTCGTCGGCCTCCAGCCGCGCGGGCCGGCCGGCCGCCACGTCACGCACGAAGCCCACCAGGCCCTCCTGGGACCCGCCGTACCAGCGCCCGGGCCCATACACCAGCGGCAGACGCAGCGCGACCGGCCGCACGCCGGTGCGGGCCTCCAGGCTCTCCGACAGCAGCTCCGCCGAAGCCTTCGTCGCGCCATACACCGTCTGCGGGGCCAGGCGGGCGGTCTCGTCGACGGGCTGGGGGCCGTATCCGGACGCCGGGCCGTAGACGGTGGTGGAACTGGACCACACCACGCGGTCGAGCCCCGCGGCCGCCGCGGCCTCCACGACGTTCACGAACCCGCCGACGTTCACGGAGACGGCGCGCTGCGGGTCGTCGCTCGCCCCGGCGAGCAGGCCGCGGGCGCCACTGCCGTACGCCGCGAGGTGCACCAGAGCCGCGGGAGATGTGGTGCGCAGCGCCACGGCGAGGCTGCCGGGCTCGGTCACATCGCACGGCACGATCGTCGTGTCGGCGGCGAAGACGGGGACGGCCTTAGGGTCGTCGGGGGCCAGCAGGACCGGCTCGTAGCCCGCGTCGTCCGCGGCGCGCGCCACCGCCCGGCCGATGAAGCCGGTGCCGCCGATGATCGCCAGGGTGCCGGTCATCGGTCCGCCCGGATCCGCAGGTCGGCCACGGTGTCCTCGTCGACCTCGACGCCGAAGCCGGGGCCGTCGGGCACGGCGACCACGCCGTCGTCGGCGGTGATCGGCTCGGTCAGCAGGTGCTCGCGCAGGCGGTTCGGGCCGCGGTCGAACTCGAGCCACAGCGGATGGGCGGGCACCTCGGTGTGGGGGCTGTCGGGGATGGCCGCCAGCAGCTGCAGGGTCGCCGCCTGGCCGATCGCCCCGCCCCACGCGTGGGGGGAGACCCGCAGGTTCCAGGTGTGGGCCAGGTCCACGATCACCCTGGCCTCCGCCAGGCCGCCGCACTTCAGCAGATCCGGCTGGATGACGTCGACGAGCTGGTCGGCGACGAGCGCCCGGAACCCGAAGCGCGTGTACAGCGCCTCCCCCGCCGCGGTGGGCACGCCCGCCTGCCTGGTACGCGCCAGGCCGGCGAGGTCCTCGGGCGGCACGGGCTCCTCGACCCAGTCGATGTCGAGGTCGCGCAGCGCGTAGATCACCTGGATGGCGCTGTCCGCTGTGTAGTTGCCGTTGAAGTCGACCATGAGGCGGCGTTCGCCGCCGAGCTTGTCCCTGGCGATCTCGGCACGGCGCCGGTCCCGGTCGCCGCCGAGACCGAGCTTGATCTTGGCGGCGGGGAAGCCGTCGGCGACCGCGGCCTGCAGCGTGTCGGCGAAAGCGCCCTCGTCGTCGACGTGGTCGGTCACGTACCCCGTCGACGCATAGGCCATGACCACCTCGCGTGCCCTGCCGCCGAGCAGCGTCGCGACCGACATCCCGAGCTCATGCCCCCACGCGTCCCACATGGCCAGCTCGACCGCGCTCAGCGCGCACACGTGCAGCCCGCCCGGGCTGCGGTGGTACCCGGCCTGGAGCGCGCCGCGCACGAACGGCACGATGCGGCTGACCGGCCGGTCGACGACCAGGTCGGCGAGCTCGTCGACCAGCGCGCTGACCGCCACGGGCGGGCCGAAGCCCTCACCCCACCCGACCGCGCCGCCGCGCGTCTCCAGCCGCACGAGGGTGGCGACCCGCGCCGAGACCCGCCCGCGGGCGCTGCCGTAGCACTGCCCTGGCGGGAACTCGTCGGCGACAGGGATCGCCTCGACCCGCACGACGTCCAGCTCACCTCGCGACATCGGTCGGATCATCCTTCCAGGAGTTGGCTCAGTCGGGCGCTGGGGGTCAGCACGTCGGGGTCGCACAGCACGTCCACCACGGCGGGCCGGCCGCAGGCACGCGCCTCGCGCAGCGCGGCGTCAAGGCTGGCGCGGGTGGTGGCCTGCCACGCCTCGGCCCCGTAGCCGCGCGCGACGGCGGCGATGTCCACATCGCCGATATCCACGCCCACGATGTGGCCCACCGACCTGGCCTGGTGCAGTGCGATCGTGCCGTACAGGCCGTTGTGGAAGACGACCACGGTCATCGGCAGCTCGTGCCGCACCGCGGTCTCCATCTCCTGGCCGGTCATGAGGAAGCCGCCGTCGCCGACGAGGGCGAGCACCTCCCGCTCGGGGTCCGCGAGCGCGGCGGCGATCGCGGCGGGCACGGCGTAGCCCATGGCGCCGCTGGTCGGTCCCAGCTGGGTGCGCGGCTGGGTGAACCGCCAGTAGCGGTGCCCGAAGACCGAGAAGTTCCCCGCGTCGTTGGTCACGATCGTCGAGGCGGGGAAGGCACCGGTGAGCGCGGCCATCACCGTTGCCGGGTGCAGCGGGGTGTCGTCGAGCTCCGCCGGTGTGCTGGCTGCCAGGTAGGCGTCGTGCACCGCCGACCAGTCCCGGTCGGGTGGCTCGTCGGGGGCATGCTCCACAAGGGTGGCCAGGGCGGCACCGGCGTCGGCGACGGCGCCGATCTCCACCTGGAGCACCGCGCCCACCGAGCGCGGGTCGATGTCGATCTGGATCACCGCCTGGTCGGGTGTCGGCAGCGTGTACCCCTGGGTGGTGATCTCGCTCAGCCGTGATCCCACCAGCATCACCAGATCCGCGTCCTGCAGGGCCTTGAGCGTCTCCGGCGGGGTGCCCAGCGCCAGGTGCCCGCAGTAGTGGGGATGGTCGTTGGGAAACACGTCCTGACGGCGGAAGGCGGCGTAGACCCCGACGTCGCAGCGCTCGGCAAACGCAACCAGCGCCGCGCGGGCGCCCTGGGCGCCGCCTCCGGCGATGACCACGGGGGCGCGTGCGTCGCGCAGGCGCGCGTGGATGAGCCTGGCGGTCTGCAGGTCCAGCGCCGGGCGGCCGGCGTGCGTCACGCCGGGCGACCAGCCCGGCGCCGGATCGGCCTCCTCTTCCATCACATCGGAGGGGATCGCCAGCATGACCGGCCCCGGGCGTCCGGAGGTGGCCACGCGCAACGCCCGGTCCAGCAGCTCGCCGAAGCGATCGGCAGACGGCACCGTGGCCGCCCACTTGGTGATCTCGCCGTAGAAGGCGGGCAGGTCGACCTCCTGGAACGCCTCGCGACCGAGGAAGGACGATTCGACCTGGCCCAGGAGCACGATCATGGGCGTCGAGTCCTGGTAGGCCGTGTGCACCCCGATGGCGAGGTTGGCGGCGCCGACACCCCGGGTGGCCATCGCCAAAGCGGGGACGCCGGTGAGCTTGGCGTCGGCTTCAGCCATGAACGCCGCACCGGACTCGTGCCGGGTGGACACCAGGGTGATGTCCGGATGCGCGGCGCACGCGTCGAGCAGCGGCAAGAAGCTCTCACCCGGCACGGTGTAGGCACGCCGGACGCCGACGGCGACCAGCCGGTCGACCACAGCGTCGACGATGGCGGTCACGCGCCACCGTCCTTCAGCGGAGCGGACAGGCGCTCGCACACACCGTTGATGTGGTCGACCACCTCGGTCCTGGCCTTGTCCAAGTCGCCGTCGACCAAGGCGGCGGCGATGCGCTCGTGCTCGTCGTTCGCCTGGCGGGCATCGACCTCCCCGCGGCCGATGAACAGCCGGGCGATCTGGGCGTGGGCGTTGAGCTTGCGGTAGGTGCGGTCGAGGGTCGGGTTGCCCGCGGCGGCGACCAGCATCGTGTGGAAGCGGGCGTCCGCGCCGTTGAAGGCCCGCACGTCGAGGTCATCGGCGTCAACCAGCCGGCCCATCAGGTCGATCTCGCCGCGCAGGTCGCCGATGATCGTGCTGAAGCGCTCGGCGCCCTGGATCACCGCGTGGGACTCCAGCAGGGCACGGACGTCGGCGAGGTACGCAAGCTCGTCCTGGTCGAGCAGCGGCGCGACGAAGAAGCCCTTGAACGGCTCGACGCGGACCAGATCCTCGGCCGACAGGCGTCCAAGCGCCTCGCGCAGGGGCGTGGGGCTCACACCGAGCTCGCCCGACAGCTTGTCGATGTTCAACCGACGCCCCGGCTCGAGCCGGAGGTTGATGATCCTGGCGTGGAGCGCGTCGTACGCCAGGTCGCTCAGCATGCTCCGGCTCAGCTGGCCGCCTCCGATATCGTCTTCCATGTTTCAAGGATCACATATGATCTTTGGTTCGGTCAAGCCTCGATCTTGAGGACGTGACCTGGCCCTGCTCCCCGACCGGTACCCGCCGCTGACGAAGCTCGAAGGCGATACCCAGCGACCCATACAGGCTGTCGCAAAATGAGGTTCTTCTGCGTGGCGGGATTCTCTTCTTCGTCGATTCGTCTGGTTGATTCGGATTTCATTGCTTGGGGGGCCAGCCCTCGGCTCGTTCCGCTGCGCGCAGTGAGAGCGCTTCGAGCTCGGCGACCAGCTCGCGCAGGCGGCGGGCGTTGTCGAACCACGGCTGGTAGCGCTGGTCCTGGAGCAGCTGACGGAACAGCTCGCGGGCATCGACTTCCAGGCGGGTCTTCAGCTCCCCATGGGACAGCCCAGCCGCCTCGGCGCCGTCCAGCCAGCCCAACACGGTCTCGAAACAGTCACGCGAGGCGGCGAACGTCTCGGTGCCTGCCTGTGCGATCGTGGTCATCGTCGCGCACCGCGGCGTGCGGTCCTGCGGGCGCGCAGCGCTGCGATCCCGGCGTCCGCGGCCTGGTCGAGCGCCGCTTTGGCCTCGTCGTAGCGGGCCAGGCTGGCAGCGACCACGGCGACGTCGTCGTCAGTCAGGGTGAGGGTCTTGGTGCGCCCGTCCTCGGTGTAGGTCAGCGCTGGGCAGGCGTGCGGCTCGCCGGTGGCGCAGTGGCAGGTGGGCTTGCCGCAGCGGCGGCGGAAGGTGGTCAGTGTGCCGCGCAGCAGCGCCGGGTCGGGGCGGGTTGATCCTGGCCATCACCGGATGGGTGAGGCATCAGCCGATCGAGGGGTCGACCCCGACCCCCGCGACGCTCGTCGGACCGACCGTCTCGGCGCCTGCGGCGTTGCGCACCGCGGCGACGCCCAGAACGGGGCTCGCGAGGAGGTCGACACCGGACAGCGCCGTGTCGAGGCCTTCGAGCACGCCGGTGCGCAGGCGGTCGTCGGCCCGCAGCTGCGAGGCCGTGCGACCAAGGCCGTCGGTGAGCATGGCGCGGAACGCGGGTGACAACTGATCGGCGCGCCCGTCGAGCAGGTCGACCCCGCGATCGCGCAGGCCCTCCAGCACGCCCACGTACAGTCTCCCATCTGCCGCAGCCACAGATCGGTCACGCCGGCGTGGTCGACGGGGAACTCGACGCCGACCGGCACGACGATCGCCCCCGCCCGCTCCAGGTCCGCCAGCGCGGCGGTCACCAGGTCGGTCACCTCGGCCTCGACCGGGAAGCCGCCGAGATCCGTCGTGTAGCCGATACGCAGCCCGGCGACGCCACGGTCGACGAGCGCGTCCAGCGGCGTGGCGAGCGGAGCGCTGTAGGGGTCGCGCCCCTCGACACCCGCCATGGCCCCGCAGACCAGTATCGCGTCCTGGGTCGTCCGGGTCAGCGGACCCGCGTGGATGAACGGTTGCGCGTTGCTGAAGGCGTGCGGCTGCGGCGTTTGCGCAACGCCCCGAACGTGAGCTTCAGGCTCACCAGCCCGCACATCGACGCGGGGATGCGCAGCGAGCCGCCTCCGTCGGTCCCCTGCGCGGCGGGCAGCACACCGGCCGCGACCGCGGCGGCACTGCCGTCCGAGAGCCACCGGCGTTGAAGCCCAGCCGACCCGGCGCGCTGGTGGGACCGTGCAGAGCGCTGTCGGTGACGCCCTTGTGACCGAACTCCGGTGTGGTGGTCTTGGGGCCAGCCGGCACGGAAGTCGAAGAGGTCCAATGATGGCCATCGGCACGCCGTGCAGCGGCCCGAGGGGCGCAGCCGAGACGATCAACTCCTCCGCGCGCCGTGCCGCCGCCATCGCGCCCTCGGCATCGACGTGCTGAAGGCGTTGAGTTCGGGCTCGCTCGCCTCGAGACGGGCCAGCGCGTCGGCGACGAGCTCGACCGGGGACACGCAGCGCTCCCGAATGGCCGCGGCCATCATCGTCGCCGACAGCGGCCGCTCCCGGGACGCCAACGCGCCGTGGGTCACCTTCGCTCCACCTCAGTCACGGCGTCGCTCGCTCAGCGCCAGGCTCCATCCACGAGCCGGCGGATCCCCAGAGGGTTGTCCTCTCGAAGCGCGGAGGGCAGCAGCGCGTCGGGCGCGTCCTGGAACGCCACGGGCCGCAGGAAGCGGTCGATCGCAGTGATGCCCACGGAGGTGTGGCGGGGGTCGGTCGTGGCAGGGTACGGGCCGCCGTGGTGCTGCGCGGCGGCGACCGCGACGCCCGTGGGAAAGCCGTTCCATACCACCCTCCCGGCGCGTTCCACCATTCGGTCCCGGACGGCCAGGAGGTCGTCGAGGTCGGCGTCCTCACCGTGGACGCTGATCGACAGGGTGCCGTCCACTCCCGCCAGGGCGTCGGGGAGCTGGCCTTGGTGATAACGCACCACGATCGCGACCGGGCCGAAGTGCTCCTCGCCCAGCTCGGGATTGGCGACGAAGGTGTCCCATTCGACGGCGAGCAGGGATGGCGCGCAGCGTACGCCGTCACCATCGCTGTTCGCGGGGGTCAGCACGTCCTGGACGCCAGTGATCGCACGGGTGTGCGCGAGACGCTCGACGAGGGCGTCACGGATCCCGGCGTTGAGCATCACGCCGGCTCCGACATCGCGGAGCGCGTCGGCCACCGCGCCGACGAACGCCTCGGCGTCGTCGCCGGTCGGAACGAACGCAAGCCCCGGTTTGGTGCAGAACTGGCCGGTCCCCATGGTCATCGACGCGGCGAAGCCCTGCGCGATCTGCGCGCCTCGCGAGCGCAGCGCACGCTGGGTGACGAACAGCGGGTTCACGCTGCCCATCTCCGCGAACACGGGAATCGGATGCGGACGCCCCGCGGCGAGATCGTACAGCGCCCTGCCCGCTTGGAACGACCCGGTGAACCCGACCGCCCGGATGCCCTCGGCGAGCACCAGCGCCCGGCCCACGTCGGGCCCCCGACCGTGCACCATGCTCACGATCCCGGCCGGCGCACCGACCCGCTCTGCCGCGCTGATCAGCGCCCGTGCGCACAGCTCCGAGGTGCCCGGATGCGAGGGGTGGGCCTTGATCACCACCGGGCAGCCGGCGGCCAGGGCGGAGCACGTGTCGCCGCCGGGCACGCCGAAGGCCAGCGGGAAGTTGCTGGCCCCGAACACCGCGACCGGACCGAGAGCTACGCGCATGCGACGCAGGTCCGGCCGCGGCGGCGTCGCGTCGGGGTCGGCATGGTCGATGATCGCCTCCACGTGCGAGCCCGACTCCACGTGCGCGGCGAACGCCCGCAGCTGCCCGCAGGTGCGGGCGCGCTCGGTCTCCAGCCGGGGGCGTCCAAGGCCCGTCTCGGCGTCGGCGACCTCGTACAGCTGGTCACCGAGCGCCTCGACCTCATCGGCTGCGGCGCGCAGCAACTCCGCCACCCGTGCCGAGGACCACGAGCGGTACTCCTGGAACGCCGTCGTCGCCGACTCCACCGCAGCGGCGATCTCCTCACCCGTGGCGTCGGAAAACGCCACCGTGCCGTTCTCACCCGTCGCGGGATGGTGCGCCTGAAAGGACGCCGGCCCCTGCGCGGACTCCGAGCCCGCGATCAGGTTCGCGCCGGTGATCGGCCTCGTGCCGTTACCCATGTTCAAACCTCCAAATGCCCCAGCGATCGAACTCGCGCGACGCTGCTGAGCAGGCCGTCAAATTCGACGAGAAGCGATCGATCATCGGGCGCTCGAGGCGATCGAGCCGGTAGCCGGGCGTCCGGCAGTCGTCGTTCGCGATGATCCCGTGACGAGCGTGGATCGTCTTCTCAGCCTGCACGATCAATTCGATGTATTGCATCCAGTACGTCAAGTGAGGGCAGAGCGGCAGCGTGCAGGGCCTCGAATCCGTCCACGTCACCGCACTCCCAACGGTGCCACAACTCGACGTAGACCTCGGTGAACGAACAGCCGGACTGCACCCCGCCGCACCGCGCGCCAAGGCGTCGGGAGTTGGATACCGGCGCAGCCTATCAGGCCACCGATCCGGCCCGCGCCGCCCTCGGCGAGGTCGGTAAGGTAACGCCCGGGCGGGTGCGCCTTCACCTTGACGAAGCGCCAGCCCGTGCCTCCGTCCCGAGCGACCGCGGCGACCGACGGCCCGTCGCGGCCGACCCGCCGGCACGCCTCCTTGCGCGCCGCTCGGTCAGCACCGCCCGGCGATCGCGGCGTGCGTCTCGGTCCACGTCGCCACCGGGCACGACGCCTCGCGGCAGCACCACCGCCGCTTGCGCCACCGCAGCCGCACACGACGCCCCAACGCGTCGACATCGCGCACCAGCGTCTCACGCCGCTCGTGCGCGTGCGCCTGCACACCGCAGCTACGACACCAGTCCCGGTCGGCGGTCGCCGCGACCAGCCACTCGAGCTCGCCGTCGACCTCGCCCGCCGCCGAGCACGCGGCACCCGTCAAATCCGAGCATGACAACATCGGCTGTGGCTGTCGCCACGGTCGCGCTGGTTGGCAGCGCTCCGAGAGTTCCCGAGGCATCTCCTGCTTCGACGTCGCGATCCAGGGAACACAGGGGCACAGCGGGCCTCGGGAGACATGGAACATCGCCTCCCAGGGGTCGACGACACCGCTCGGCTCTCCGATGACCATCGCCTCGACGTCGACGATCTCGTTGTCGGCGCGCGCGCCCCGAACTCGCTCCCGGCTTCCTCGTCGGCGGTGAGCACGAGACAGGGCCGCCGACGTTCGGCCGTCGCTGCCCATGGCTGGCTGGCCGCAACCATGGCCGCGATGGCGCCCTTCATATCCGACGTTCCGAGCCCGTACCCGACGTCTCCGTCGATCGTCAGCTCGCGCGGTGGCGTCCGCCGCTCGTGCAGCGCGTAGCCGACGGGCTTGGTGTCGAGGTGGCGCGGTCGCCGGACCGGGCCGGCATCCACGGTCACGATGAGGTTGGTACGTTTGGGTCGGACCTCAAAGCGCTGGGTCTCGTAGCCCAGCGAGTATGCGAGATCGTCAACGAACCGGGCGATCTCCGCTTCCCCCGGATCCGGGTTCTGGCAGTCGATCGCTACCACGCGTTCGAGCAGAGCCGTCGGCGGCGGCCTGGGCGATGCGCTGCGCGCCGTCGAGGCTGTCTGCCAGCGGCTTCATGGCGTCGTCGGGCTCGTCGGGCCCGAACTGCTCAGTGGCCGTCTGCGAGTTCGAGGGCGGCGCCATCGGCCAGCTACACTTCGGCTGGTCGATCACTGCGGTCTGGCGCCCGATCGTCGGACTCCACAGCCACACCAGCGCGGCCTGACCGCAAGACCTACAAATCTGGCGCATACCCAAGCTGATCAGCGCTCCAGCGCGGCTCGGGTGTAGGTCACCGCGGGATCCCACAGCAGCCATTCGTCCACGCCCGCGTCGGCGGTCGCCTGGATCTGGGCCGCGACCTGGTCGGGACCGTAGGTGGCGCCGAGGCTGAAGTCCTGCAGCCACGGGACGATCCGCGCCCGCCGACCGTCGACGGCGGCGACGAACGCCCGCATCGACGCCAGCACGATGTCGTAGGGCTGCCCGTCTGGGTTCGCCACGCCGTACTCGCCTGGTCCCCAGTGCGACGGGTACAGCATCGGTGCGACGTAGTCGACGTGCTCGGCGATGGCGGGGATGTCCTGGGCGATCTCCGTGGGACGGTCCACCGCGATGCCGTACACCGATGCTCCGTGGCCAACTGCATAGGGCGCAAGTCGCGCGTCCGCCTCGGCGAGGAAGTCCACGATCGCCTGCTCGGGTGTCCCCGCCAGCCCATCGATGACCAGGTTGCCGACAGCCCCGTCGGGGCGTCGCACGTAGTCCCACAGGATGTCGTCGACGCCGAGCCGAGCCGCCTCCTCGGCGAGGTCGACGTTGTAGGCGACGACCTCGGGGTGCGCGAAGTTCGTGAAGCCGCCGTAGCCTGCGTAGGGGTCGCCGGCGGGCGTCTGGATCACCAGGTCGCGCTGCCCGGACGCCCACGCATGCTCGGCCAGGACCGGGTCGCGGAACGCCACGATCCTGCCGACGACGTGCACCCCGCGCCCGTGCAGCTCCTCGACCGCCGCGGCCAGGTCGTAGATCGGCGTCTCGGCGCCGATCTCCTCGGCGAGCGGCACCTGTGTGTCGTAGCCGACCGTCCCCGACTCGTCCTTGAGGTCGAGCTGGACGCTGGAGACCAGCCCGGCCTCGGCCAGCTCGAGGATCCTCTCGCGCAGCGAGGCCTCGGCCCACCCGTGGAATGAAACGTGCACGCTGCGCAGCACGTCGACCTCCACGCGCGAGGCGACGACGGGCAGCTGCACCCGCTCGCTGGCCGCGTTGCCGGCGGCGTCGACGGCCTCGATCAGAACCGGGTCGGCCGGCGGGGCGTCGTAGGCGAGTGTGAACCGGCCATCCGCCACCTCGACGGGCGTGCCGTCTGCGGTGACCGTCGCGGACTCATCATCCACCGTCCCGGTGATCTCCACCGGCTGGTCGAGCGGCGCTGGACCCTGGGGCTCGTCCAGCGCGAGCACGGGGGGCTCGTTGTCGACCTCGAACCGCCAGCGGCGCACCAGATCGCGGCGCGGGAACCGCCGGGGCACCTCCACGACCAGCTCGTGCTCGCCGTCTTCGAGCGCGCCGGGTTGCCACGTCAGCATCTGAGGGCGGTGCTCCGCACCGCCACCCCCGGGATTGGGGGAATCGCCCTCGCAAGCTCGGGCGCATTCCCGTGTCAGACCTCCCGCGCCGACCCCGGCCGCTGCGGTCACGTCGACATCGTCGAGGAGGACTCGCACCCCGCCGAGCCCCCCGCCGCCGTCACCGGCGACCGTGACGCGCAACTCGGCGACGGCCGAGGAGGACAGGAGCGCGCCGTCGGGGCCGTTGACGGCTACCGCAGACCCGGGGTCGCTGACCACGACGACGGTGGCGACCACCGCCATGGGCAGCACGAGCGTGGTGGCGGCAAGCCGTGGCCAGGAGCGGACGACCAGGCGTCGGCGCGACGGTGGGGAAGACTGCGGCGGCATGGGACACCAGCCTCGCTGACGCGCTGGCCGGCCGCCACCCACGCTTGTGAGCGTGCGGGCCGGGAGCGCTAGCATCGCCGGGTTGGCAACTACGACAGGAACGAGCACATGACCGCAGGCTCCATCGCCGACTGGGCGCTCGCCGAGCGGGTGGCCGGACTGGTGGCGACCGCCAGCCCGCCCCAGGTCGAGCGAGCTGAGGCGGACGCCCTGCGCGCCGACCTCCACGCGGCAGTGGCCAGCGCCGACCGTGTCGCCCGCGCCGCTACGGGCCTGGGCGCTGAGCTTGCCCCGGCCTCCTGCCACGTCATCGGTCGGCGCACCTGGATCCGGAGCAACGCCGCCAGCATCGCGTGGTTGACCGATCCGCTCGCGGACCGCCTCCTGCGCGCCGCCGGGGTGCAGCGGGCGGTCGCCCGTGCGGCACTCGGGGTGCAGCTGGGCATCGTGCTCGGCTACCTGTCGACCCGCGTCCTCGGTCAGTACGAGGTCATCCGCCCAGACGACCGCACCCCCGGGCGGCTGCTGCTGGTCGGGCCGAACCTGCTGCACACCGAGCGGGAGCTGCTGGCGGAGGAGGACCTGACGGCCAGCGAGTTTCGCTACGGGATCGTGCTGCACGAGTTGGCGCACCGGCTGCAGTTCGAAGCCGTCCCGTGGCTCCGCCCGCACCTGCGTGGTCTTCTCGACACGTATTTCGCCGAGGCACGCTTCGACGCGGACCGGATGAAGGAGGTGGCGGCGCGGGTGCCCGAGCTCCTGCGCGACCCGAGCCGGCTGACCGATCCCAGACGGCTCGCCGAGATCGTGCTGACACCCGGGCAGACGGCCGTGCTCGATCAGGCGCAGGCGATGATGTCACTGCTCGAGGGCCACGGGAACGTGGTGATGGACTGGGGCGCAGATCTGAACGACGGTCAACGGCCGACCTTCGATCCCACCAAGGTGCGCACGGTGCTGAACCGCCGTCGGTCCCGCGCAGGCGAGCAGGCGCTGCGCACCGCGCTCGGGTTGTCCATGAAGGCCGAGCAGTACGCAGTCGGCGAGCGCTTCATCCTGGCTGTCGCGCAGTCCCATGGCCGCGCGGCGTTCAACCGGGTGTGGGACAACTCCGAGAACCTGCCGACCGCCAGCGAGCTGGACGAGCCCGACGCATGGGCGCAGCGCGTCGCGGGCTGACCCCCGCCGAGGTCGTCGCCGCGGTCGGCGCGGCGCTCGCCGACCTGCCTGCCGGCGACCCGATCGTGCTCGCGCTGTCAGGAGGACCCGACTCTGCCGCCCTGGCCGTCGCCGTCAGACTCGCGCGACCCGACCTGGCGGCGCGCGCCGCGCACGTGCGGCACGGGCTGCGTGACGACGCGGCCGACGTCGCCGCGGTCACCGCACAGACCGCCGCCCTCGGCCTGGAGCTCACGGTGGTCAAGGTCGATGTGGCCGCCACGGGCGAGGGCCCGGCGGCCGCCGCGCGTGCGGCGCGCTACGCCGCGCTGGTCTCCACGGCCCGCCCGGACGCGGCCGCGCTGCTGCTGGGCCACACCGCCGACGACCAGGCCGAGACGGTGCTGCTCAACGTCGGTCGGGGAACCGGGACCGCAGGCATGGGCGGGATGCGCGCTGCGACCACGCGCGACGGTGTGACGCTGCGCCGTCCGCTGCTGGGCGTGCGCCGCCGGTGCGCGCGCAGCCTCGCAGCCGACCTGCCAACCGTGGACGATCCGTCCAACGTCGACCCCGACCGCCGACGCTGGAGGGTCCGCGCCCATGTGCTGCCGACGCTCGCCGGCCTGTCCGGTGGTCCAGGGGACCCCGTTGGCCTGCTGTGCCGACTGGCCGACCTCGCCCGGGCCGACGCCGAGGCTCTGGACGCGCTGGCCACGCGCGAGGTCGAGCGGCTGGTCATCGCATGGGGGCCGGCCCGGGTGGTGGGTGTCGCAGACCTCGGGGCGCTGCCACCGGCGCTGGCCACTCGCTTGGTCCGCGGTCTGCTGGCTGCGGTTCGTGGCGGCGTCGCCGGGCTGCCGTCTGCGGCTGTGGAGGCGGCCCTCGCACTGCCGTCGGGCGGTCAGGTCGACGTGGCCGGCGGTGTCCGGGTCAGTCGCGGGCAGGGCTGGCTGGCCGCCGCGCCCGTCGGCGGGGTGGGACTGCCGGCGCGGTCGGTGGGGCCGCGTGGCGCCGCCGTGCCCGAGCTCGGCTTGGCCCTGCGCGTCGGTGAGCATCCGGCCGCGGCGCGGGTACCCCCCGGGGCGGCGCGCTCATCTGCGGGGCGGAACGCCACGGCGGTGAGC
>JACDBB010000015.1 GCA_013695145.1 Euzebyales bacterium
GCCGGTGCACGCCGCAAGCGCGAGCACCAGCACACATGCCAGCGAAGTGATTCGCGTAAGTACCCGCACGATGCGTCTCCTTGTCATCTGCCCAGCGTCGGTCACCGCCCGCTGAGCCCTGGTCGCCCGTCTGTGCCAGGCAGCGTAGCGAACAACCGGCCCCCGTGTCACTACTTTAGTAGTTGACCTCGGCGCGTCACCCGCTACGCGCCGACTGGGTGCCAGAAGGTTTTCGTCTCCAGGAACGCCCGCAGGCGCTCGACGCCGGGGTCCGCCTCCCCCGATGCGGACCTGCCGGACCGGCCCTCAACTGCGCCATCGCCTTGACGGAGGTGGTCGGGCGCAAGGAGGCCCTCGCGGCGGTCGACGCCCTCGGTCATCGGGCAGAAACACACCTATCGCGTCGTACTCCTGGAGGCTGCGGACCTGGACCCGACGACGTCATCCGTCGAGCCGGGGGTGCCAGTAGCCGGGCCGGCGACGGTCATGCATGAACGCCAGAACTTGGATGGCATCGTCGATGACGAGGTAGGCGATGCGGTACGGGAACCGGTCAACGCGGACCTGGCGAACAGGCAGGTCCACGGCGATGTCGCCGATCGGCGTACCCGCGTCGGGCCAGGTCGCGAGGTGCGCGATGGCTCGGTCCACAGCGGCCAGGAACGCCAGCCCGAGTCCGCGATGCTGCTTGTCGTACCACTGTGCAGCATCCTCGAGCTCAGCCCGGGCCTCCGGCTCGATCCCAACCGGGCGGGTCACCGGTCGGTGGGCTCATTAGCCAGCCGGTCACGGAGCCGCACCCAGTCCTCGGTGGCGGTGCGGCCGGCGAGGGCTCGCCGCGCCCTCGCCTCAAGCTCGCGAGCCCACTGCTCGTCGACGTCGCTGAGATCATCCTCGGTGGTCTCGTCGAGGCTGACCAGGAGTTGCGCGGCGAGATCAGCGCGGTCGTCCTTGGGAAGGGCGAGGGCGCCGCGCAGCAGGGACTCGGCAGGCTCGGTCATGCGGTTCAGCGTACCCTCGCTGTCCGCGAATGGGCCGACCATCCACAGCCTGCGGGTCGAACAGCCGAGCTGGGGTGGGTTCAGATCATCAACGGCCGTCGCCATCCGGGCATTGCCAGCTACACGCCGACTGGGTGCCAGACGGTTTTCGTCTCCACGAACGCCCGCAGGCGCTCGACGCCGGGGTCGGCCTCCCAGTCCACGGGGCCTGCCGGCGGGCGCAGGACCCGTTTGACGTTGCCCGCCGCGGCCTGCTCCAGCTCGGTGGCGTCGCCGTCGATCCCGGTGAGGTCCATGGCGTCCACGTCGGCGTGGGCGGCCAGGACAGGAGCCAGCTCGTCGACGTGGCCGGTCAGCAGGTTGACGACCCCGCCGGGGACGTCGGAGGTGGCGAGCACCTCCGTGAGCGTCACCGCCGGGAGCGGGTGCGGCTCGCTGGCCACGACCACAGCGGTGCTCCCCGTGGCCAGCACCGGGGCGAGGACGCTCACCAGCCCGAGCAGGCTCGGGGTCGCCGGGGCGACGATCGCCACCACGCCGGTCGGCTCGGGGACGCTGAAGTTGAAGTACGGGCCCGCGACGGGGTTGGACGCGCCCTCGACCTGGGCGATCTTGTCGGTCCAGCCCGCGTACCAGACCCAGCGGTCGACCGCGGCGTCCACCTCGCGGCCGGCGGCCTGAGCGCCCAGCCCCGAGTGGCGGACCTCGGCCGTGAACTGGTCGCGGCGGCCCTCGAGCAGCTCGGCGACGCGATACAGGATCTGCCCGCGGTTGTAGGCCGTGCGCGTCGACCAGCCGCCGAACGCCTTGCGCGCGGCGACGACGGCGTCCCGCACGTCCTTGCGCGACGCGCGCGCCGCGTTGGCCAAGAACGTGCCGTCGGCGGCGTCGATCGTCACCGTGCGGCCGGACTCCGAGCGCGGGAACGCCCCGCCGATGTACAGCTTGTAGGTCTTGCGGACGTCGAGCCGGTCAGGCATCGGGACTCCTCAGATCGGGGCTCCTCAGGTAGGGGGCCAGGCCGTGCCGGCCGCCCTCGCGGCCGAAGCCCGACTCCTGGTAGCCGCCGAACGGGCTGGCCGGGTCGAAGCGGTTGAACGTGTTGGCCCACACCACGCCGGCGCGCAGGCGCTGCGCCATCCACAGGATCCGGCTGCCCTTCTCGGTCCACACGCCGGCCGACAGCCCGTAAGGGGTGTTGTTCGCCTTGGCGATCGCCTCGTCGGGGGTGCGGAACGTCAGCACGGACAGGACCGGGCCGAAGATCTCCTCGCGGGCGATGCGGTGGGACTGGCTGACGTCGGTGAACAGCGTCGGCGGGAACCAGTAGCCGTGCTCGGGGAGCTCGCATGCCACCGACCAGCGCTGCGCGCCCTCGCCCTCGCCGGCCTCCACCAGCGCGGTGATGCGCGCCAGCTGCTCGGCGGAGTTGATGGCCCCGATGTCGGTGTTCTTGTCCAGGGGGTCACCCAGGCGCAGCGTGCCGAGGCGCCGCTTGAGGGTGTCGAGGACGGCGTCGACGACCGACTCCTGCACGAGCAGGCGGGAGCCGGCGCAGCAGACGTGGCCCTGGTTGAAGAAGATGCCGTTGACGATCCCCTCGACGGCCTGGTCGATGGGCGCGTCGGCGAACACGACGTTGGCGGCCTTGCCGCCGAGCTCCAGGGTGAGACGCACGCGCGTGCCCGCCAGCTGGCGCTGGATGGCCTTGCCGACCTCGGTCGACCCGGTGAACGCCACCTTGTCCAGGTCGGGGTGGGCGACCAGCGTCGCGCCCGTGTCGCCCGCGCCGGGGATGATGTTCACCACCCCGGGAGGCAGGTCGGCCTGCTGCAGCACCTCGGCGAGCAGCAGCGCGGACAGCGGGGTCGTCTCGGCGGGCTTGAGCACGCAGGTGTTGCCGGTCGCCAGCGCGGGCGCCAGCTTCCAGGCGGCCATCAGCAGCGGGAAGTTCCACGGGATGACCTGGCCGGCCACGCCCAGCGGGCGCGGCTCGGCGCCGAAGCCGGCGTGCTCCAGCTTGTCGGCCCAGCCCGCGTAGTGGAAGAAGTGCGCGCTGGCCATGGGCACGTCGACGTCGCGCGACTCGCGGATCGGCTTGCCGTTGTCCAGCGTCTCCAGGACGGCGAACTCTCTGGCGCGCTCGGCCAGGATCCGGGCGATGCGGTACAGGTACTTGGCGCGCTCGCGGCCCGGCATGGGGCCCCAGACCTCCGTGTGCGCGCGGCGGGCGGCCGCCACGGCGCGGTCGACGTCGGCGGGGCCGGCCTGGGCGACCTCGGCCAGGACCTCCTCGGTCGCGGGGTTGACGGTCTTGAACGAGCCCCCGTCGGTCGGGTCGGTGAACGCGCCGTCGACGAACAGCCCGTAGGCGCTGCGCAGCGTCACGACGTCGCGCGACTCGGGGGCCGGCGCGTACGTCCAGGTCGGTTCCGGCATGGCGCGGCCTCTACCTCTAGTCGAGGGTGAAGTGGTCGGGTCCCGCGTAGACGCCGGTCAGCTGCTTGCGGCGCTGCATGAGCAGGTCGTTGAGCAGGCTGGAGGCCCCGAAGCGGAAGCGGTCGGGATCGAGCCAGGCGGCGCCGGCGGTCTCGTGGACGACCACCAGGTAGCGGATGGCGTCCTTGGCGACGCGGATCCCGCCGGCGGCCTTCACGCCGACCGCCCGTGCGGTGGCGTCGTGGAAGTCGCGCACGGCCTCGAGCATCACCAGGATCACGGGCAGCGTCGAGGCGGGGCTCACCTTGCCGGTCGAGGTCTTGATGAAGTCCGCGCCGTGGGTCATCGCGAGCCACGACGCGCGGCGCACGTTGTCCAGGGTCGCCAGCTCGCCGGTCTCCAGGATCACCTTGAGGCGCGCGTCCCGGCAGGCCGCCTTCACGGCCGCGATCTCCTCGCCGACCTGCCCGTAGCGGCCGGACAGGAACGCCCCCCGGTCGATGACCATGTCGATCTCCGAGGCGCCGGCCGCGACCGCGTCGGCGACATCGGCGAGCTTGACCGCCAGCGACGCGCGGCCAGACGGGAACGCCGTGGCGACCGACGCGACGTGGACGCCGGAGCCCGCGAGGGCGGCGACCGCGATCGGCACCAGGTCCGGGTAGACGCAGACGGCGGCGACGGGCGGCACGTCGGGGTCGCTGGGGTCCGGGCGGCGGGCCTTGGCGCACAGGGCGCGCACCTTGCCAGGAGTGTCGGCGCCCTCGAGGGTGGTCAGGTCGGTCATGCGCACGGCCAGCTCGAGCGCCCACAGCTTGGACTCCCGCTTGATGGAGCGGGTCGCCAGCCCCGCGGCGCGCGCCTCGGCGCCCACCTGGTCGACCCCGGGCAGGCCGTGCAGGAAGCCGCGCAGCGCGGCTTCGCCGCCGCCGGGCTCCGGCAGGGTCTCGATGGCTGGGTGCAGGGTCGTCACGGTCCGCCCAGCCTATCCGAGGCCAGCCACTCCACGTCGCTGCCGTGGGCGCCGCAGCGGGCCAGCGTGCGGGTGAGCGCCGGCGCGGAACCCGACCACGTCGACAGCACGACGCCGTGGCTGCGGAGGCGATCGACGGGCTCCAGGCGCAACCACGCGAGCGGCGCGTCCGGGGTGGCCCGCTCGCCCGCCGCGGCCAGCGCGGCGCGGAAGCGCGCGCGCACCTCGTCGGGCAGGTACTCGTCAACGACCGAGTGGTACACGACGGTCGCGGCGCCGGGGATCGGGCTGGCCAGCTGGGCAGCGGTCCAGTCGTCCAGCGGCGCGGCGTCGACGGTGGCCGGCACCTCGGTCACCAGCCGCAGGGCGCCCTTGAGTCGGGCGAACCGGGCGCTCTGGTCGGCCCACACCGACGCGGTGAGCGCCAGCCTTCCCTCGGCGGTGGCAGGGTCGACTGGCTGCCGGTCGCAGCCGCTGCGCTCGACGACCTCGACCGCCGCCGGGTCGGTCGGCGGGGGCACCCTCCACAGGCCGCCGAGGTCCACCGGACTGTCGGGCCGGCCCCACGCGGCCCCGCCACCGCCGTAGCGGAACCGGTCCCAGCGCAGGTTCAGGCCCGCGCTCGCGCCGACCTCGAGCAGCCGCAGCGGCAGCCCGGTGTCGCGCGCGACCGTCAGGAAGCCGCCGACCAGGCCGGCGGCTCGGCCCACCTCGTTGGTCTGGCACGGCAGCGCCACGAGGAGGCGCAGCGCCTCGGCGTGGCGCTCGACCGTCGCGAGGAACGCCGCCCGCGCCGCGTCGGGGTCGGCGGCGGTCCCGCCGACGCTCGGGTAGTGCAGCGCCAGCTCCGCCGCCCGACGGGTCAGCACCAGCCGGTGCGTCGCCGCCATGAACCGCAGCGCCAGCGCGTCGCCGCGGCCGGGCAGCACATGGGCGGCCAGCACCGCCCAGCAGGGCCCGCCCGCCTCCACGTCGGCCGCGGCGGCGCGCAGCAGGTGCGCGTACAGCGCCGACCCCATCGCCGCGCAGCTCGCGGCCTGGTCGCGAAGCTGCTCCGCCACGTGGCCGGGCGCGCCCTCGGCCGGGACGGTCGATCGGGTGCTCGTCGGCATACTGGCCTCCATGCCTCCGCTGTTCGCCGGCTTCCTCGTCTTCTACACGTCCGCCGCGGTACTGGTCCTGGAGATCCTGGCCGGTCGGGTGCTGGCCCCCTATGTGGGGCAGTCCCTGGAGACCTTCACGGGGATCATCGGAACGGTGCTCGCCGGCATCGCCCTGGGCAGCTGGTACGGCGGCCGGGTGGCGGACCGCGTCGACCCGCGCCAGCTGCTTGGCCCCATGGTGCTCGGCGGCGGGGCGATCACGCTATTCACCCTGCCGCTCGTGCGCCTGTTCGGCGCGGGTATGCAGGGCGGCGGCGTGGCCGCGATCCTGATCCTGAGCGTGGTCGGGTTCTTCGCGCCGGCCGCGGTCCTGTCGGCGGTGAACCCGACCGTGGTGAAGCTGCAGCTCGCCAGCCTCGCCGAGACCGGCCAGACCGTCGGGCGCTACAGCGCGCTGTCCACCGTCGGGGCGCTGGTCGGCACGTTCGTCACCGGGTTCGTGCTGGTCGCGGCCCTGCCCAGCCAGCCGATCATCCTCGCGGTGGGCGGCTCGCTCGTGGCGCTGGGCGTCGGGCTGTGGCTGCGCCTGCGGCCGGCGCGGGTTGGCTCGCCGACGGCGATGCTGGCCGTCGCGGCGGTTGCGGGCGCGCTGACGCTGGCCGTGCAGAGCCCGTGCGACCTCGAGAGCGCCTACTTCTGCGCCCGGGTGGAGACCGACCCCGCCAACGCGTCCGGCCGGATCCTCATGCTCGACACGCTGCGCCACAGCTACGTCGACCTCGACGACCCGGCGCACCTGGAGTTCAGCTACACGCAGATGCTGGCCGACGCGCTCGGCACCCTGGAACCGGGCCAGCCGCTCGACACGCTCCACATCGGCGGCGGCGGGTTCAGCATGCCGCGCTACCTCGCCGCGACCCGGCCCGGCGGCGACAACCTGGTGCTGGAGCTCGACCCGACCCTGCTTCAGATCAGCCGCGACGAGCTCGGCCTTGAGACCGGCGACGGCCTGCGCGTGGACGTCGGCGACGCCCGCCTGAGCCTGGCGCGGCAGCCGGCGCGGCGCTGGGACGCCGTGATCGGCGACGCGTTCGGCGGACTCGCGGTTCCATGGCACCTGACCACCGCCGAGTTCGTCGAAGAGATCCAGGCCACCCTCCGACCGGACGGGCTGTACCTGATCAACGTGATCGACTACG
Organism: Euzebyales bacterium; assembly: GCA_013695145.1. GTDB lineage: Bacteria > Actinomycetota > Nitriliruptoria > Euzebyales > Egibacteraceae > JACDBB01. The sequence goes on from JACDBB010000015.1 coordinate 6,716, forward strand.
ACGAGCTGGGCTTCGCGCGGGCCGAGGCCGCCACCCTCGCCGCGGTCTTCGAGCACGTGGCGGTCATGGCCGAACCTGACCACTTCGCGCCAGGCGACGAGCGCGGCGGCAACCACGTCATGGTCGCGTCGGACGCTCCCATCGACCTGGCGGGAATCGAGCGCTCGATCGCCGACCGCGGCGGCGCCGAGGTCGTGCTCTCAGGCGCCGAGCTGGACGCCTGGATCGGCGACGCCCAGGTCCTCACCGACGACTTCGCCCCCGTGGACCAGCTCCTGACCCCCGCCTGAGGCTGGCTCAGACCGGTCTCAGCTCTCATGGCCATCGCTGCGCGATGGCCACACCCTCCGATTGTGAGATCGCCCTCGCAAGCTCGGGCGCATCCCATCTCACACCCTGCCGAAGCGGCGGGCGCGGTCCTGGTACCGGCGGACGGCGGAGAACAGCTCGCGGCGGTCGAAGTCCGGCCACAGCACATCGGTGAAGACCAGCTCGGCGTAGGCCGCCTCCCACAGCAGGAAGTTGGAGGTCCGCTGCTCCCCCGAGGTGCGCACGAGGAGGTCCACGTCCGGGGCCTCCGGCTCGTACAGGCGGGCCTGGACCGACTTGGCGCTGACCCGGTCGGGCTTGAGCGTGCCCGCGGCCGCGTCCCTGGCGATGGCGCGGGCCGCGTCGACCAGCTCTGCCCTGCCCCCGTAGTTGAACGCGACCTGCAGCGTCAGCCGCCGGTGGCGGGCGGTGCGCGCCTCGGTCCGCTCGATCATGTCGACCAGCCGGCGGGGCACTGGCCGGCCGCGGCGCCCGATGAACCGCACGCGCACCTGGCGCTCGTCGAGCTCGTCGGCCCGGCGCAGCAGGAGGTCGCGGTTGAAGTTCATCAGGAACCGCACCTCGGTCGGCGGCCGCTTCCAGTTCTCGGTCGAGAAGGCGTAGACGGTGAGGTAGCGCAGGCCGAGCTCGAGCGCGCCCTCGACCGTGTCGAACAGGGCGGCCTCCCCGGCGCTGTGGCCGACGTGGCGGGGCTCGTCGCGCTGGGCTGCCCACCGGCCGTTGCCGTCCATGATGATGCCGACGTGCGCGGGCAGCCGATCGCGGTCGATCCGCTCGGCGCTCACCGAGGGACCGCCTCCCACGCCTTGAGCGGCCTGCCCAGGTGATAGGTCAGGTAGCTGGAGACCAGCGCGCCCGCCTGGCGCCGCACCCGGTGGGGGTCGGGGCAGGCGGCCAGCCGGGCGGGCAGGCCCGCCCACGGGTCGCCTGCCAGCCCGCCGAGCAGCTCGACGACGGCCAGCTCGAGGGGCTGCGACCCCGACGGCGCGCACGCGGGGCACAGCAACCCGCCGGCCGAGATGCCGAACACCGCGTGGTGACCCGGCCGGCCGCACGAGGCGCATGCGGCCAGCGCCGGGTGGTAGCCCGCGGCGGACGCCAGCCGGATGAGGTAAGCGTCGAGCACCAGCGACGGGTGCTCCGGAGCCGTCACCAGCGCTCGCAGGCCGTCCAGCAGCAGCAGGAACAGCTCCGTGGAGCGCTCGTCTGGCTGGGCGATGCGGTCCGCGCCCTCGACCATGGTCGACCCGCACGCCGACAGGGCGAAGTCGGCGCGCACCCGGTCGAACGGAGTGATCAGCTCGGCCTGGCTCACGATGTCGAGACTGCGCCCGGTGTACAGCTGCAGGTCGACGTGGCTGAACGGCTCGAGGCGACCCCCGAAGCGGGACCCGGGACGGCGCACGCCCTTGGCGACCGCCCTGACCTTGCCGCGCCCGGGCGTGAGCAGGTGGATGATCCTGTCGGTCTCACCGAGCTTGTAGGTGCGCAGGACGACACCCTGCTCGCGGTACAACGGCATAGCGCCAGCGTAGACCCCAGCCTGTCCGTCCGACCGCAGCGAGGACGCGTGAACCCGCACCAGCGCCGCGCCCTGGCCCGCCTGGCCGCCCGGCTGCACGCCGAGGCCATCCCGTTCGCGCTCGGCGGCAGCGCGCTGCTGCACGTCCTCGGCCTGACCGATGAGGTCGGCGACCTCGACCTGATGCTCGGTCCCGACGACCACGACCGCCTGCGCGCCGCGGCCGGCGGCTGGTGGTCCGGCAGTCGGCACGGTGGCGAGGGGATCTGGCGCAGCGCGTGGCTGGCGTGGCTGGCGCTCGACGGTGTCCAGGTCGACGCGATCGGCGGGTTCGCGTTCGTCATCGACGGCCGCGAGGTGCGCCTCCCGCTGCGCGCGGCCGGCGACGCCGAGGTGAACGGCGTCACCGTCCCGCTGGCCGACCCGGCGCTGTGGTGGGTCGCCTACGCGGCGTACAAGCCCGCCAAGGCGGCGCTGTTGGAGGCGGTCGTCACCCCCACCGCGCGGGCAGCGGTTCGCCGCGAGCTGGGACTGGACGAATAGAGAGTCGCCGGACCGCGGCGGGTCGCGGGCTCAGTAGCCGAGGCGCTCCAGCTTCTTCGGGTCGCGCTGCCACTCCTTGGAGAGCTTGACGCGCAGCTCGAGCCAGACGCGCGAGCCGAGCGCGGGCTCGAGCTCCGCGCGGGCGCGCGCGCCGATGTCGGCCAGCATCGTCCCGCCCCTGCCGATGACGATGCCCTTCTGCGAGTCGCGTTCCACGTAGACGGTCGCCTGGATCGCGACGACGCCCTCGGACTCCCCTGGCCCGAGCTCGTCGGTGACCACGGCGATCGAGTGCGGGACCTCCTCGCGCATCGCCACGATCACCTTCTCGCGGATGATCTCGGCGACGAGCTGCTCCGGGGTCTGGTCCGAGACCTGCTCCGGGGGGAAGTACGGGGGCCCGTCGGGCATGCGGTCGGCGATCAGCGCCACGAGCCCGTCGACGCCCCGCCGGGTGGTGGCGGAGAGGGGGACGACCTCGGCGAAGTCCCCCAGCGCCGCCAGCCGCTGCAGCTGGGGCAGGTCCCGTTTGGCGCCGCCCGTCGCGTCGATCTTGTTCAGGACCGCGAACACCGGCGTCGGGGTGTCGCGCAGCAGCTCGGCGATGAAGCGGTCGCCCTGGCCGACGCCCGCGACGCCGTCGACGAGGAAGAGGATGAGGTCGACGTCGGCCAGCGAGCCGCGGGCGATGGCGTTGAGCCTGGAGCCCAGCACCGTCTTCGGCTTGTGCATCCCGGGTGTGTCGACGAACACGACCTGGAGATCGTCGCTGTGCAGCACCCCCCGGACGGCATGGCGCGTCGTCTGCGGCACCGGCGTGGTGATGGCGACCTTCTGGCCGACGATGGCGTTGACCAGCGTGGACTTGCCCACGTTGGGGCGACCGACCACGGCGACGAACCCTGAGCGCATGCCGCGAGGCTACCGTTCGGCTGGATCCGCCCGCCGGCCGCCGGGCCGCTACGCGACTACACCGCGCGGGCGAGGCGTAGCCGCGTCGGCGGTAGGCGTGCACAGCTACGGCGTTCTACCCTGACCCGGCCAGGACCGCGAACCCTGGAGGGACCGATGCGAGGCGCAGCTGAGCCGCTGTGGGCGCCCCCACCGCCTTCTCCCCCGACGTCGGGTCCCGACGGCATGGTGCTGCGCACGCGACACGGCTCGCGGGCGCGGGTCGGTCAGGCGCTGGGCTGGGCGGTGCCGGCGGTGTTCCTGGCCGCGGCCGCCGTCGTGTTCGTCGCCTCCTCGCTGGTGGGTCGCGGCGGCGATCCGGGCCCGCTGCCGGCCGACCTGTACGGCGCGCTCCCCGCCGCGATCACCGACCGCCTCTCAGGGACGCAGCTGTTCGCCCTGGCCTTCGCCCTCACCGCGCTGTACGTGCTGGCGAGCGCGCTGCGCAGGCGAGTCGTCAGCGCTCGCGCCGAGCTGACCATCGACGCCTCCGGCGAGCTGGTGCAGCGCGACACCCGGACGCGGCGGCTGCACCTGAGCCAGCTGATCGCCGTCGACGCCGTCGAGAACCGTTCCGTGCTGCGGACGTACCGGCAGACGACATTCGGTGGCCGTCAGGAGAAGGTCACTCCGGTCGGGTCGTGGACCCTGCTGCGCCTGACCGACCAGACCGGCACGACCCTCACCCTGAATCCGGGCCTGTGGGAGGACGGCCAGCGGCTGGCCGAGATCGTCCGCCACGCGGTGTGGCAGTCCGACGTCCCGGTCACCCCCGCGGCGGCACGCGCCTACGGCCTGCCGCGGCGTGACCGACGATAGCGAGCGGAGACGAAGTGAAGCGGACGCTGATCGACCTCAGCCACGTCGTCGAGCACGGGATGACGACCTATCCGGGCCTGCCCGCGCCCGAGATCAGCGATCACCTGACGCGCGCGGCCTCACGGGACCGCTACGCGCCCGGCACGGAGTTCCACATCGGGCGCATCGCCATGGTCGCCAACACGGGCACCTATCTGGACACGCCCGCCCACCGCTACGCCGACGGGTTCGACCTCGCGGACCTGCCGTTGACGGCGGTTGCCGATCTGACCGGCGTGGCGATCGCGGCGACCGAGCAGGCGATCGGCCCGGAGCTGTTGTCCGGCATCGACGTCGAGGGCGCGGCCGTGCTGTTCGCGACGGGATGGGACCGGCACTGGCGGACCGATCGGTACGGCGGGCTGCGCCATCCGTTCCTCACGGCCGCGGCGGCGACCCGGCTGGTCGAGGCGGGCGCCACGCTGGTCGGCATCGACTCGGTCAACATCGACGACACGCGCGGCGATGAGCGTCCAGCCCATTCGACGCTGCTGGCCGCGGGCATCCCGATCGTGGAGCACCTGACCGGTCTTGAGCAGCTCGTCGGGCGGGCGTTCCGCTTCTTCGCGGTCCCCGTCAAGGTCCGAGGGATGGGCACGTTCCCCGTCCGGGCGTTCGCCGCCTGCTCCCTCCAAGGAGGTACCCCGGCCAGGACGCTCAGCCACCCGACGGAGTAGACTTGGTTATATGACCAAGTCAGTGGTGAACGTCCATGAGGCGAAGACGCACCTGTCCCGGCTGCTCGAGCGGGTGGAGGCCGGCGAGGAGATCGACCTGGCCCGTCGCGGCACCGTGATCGCGACCCTGGTCCCCGCCCGGCCGCCGGCGCCACGTTTGGGAACCATGCCGGGCATCCGTGTGGGCGACGACTTCGACGCTCCGTTGCCCGACGATCTGGCCGAGGCACTCGGAGCGTGAACGCCACGCGGGTGCTGCTCGACACCCAGGTCGTGCTGTGGGCGCTGCAGAACCCGCGCCGACTGTACGGACGACGGTCGTTGCTGGAGGACCCGATGGTCACCCGGCTGCTCTCCGCCGCGGTGGTTTGGGAGGTCGCCATCAAGGCGGGGCTCGGACGCCTCGACCTCGCCATGCCGGTCGGCGACTGGGCGCGGCGAGCTGCCACCGATCTGGTCGCCGAACGCCTCCCAATCACCGACGAGCACGCAGCGGGCGTCGCGGACCTGCCGCCTCACCACCGCGATCCCTTCGACCGCCTGCTCATCGCCCAGGCCCGTGCGCTCGCCGTCCCGCTCGTCTCGGCCGATGCGGCACTGGCCGCCTACGACGTCGAGGTTCTCACGGTCGGATGACATCGTCGAGCCTCGCCCTGTCGGATGTGCCGACCGATTCGCGGCCGTCAGCAGACCCATGGCCCGTTCAGGGCGGTGGGGCCCGCTGCCGGCGCCGTCCCACATCCGGGCGGCCAGCCACGCTCGCCGCGTGCCCTGGTCGGGGTCAGGGGTGGACGTGGATGATGGTGCCGGTGGGACTGGGTCACCACCGGCCACGGCCACGTCGTGCGGCGCGTCTACGCCCAGGACGGCACCCAACCCGACCATCCTGACGCCGACATCGTGTGGGGACCCCGAGTACCTGCTTGAGACCCAGACCTGGCCGTGCATGGCCCAGGCCGGCTGGTTCGCGCGCATCACCCGCTGGCACTGGACCCTGGACGGCCCCAAGCGCCTGACCGCCACCAGCGACCGTGAAGGCTTCCAACCCGACCTCCACGGCGACGGCCACGAGGGGTCGGCCCACCTCATGCCCGAGACCAAAGGCGCTTACCGGCTCACCCTGGACACCACATGGGAAGGCGACTGGGGAACCGCCATCCACACCCAGACCCACGGTCCCGTCGACCACCACATCGGCGAGATCCGCAGCCACCTGCTCCCTCCACACGACCGTCCGTAACCCAGCCTGGTCCACCTCCCAGCGATCTGACGGACGACGCGCAGGGCGCGTGCCCCAGCGCTGAGCCGGTCAGGCGTGGTAGCGGGTGCTGCGGGCGTGGCCGGTGCGGTGGATCAGCCCGGCCTCCAGCAGCGGGCGCAGGCGCCACCGGACGACCTCGACGGGCTGGCCGAGCGCGGCGGCGAGGTCCGCGCTGGTCGCGGGCGCGTGCTCTCGGACGGTGTCGAGCAGCTCCGGGTCGGCATCGTCGCCGTCCTCGCCTGATGCCAGCAGCCACGCCCGTTCGGCCGCCGCGGAAACCAGCCGCTCCAGCGCCTCGGCGGGCAGGCTCGGCGGGGGGCCCAGCCGGCGCAGCACCGCGCCAGGGTCGCCCGGCTCGTGCGGGTGGGCGACCACATCGTCCAGCCCGCCGGGCGAGGCGAACAGGCCGGCGGCCGACAGCGCCGACAGCGGCAGCAGCTCGTCGTCGTCGGGCTCGTCCTGGGTGGGCGCCCGCTGGCCGGAGCGCACGCCGCGCAGCCCCGCCAGCAGCGCGTCCTGGTCGCGGCCGCGCAGCAGCGGCAGCAGGAACGGATCCGCGTCGAAGGTCTGGGCCAGCACGTAGTGGACCGCGGCCACGTGCTTGCACGGGTTGGCCCAGTCCGGGCAGGAGCACGAGGTGGCCAGCTCACCGGGACCGGGGAACAGCGACAGGCCGCAGCCGGCCAGCACCTCGTCCACGTCCTCGGGCATGCGCCCGTCGAGCAGCGCGGCGGCGTGCCGCAGCTCTCCCGCCAGGGCCGCCGTGGCCGCCTGCCACTCGTCGTCGCTGAACACCGGCAGCGCCAGCCGGACCCGGTACGGCGCGGGCCTGGATCCCTTCACCCTGGCGGTCACCTGGCCGGAAGCGACCGCCAGCTGCGTGACCGTCTGCTTGCGGGCGTAGGTCCGTCCCCGCGGCAGGCGGTTGGCGTAGGCGGCGCCCAGCGCCTCAAGCGCCGCGATCCACCGCTGGCCCCACCAGGTGAGGCCGAAGCGGGTCGGGGCCGGGCTCACGCGGGGATCTCGACGTCGGCGAGGTCGGCGGCGTCGGCCCCGGCGACGTCGGCGTCAGACAGGGACACGAGGTCTCGCAGGTCGTCGTCGGACAGGTCTGAGATCCACGCCTCGCCGCTGCCGACCACGGCGTCGGCGAGCGCCCGCTTGTCCTCCAGCAGCGCCGCGATCCGCTCCTCGACCGTGCCGGCGGTGACCAGCTTGTGGACGGTGACCGTGCGGGTCTGGCCGATGCGATAGGCGCGGTCCGTCGCCTGGTCCTCGACGGCGGGGTTCCACCAGCGGTCGAAGTGCAGCACGTGGGTCGCCCGGGTCAGGTTCAAGCCGGTCCCACCGGCCTTCAACGACACCAGCAGCACCGGCGGCGCGGCAGGGTCGGTCTGGAAGCGCTCCACCATGGCGTCGCGCCGCTTGCGGGCCACCCCGCCGTGCAGGAACGGCGTCTCGCGCACGCCGAGAGGGCCGGGGAGGTGGCGCACCAGCAGGTCACCCATCGCGCGGTACTGGGTGAACACCAGCGCCCGCTCGCCGGCCGATGCGATCTCGGCCAGCATCTCGGTCGCGCGGTCCAGCTTGCCGGAGCGACCCCGCAGGACGCCGGGCTCGCCGAGGTACTGGGCCGGGTGGTTGCAGATCTGCTTGAGCGCCGTCAGCAGCTTGAGCACCCGCCCCTGCCGCTCGATCCCCTCACCCAGCTCGCTGTCGTCCAGCAGCGCGGTGACCGCCGCCTGGTACAGGGTGACCTGCTCGCGGGTCAGCGTGCAGGTCACCGTGATCTCGTTCTTGGCTGGCAGGTCGTCCGCCACACCAGGGTCGGTCTTGGCTCGCCGCAGCACGAACGGGGCGGACAGGGCGCGCAGCCGCGCGGCCGCCTCGGCGTCGCGCCAGCGCTCGATCGGGATGGCGTAGCGCTCCTTGAACCGGGCGAAGCTTCCCAACAGGCGCGGGTTGCAGAAATCCATGATCGACCACAGCTCCGACAGGCGGTTCTCGACCGGGGTGCCCGTCAGGGCGACACGGTGGCGGGCCGGCAGCCGGCGCACCGCTCTGGCGGCCTGGGAGGCGTGGTTCTTGACCTGCTGGGCCTCGTCGAGCACCACGACGTCCCAGTCGACGTCGGCCAGCAGGTCGGCGTCCCGGCGGACCAGGCCGTAGCTGGTGACCACCACGGCGCCCGCGGACAGCCCGTCGGGGGTGTCGGCGCGCTCGGGGCCGTGGTGGGCGATGACGCCGAGACCGGGCGCGAAGCGGGCCAGCTCCCGCTCCCAGTTGCCCAGCACCGAAGTGGGGCACACGACGAGATGCGGCTGCCCGTTGGCCCGGTCGGTCAGCAGCGCGATGGTCTGCAGCGTCTTGCCGAGTCCCATGTCGTCGGCCAGCAGGGCTCCGAGGCCCAGCTCGCCCATGGCCTGCAGCCAGACCACACCCCGCAGCTGGTAGTCCCGCAGGGTCGCCTCCACGCCGGCCAGGCGCGGCTCGCCTGGCGCGGCGCCGCGCAGCCGGTCCACCAGCTCAGCCAGCCCGCCGGAGGCCACGACCTCCACGGCGCCGAGGCCGGCGACCTCGCGCTCCCCGGCCAGCGCGGCCGCCAGCGCGTCGATCCCGTTCAGGCGCCCGCCCAAGCCGAGCTGGTCGGCCAAGCGCAGCGCCTCGTCAGGGTCGACGCGCACCCAGCGTCCCCGCCAGCGCACCAGCGGCTGCTTCAGCGCGGCGATCTCCGCGAGCTCGGCGGCCGAGAGGAGCTCGTCGCCGATCGCGACCTCCCACCGGAAGTCGGCCAGGCCCTCGGCGTCGAGCCCGGCGGAGGTGATGCCCTGGCCGGGATCAGGCGTGGGGCTGCCGACCCGCAGCCGGGCGCGCAGCCGCCGCGCCCCCTGGGCGGTCAGCTCCGCTGGCAGCAGCACTCCGATGCCGGCGGCGGACAGCCCCGCGGCCCCCGATGACAGCAGCTCAGCCACGTCGTCGGGACGCAGGTCCAGCTCGGTGGGTCGGAGCTCGGACAGGCTGCGGTCGATCGGCGGGAACAGACGCGCCGCCTCGGCCAGGCCCTTGACCAGGGACTCCTGAGGATCGCCGACGCGGCGGCCCAGCATCTCCATGCTGCGCGCGCCGTGCGCCCAGACCTCGCTCGCGGGCAGGCGCAGGCTGGGGTCGTCGGCGGCCTGCAGCAGGTAGCCGAGGGGCCAGGGCGCGTCCGGGTCGCTGCCGTCTGGGGTCTCCAGGCGCACGCACAGCCGGGCCGTGGCGCGTCCGTCCGCGCCGCCGAGCCCGGCGGCCCAGGCGGCGTGCGCCTCGACGTCGGCGTCAGCCACCGGAACGGTCGGGTCGGGGCCGGACAGCGCCCGCGCGGTGCCGGTCTCCGCGCTCGGTCCGGTGCGCGCGCACGCGTCGGCGACGGCGTCGCAGAAGGCCTGCAGCAGCGCGGCGGGCGGCCACACCAGGTCGTCGTCCTCGTCGCTGCGCAGCGCATGGGCGGCGGGGGGCAGCGCGTCGGCCAGCGCGGCGAGCCGGCCGTCCGGCGGAGGGACCGCACGCCACGCGGCGATGACCACGCCGGGGCCTCCGTCGCGCAGGACGGGCGCGATCCGGCCCGCGGTCACGAGCTCGAGCGCGAGCTTCGCCGCCGCGCTCCACGCCGCGACGGCGTCCGATGGCCTGCCCCATGGGGGCAGCTCCGCGGGAGACGGGAGCGCCGCGAGGGCACGCACGGCGGGCAGCGCGGGCACCACGCGCGCCGGCACGTCAGCGGCGGCCACCCGCGTGCGCGACCGCGGGCTGCGGGGCAGGACGGTGGGCAGCGTCGCCGGTCGGCCGGCGGGCAGCCCGAGCTCGGTCGCCGCGCCGGCCAGATCGGGCGCGCCCCATAGCGCGAGGTGCCCGTCGGCCGGCACGCGACCCCCGGGCCAGAACGTGGCCTGCAACGTCCCCGGCAGCAGGCTGTCCACGTCAGCGCTCACGGCGCTGGACGCTACCCCGAGTCGGGTGGGGCGCTCCACTCGCGCGCCCGACCGGTCACGACCGGCTCAGCGGTCGGCGGCGAGCCGGTAGGCCTCGGTCCGTCAAACGACGTCAGCAGCGTCCGCAGCGGGGCATCCGCTCCCAGGCCACCCCGGCCCGGTCGAGTGCCACCGCCACGTATGCCCAGACGGCGTCGTCAGTCAGCCGGTGGCGGGCGACCTCACGCCACTCGCCCGGTTCCCGCCACAGCACGGTGTTGATGCCGTGCCGGCGGTCGGTGCGTGCGCGGTGACGTGCGGACCAGTAGCGGGCCGCGTCGACACCGGTGATCCCGGCCAGCCACCGCGCCCACGCCTGCGTCGTCGCGTACCCGTCCACGTCCACGCCCAGGTCGTCGCCGATGTCGTCGGGCACGCCGACGCGCTGACGGGTGGCGGCGGCGTCGAGCGGGACGGTCGGGCAAGGCGAGTCGATCACGACAGCGGAGACGCGGTGGGCGGCGCAGATCGTCACCGTGTCGGCACCCCGCACGAACGTCTCGTGCACGCCCGTCTCCAGGCTCGCCGAGCCGTACCAGACGGTCGGGCCATCCGGCGCGTGCGTCGTGGTCGGACCGGGCGGGTGGTGGTCGAGACGGTACAGCGGCCCGTAGCGACGCATCGTGCGGGACGTCGCCGTGTGCGGGGACGGGTGCCAGACGCGGAACAACACGGTCCCGGACGTGTCGAACGTTGGCGCCGTGGCAGGCGCCGCAGAGCTCGGTGGCCTCACGCCCCGAACGTGCCGTGCTCGACGACCGCGACCACCCGGTCGACGTCGCCGTCGAGCAGGGCCTGCGCCGGGGTCCTCCCACCGAGCGCGGCGTTGCGGGTCGTCGCCCATGCCGATAGCGACACGACTCCGCCCGGGAACACCGCGGCGACCTCACGGACGCCGTCGACCCGACCGGAGGACGAGTCGGCGTGGAACTGCCACGCCGGCAGCAGTCGTGCGCCAGCATGGTCGAAGGCGACCAGATGGCCGTCGGAGATCAGGTTCGTGATCTGGTTCGGCGACACCCCGAGTCGCTCGGCCGCCTTGGCGCGGGTCAGCGCGGTCTCGGCGAGGAGGCCGCGCCGCTCCCACAAACGGGCGGTGTTCCGCAAAGTCGCGACGACCACGTCGGCCGGGCTCGGGGGCGGGCCGAACAGCTCGGACCGTGCCGCGGTACTGTCGGCGACCGCCGGGTCGGCGAGCTCCTCCAGGAGGTGGGCGAGCTCCTCAGGCGGCCACTCGGCCACCACGTCACGGACCCGATCGGCGACCGCCGCCGGGTCGACCTCGCGCGCCATCGCCACCCC
>JACDBB010000037.1 GCA_013695145.1 Euzebyales bacterium
GCGACTGGGACGGCTGGATGAACGTGCGTCCGACGTAACGGTTCTTCACCAGACCCTCGGCGTAGGGGATTCCCGACGCCTCCGCGTACCCGCTGGCCGCGGCGGTGCCGCATTCGGGCACGGGGATCACGAGATCGGCCTCGACGGGGGCGGTGTCCGCGAGCAGGCGGCCCATCTGGCGGCGCGCCGCGTAGACGCTGGTCTCGCCGGTGCGGTGGTCGGGGCGGGCGAGGTAGACGTACTCGAACGAGCAGAACGCCGGGGTCGGCTCGGCCCAGCGCCGGCTGCGCAGGCCGTGCTCGTCGATGGCGACCAGCTCTCCCGGCTCGACCTCGCGCACGAGGTGGGCGCCGATGATGTCGAGCGCCTCGGTCTCTGAGGCGATGACGTACCCGCCGCGCGGAAGGCGTCCGATCACCAGCGGCCGGACGCCGTGCGCGTCCCGGACCCCGTAGACCGTGTCGGAGTCCATGACGACCAGCGAGAAGGCGCCGCGCGCGAGGCCGCAGGTCCGCACGATCGACTCCTCGAGCGAGGTGTCCGCGTCGCGGGCGAGCAGGGCCGCCAGCAGCTCGGAGTCGGTGCTGCACTGCCGCGGCGCCTCTGACCGGGCGTCCCCTGGGAGGCCGAGCTCGCGGGCGAGGTCGACGGTGTTCACCAGGTTGCCGTTGTGGCCGAGCGCGATGCTGCCGCCGGTCGCTGTGACCTTGAACGCGGGCTGAGCGTTGTCCCAGGTCGAGGCGCCGGTCGTGGAGTAGCGCACGTGCCCGATGCCGAGATGTCCGGTGATGCCCGCAAGCCGCTGGGGGTCGAACACCTGGTTGACCAGACCCATCTCCTTGGACACCAGGATGTGCGTGCCGTCGGAGACGGCGATCCCCGCCGACTCCTGACCGCGGTGCTGCAAGGCGTACAGGCCGTAGTAGCACAGCGTCGCGGCGTCCTCACCCGGGGCGTAGACCGCGAACACGCCGCACTCGTCGCGGGCGCCGGTGCGATCCTGTGCGGAGGGCTGGACGGGCTGCTCGTGGAGCATGCGCGATGACCCCCGGGGGGATTGACGGTGCTGCGCCGCCGGTCGAGTGACGGACTCCACAGCGGCGTGGGAGGACGAGCTGATCGTACCAGCGCCGCCCCCCAGGTCACCGCATGAGGCGCAGCGCGCCGGGCCGACACGTTCGATATTCCTGCGCACTGCGCGGGCGTTCCGACACGGTGTCGGCATTCGATGGCGCGTCAGTCAGCGCTCGCCCAGGAGCTTCCACGCGGTGGGGAGCAGGCCGGCAGCCAGGAGCGCCTTGAGCGCGTCGCCGATGAGGAACGGCGCCAGACCCAGCTTGACCGCTTCGAGCAGCGGCACCTCGATGGCCGCGGCGAGCCACGGCACGCCGACCGCGTAGATGATCAGCGAGCCCAGCACATAGGCGCCGACGACGCCGACCGGCTTGCGGTCCACGCCGCGACGGGCGAGGTGCCCGACGATCACGCTGGCAACGACGAACCCGAACACGTAGCCGCCCGTCGCGCCGAACACGACTTCGACGCCACCTGACGCCTCTGCGTAGAACGGCAGCCCGACCATGGCCAGCGCGATGTACAGCACCTGGGCGAGGCTACCCCGCAGCGGACCGAGGGCAGCCGCGACGAGCAGCACTGCGAAGGTCTGCCCGCTCAGCGGCACCGGCGTGAACGGCAGCGGCACAGCGACCTGGGCGGCGGCGGCTGTCAGCAGCGCACCGCCGGCCACCAGCAGCACATCGCGGGCGGCGACGTTGGGAAGGCGATCTGCCAGGACGGGCCGTTGCCCGACGAGGGATGGCGCGGACATGGCAGCCTCCTTAGGGCTCGAGCGGTCGGGCGGCAGGCTACCGCGCCGCGCCAGGCCCGGGGAGCCAGCCTGGGCGGCTAAAGCCCCTGCGGACGACGTGCCAACCCTGCTTCCTCGGTCCGGGCTCGACGGTGATCGTCAGCATGGTGATCGTCGGCAGCAGCGTGGCCGGCGCGACGGCCCGGACGGCTTGCGACGCTTGGGCAGTTCGTGCTGCTCGGAGGGTGGAGCGACCAGGCTGGCATCAGATGGTAATGAGCCCGGTGAGTTCGCAAGCAGCGACACATCCTGTGGTTGGCAAGCGGAGCCGCCCGTAGAATCGGGACTGTGAGCGACGGCGTCGAGGAACTGGTCGAGGTCTGGTCGAGGTCTGGATGAGCCCATCCGCGGGATCGTCGACCGGCTCCGCGAGTTGACGGCCGAGGTCATCCCGGATGCCGTCGAGGAGTCCGATCGCTCGGCGAAGCTGATCGGCTACACCTATCAGCCCGGCACTTACAAGCACCTGATTGCCGCGATCGCCCCACACTCCGGGCATGTGAACCTCATGCTCCGCCGCACTCCACGTCCCTAGTCCTTCCAGCGCACGGGTTGGGGTGACAGCTCGGCGACCTGGGTTGTCCTTGTTGCTGTCAGGCCACAGTCTGCCGCAAGCCCTGAGCCGACAGCAGCACCATCTGCGCACGCCGCCAGGTCACGACCGATCCGCTGCTTCGACGCCCACCGCCGTACTTCGGCTGCAGCGAAGCACATCGACATCGTCGGTGATCGTCGCCACGGCCTTGGGCCACTTCGCGCCGTAGTCAGCGGCGAAGGCCTTGACCGCAGCCTCGGCGTACTGCCGGTCCTCGGCGTTGTAGATCTCGGCCAGTGCGGACTTCGCGCCCTGCTGAGCCGACTTGGGCAGCGCGTTGAACACCGTTGCCGATCTTGTGCACGCCACCACCAGCGCTGCTCGCGGGTCTCGGGAAGCACCTCGCGCACCGCCGACCAGAAGCCAAGAGCGCCGTCGCCGACAGCCAGGACCGGCGCGGTCATGCCCCGCCGCTTGCACGAACGCAGCAGGTCGGCCCAGGACTCAGCTCAGTGGACTCACGGAATCCGTCGGCCAGCGCGATCCGCTCCTTACGGCCACCACGGCCATCGGTGCGCACCCCGATCATCACCAGCAGGCAGACCTTGTCCTGCTCGAGCCGGACTCCGCCAAGGGTTCGCCGGCGATGGTCAGGGGCGGCTGGACAGACCTCCGTCGACGCGGAGCAGTTGTCCAGTGACCTGTCGATTGGCGGGCGAGCCGAGGAAGGCCACGAGCCGGGCGACGTCGCGCGGCTGTGTCAGGCGGCGGGTCGGGGTGCGCTGTGCGACTCTGTCGCGGGCTGCGGCTGGAACGACCTGGTGGGCCCGGTCGGTGAGGGTCAGGCCGGGAAGCACCGCGTTCGTGAGGACCCCTGCCGGGCCGTGCTCGACGGACAGCGCTGCCACGACGCCGTGCAGCCCCGCCTTCGCTGCTGCGTAGGTCGTTGCGCCGGCCATCCCGTCGATCGCCACGGTGCTGGAGACGAGCACGATGCGGCCCTCGACATCGATGAGGTGCGGTAGGGCTCCGTCGATGGTCGCGATCGTGCCTTCCAGGTTCGCGCGCAGCGACGCACGCCACCCCGACGGTCCGCCTGCGCTGCCCCTGGGCCAGGCGACCGCGTTACCGACCAGCAGGTCCGGTCCCCCGTGCTCCTCGGCCAGGCGACGGACCAGGGCCTGCCCCGTGCTCGGGTCGTCGAGGTCGTAGTGCCCGACGAGTGCGATCCCGCCGAGCGACCGGATCTGCTCGGCGACCTGCTCGGCCCCGGCCCGGTCGTGGTGATAGGTGACGGCGACGGTCGCACCTTCCTCGCCGAGCTGCAGCGCGATGGCGCGGCCGATGCCGGACGAGCTGCCTGTCACCAGAGCGCTCCGGCCCTTCAGGTCGAGATCCATCAGCCGGCCCGACCCGTCAGCCGCGCCGCCCCGGGCGTCGGGTCGCTCGGAGGCGTCCACGACTCCCGGAGAAAGTCCTGCACCGGCTGCGGGACGAGCTGCAGGTCGTGCAGGATCGGCGAGGGCTCGGCGGCGAAGCCGGCGCTGTTGAACATCGCCGTCATGGCGGCGAGGTCGGTCCCGAAGCTGCGCCTGACCACCTCTGCCGGGATCTGCTCGTAGCTGATCGCTCGACCACTCAACTGCTCGAGCAGCGGCAGCAGGTCGGCGTAGGTGGCGGGACGGGAGCCGGTGACCACGACAGGGTGCTGACGAAGCTCCTCGGCCGACAGCGACGCGACAGCCACACGCGCCAGATCCTCGGTCGCGACGTAGCTGATCGGCGTGTGCAGACCGATCGGGCTGGCCAGCACACCCTGCTCGACGATGCGGTCGCGCAGCCAAGGCGCGGTCAGGGAGTCGGCGAAGGTCGTCGGGCGCAGCACCGTCACCTGCTCGACGAGGTCGGCGAGGTCTTGCTCGAGGACGCCCTTGACCTCGAAGTGCGGCACGCCGGTCGGCTCGTCGGCGCGGTGGACTGAGGTGTAGATCAGGTGTCCGACGCCGGCAACGCTCGCCGCACGTGCGACGTTGCGTGTGATGGCCGCCTCGTCCGCCGCGGCATCTCGACCACGCCCGGCGAGTGCCAGGACGACCACGTCGCTCCCTTCTACGGCCGCGCGCAATGCTGCGGCGTCGTGGAGGTCGGTGGGCCGGACCTCGACCGCAGAGAGGAACGCCGTCGGGCTGCCCGGCCGTACCGCAGCCCGCACGCGGTGTCCTGCTCGGGCGAAGGCCGTGACGTACGAGCGGCCCGCGGCGCCGGTAGCGCCGGTCACCAGGATGGTCTTGCTTGTCATCGCTACTCCTTAGTCGCCTTAGCATATGGTCGGAGGATGTCGGGAAGCCGGCCAGCGGCAGGTGTCCTCAGGTGCCGCTGGGAGCGGGCCCGCTCTGCGTGACCGCCGTCAGCAGGCGCCGCAGCTGGCCCAGCTCCTTGGCCGTCAGCCGGTCGGTGAGCAGACCCTCCGCGGCGGTCCAGGCGGAGTGGATGGTCTGCAGCGTCTGACGTCCCTGCTCGGTGAGCGCGACCAGCCGTACCCGCGCATCGTCAGGCGCGGGCCGCCGCTGGACGAAGCCGGCCGCCTCGAGCCGGCGCAGCGCGATCCCGACCGTCGGCTGCTCGACGCCGAGCCGGTCGGCCAACTGGCGCTGCGACATCCCTTCGGCCCGTGAGAGCTCGAGCAGCAGCAGGTCCTGGCCCACATGCAGACCGACCGGCGCCAGGTGCTGTGCGACGACGGTGCGGTGAGCCTTGGCCGCACGCACGAGCAGCACACCCGTCGTCCGGTCCACCGTCATCCGCCTTCGCACGCCAGAAAACATAGCCGACTCACTATCCGGCCGCAACTCATGCTCTGCGGGTGACCTGCCGGGCGGCACGTATTCTCCAGGCAGCCACGGATCAAGCAGGGCGTCAACGAGGCGCCGGCGCCGACCGCCGGCCGGTCCCTCGAAGGTTCAGCGCGCGGGCGTTCCAGCCACGCCATGTGAGCCGGAGGGAAGCGGGACGCGCTCTTGGTGCAGGCGCGGTCGGCAGTTATCTGCTGCCTGCGCTAGATGGGTAGTCCCTGATCGTGTGGCGGCGCCGTGGCGCGCCGGACCCTGTTCAGCGCACGTCACGAGAGGCGGCTGCCCGTTGGGACGGCAACCTGCTCAGAAGCTGTACTGGCCGTAGGCGTGGCGGACCGTGAACTCGTAGATCAGCCGCTTCTCGTCGACCATCGCCGCCAGGTACTCGTCAAGGTCGTCGGGCTGCCGGCCGGTGATGGCGCGGTACAGCCGGAGGTTGAGCTGCGGTGCGTCGGCGCCGTCGAGTATCCCCACTTCGGTTTCGAGGCCGAGCCATTCCTGGCGGTCGCCGCCCCACACGAACAGGGTGCAGCGCGGGTCGCGCCGCAGGTGCTTCGTGCGGACGCGCGTCCGTGTGCCGGAGCTCCAGAGGCTCCCGTCCACCAGGGCGAGTCCCATGCGCGCGACGTGGGGCGTCCCGTCGTGCTTCAGCGTCGTCATCACCGCGTCGTGGTGGTGCGTGAGGAACTGTTCGATCTTCGCGTCCACTGCGTCTCCTGTCACGAACCGCCGGCTTCCTGACCGGTCGTCGGGCGCCGTGCGCGGCCCCCCCCGCCGTCGCCAAAGACGTGTCGCGGCCGCGATCGCGGGCCGCCGCACAGGGCGCTGCGGCGGCTCCATTCTGAACACCCCGAAGGCGATGCCGATCGCGGGTCCGATGAGGACGGCGAAGACTGCGGTCCCCACGCCGACCGTCCCGCCGAGCAGGGCGCCGGCGACGAGCACCCCGCCCTCGATCAGCCCCCGGGCCGTACCGATCGAGACGCGCAATCGCTTCGCGGCGGCGAGCATCAGGCTGTCGCGCGGACCCGCGCCCAGCCGGGCGCTGATGTAAAGCGCGGTGCCGAAAGCTATGGCCGCCACGCCCGCGAGCAGCGCCGCGAACCGCACCGGCAGGTTCGCCGAGGGCAGGCCGCCGAGCACGCCGTTGCGGAGAATCGCGTCCGTGAAGGCCCCCACGAGAACGACGTTGGCGAGCGTCCCGGGCCCGGGCCTGACGCCCAGCGCGCCGCTGCCGACGAGGACGAGCACCGACACCACGATCACCGCCGCACCGAACGTCAGTGGCGTGTGGAGGCGCACGGCGTCGTGGAGCACATCCCACGATGACACGCCCAGCTCGGCCCGCACCATCACGGCGATCCCGGCGGCGAACAGCCACAGCCCGGCGAGCAGGCGGGCCCAGCGGGCCGCCAAGGACGCCGCGCCGTGGTGGGTGGGGCGCGGCGCTGGCCGCGCGAGCACCGCCGTCAAAGCGCCGCGGCCGTCGACCGCAGCGGCGCCAAAGCGACAGCGGTGCGGTGCAGCTCGTCGAGCAACGAGACGGCCGCCCCGTCCATGCCTTCGTCTGGCTGCAGTTCCCCGTCGACCAGCCGCTGACGCAGTGGGATGGCCACCGCCTCGTTGAGCGGGTACATCTTCAACGTCGTCACGACCTGCTTGATCATCTGCACGGCGCGGGTCCCCGCGGCGGTCATGCCGTAGCTGACGAACCCGACCGGCTTGTACTGCCATTCGTGGTACAGGAAGTCGATCGCGTTCTTCAGCGGCGTGTTGAAGCCGTAGTTGTACTCGGGCATCACGAACACGAAGGCGTCGGCCGCGTCGACCGTCTCGCTCCAGCGCATGGTGTGCTCGTGCGCGTATCGGCGTTCAGAGGGGTGGCTCAGCCTCGTCTAGGAAGGGCAGCCCGACCTCCGCCAGGTCGACGAGCCGCACGTCGAAGCCACCGTGCGCGCGAGCGTGGCGGTCGGAGTGGTCGCGCAGCCGACTGTCCCACCACGCGACCCGGATGCAGGGCAGGGGTCTCATCGAGAAGGAGCCCGATCCGCAGGACGCGCGGGGCTGCATCCTGCACCTGACCGCCGACGGCTTCGGGGTGCTGGAAGCGGCAGCCCGGCGCCACGTCGCCTCCGTTCGTGCCCGCTTCCTCGATCACCTCAGCTCCGACGAGCTCGCCGTGCTGAGCCAGCTCTCGACCCGGATCGCCAACCTGCCTGCGCTACGCCGGTGACGCCCCCCGCATCGCCGAGGCGCCGGTCGAGGCGGCCTGCCGTTTCGCGCAGCCCTCCAGCACCAGCAAGCGCGATGACATCGCCGTGCTCGCCGTGCTCGCCGCCGTGCCGTCCGCGCCGTCCGCGACCGGGTCGCCGCAGCTGGGCGACCTGCGGTGAGGATCGGACTCCTCGCGCCACCGTGGCTCCCCGTCCCCCCCGCCCCTGTACGGGGGGACCGAAGCGGTGATCGACCGACTCGCCCGCGTCTTCCAACGTGCCGGGCACGAGGTAGTGCTCTACACCACCGGCGACGCGACGTGCACGGTGCCCCGGCGCTTCGTGCTCGACTTCGCGGAGTCGGTGCGGATGGGCGGCGCCGTGGTCGAGCAGCGTCACGTCGCGAATGCCTATGAGGCGCTGATCGACTGCGACATCGTCCACGACCACAGCATCGTCGGGCCGATGTACGCAGCGCGCTTCACGGATCTGCCCGTCGTCACGACCAACCACGGCCCGTTCAACGTCGAGCTGCGCGACGTCTACCGCTTCATCGCCCGCCACGTGCCGCTCATCGCCATCTCCCATCATCAGGCCTCGACCGCCGCCGGCGTGCCGATCGCGGCGGTCATCCACCACGGTCTGGACATCGACGAGTATCAGATCGGCCCGGGCGACGGCGGCTACCTGCTCTTCCTGGGGCGGATGTCGCCCGACAAGCGGGCACGCCGTGCCGCCGAGACGCTTTCGATGCGCACCTCGAGATCGAGGTAGTCGGGCATGTCCAGCTTCCTCCCGGACGGTGGCCCGGCAGCGTAGGCCACGGTCGCTCCCACGCATACCGGCCAGCCTCGCGCATGGGAGCTGCGAGGGAACGTGCGTGCCCACTACGCCTTCTCCGTCGCGCTCGCCGAGGCCCTCGACGCCACGCTGCTGACCCGAGACCGCCGGCTCGCCGACGCGCCCGGTCCGAGGTGCACGATCGAGGTCGTCTGACCGGGCATCGTCCGGAGCGCAGCCGCCAGCGCGTGCCGGGCGCCGGCGGGGCCGTCCGGGCGCCTCTCCTGTCCCCTGGCGGCATCCGGCGTCGCGTTCGTGCTGGTCGGCGCGGCGGGCCACCTCTGCGCTCAGCCGTCGCGGCGCGCGGCGCGCTCGCGGGTCTGCCGGGCGAGCAGCTCCCGGAGCACCGGCAGCGCGCGGTGGTCCTTGTCCCGGCCCGCGGCGTCCTTGCTGCGGACGATGTCGGCGAGCGAGGCGAGCTGCACCCGCGTGCCGCGCAGCTCGACCTCGATGGCGTCGCGGACGAGGTCGTCGTACCCGCCGGTGCCGGTCGGGACGAAGGAGATGTCGAGGTCGCCGTAGCGGGTCGTGAGGTTCCACACGCCTGCCCGCGCCAGGGAGGCCGCGTCGTGGGCGAACGGCAGCGGCTCGACGCCCTCGGCGCGGATCCGCGCGTCAAGCTCCGTCAGCGCCGTCGACAGGCGGGCGAGGTTGGCGGGGTCGCGCTGCGGGGTGATGTCCACATCCGTCGTCGGGATCGGCGAGCCCTGCAGGAAGGCGGCGAAGCCGCCGATGAGCACGCACGCCACCCGGTGCTGCTCGAGGACGGCCACGATGGCGTCGGGCCGGAACTCAGCCACGCTGCCCCGCAACCTCGTCCTGCAGGTCGCGGAGGGTGCCCACCGAGCCGATGAGCCGGTCGAGGCGCGCCTCCATGGGCAGGCGCAGCAGCGCCTCGGCCTGGGCGATGTCGGAGTCGTCGTAGGGGTCGAGGCTCACGTGCAGGCGGAAGCCGCAGAGCCGGATGAGCCGGAGGACCTGGTCGAACGACGGGCTCGTGCGCCCGCTCTCCAGCCGGGCGACGGCTGACTGCGTCGTCTCGGCCCGCTCGGCCAGCTCGCGCTGCGTCAGCCCGGCGCGGCGGCGGGCCTCCCTCACGAGGTCTGCACCCAACATGGCGCAAGCATAGCACCTGCGCTATGCCTGTTCTGCCTCGACCTCTTCCCTCAACCGCCGTCGGCCGAGCGATCCGGAGCGAGGCCGAGCTCGGGGGGCGCTTCGCGGGTGTGGGGGCGACGTCCCATGAGGCGCAGTGACGTGCCCACCGCCGGGCCGATCAGCAGCGCGAAGCCCACCGTGCCCACCCCGACCGTGCCGCCCAGCGACCAGCCGGCGGCCAGGACGGTCGCCTCGATGCCGAGGCGGACGGCGAACACCGGCCAGCCGGTCCGCCGGTTGATGCCGGTCATCAGGCCGTCGCGTGGCCCTGGCCCGAGGCCGGCGTTCAGGTAGAGGCCGCTGCCGAGCCCGACCAGCGCGACCCCGATGAGCGCGGCGACGCCGCGCACCGCCAGCCCTTCGAGGTCGGGAACCAGGGGCAGCATCACGTCGAGTGCGATCCCGATCACCACGACGTTCAGGACGGTGCCGAGCCCGGGTCGCTCGCGCAGCGGGAGCCATCCGCACAGCACCAGCAGGCCGATGGCCTGGGTGGCGACGCCGACCGTCAGCGGCGTGACGCGGGAGACCCCTTCGGCGAGCACGGTCCAGGGCGCGTTGCCCAGCCCCGCCGCGATGAGGAACGCATCGCCGGTCCCGAACAGCCATTGGCCGGCGAACAGGCGGGCAAGGCGACGTGGGCTCGCGCGCCACCGGGAGGGCGGCGCGACGAGCTGGGGGCGGCAGGTCACCCGCTGAAGAGTACGTGTGGGCGGCCGCGCGGGCGCGCGAGCCGGGCTGCCTGTTGGGGCGCGGCCTGTCAATGGCGGATGAGGCGCTCGGCCAGGCTGCGGCCCGACGGGGGACGGCCGGTGCGGCGAGCACGGGTGTCGATGCGGGCGAGCGTCGTCTGGAGGTAGCGCACCGCCAGCCAGCGCACGGGCTCGGGTTCCCAGGATCGCGGCTGGTGGCCGACCAGCGGCAGGTCGCTCACCGATGACGGCGTCTCGGTGATGAGGTCGGCCAGGGCCCGGCCGGCGAGATTCGACGCGGCCACACCCTGCCCGCCGTAGCCCCACGCGCCCGCGATGCCGCTGCGCGGGTCGTGGCCGATGCGGGGCATCCAGTCGCGGGTCATCCCGACCGGCCCGCCCCAGGCATGGGAGAAGCCGATCCTGCCCAGCTGCGGGAACCAGTCACTCAGCTGGTCGCGCAGGACCGCATGGGTGGCGTCGTGGCGGTCGTAGGCGTCCGTGATCGCCGAACCGTAATGGTAGGGCGCACCGCGGCCTCCGAACAGGATCCTGCCGTCAGCGGTGCGTGACAGGTAGTCAACGGTGTAGCGGTGTGACGACAGGCACTCGTGCCGCTGCCAGCCCAGCGCTTCCCAGGCGTGGTCCGACAGCGGCTCGGTGAGCACGATCAGCGAGTAGACCGGCAGCACGCGCCTACGCATCCCCGGCAGCCCTGCGAGGTAGGCGTCGCCGGCCAGCACGACGGTCGCCGCCCTGACGTCGCCGCGCTCGGTGACCAGGCGGGGTCCCTGGCGCCCGCTCCGCTCCCGGACGCCCGTGACGCGGGTCCCCTCGAAGATGGCTGCCCCCCGCCGCTCGACCGCCTCGGCCAAGCCGCGCACCAGGCGCCCGGGGTGGATGACCGCGCAGTGCGGATCGAACAGCGCGCCGCGCGCGTCGGCGACGGCGACGCGCGCCACGGTCTGCGGGGCGTCCAGCAGCTCGCAGCCATCCGTCAGGCCCAGCGTCGACCGGCTCTGGAAGCCGGCCCGCAGCGCGGTCAGCTCATGGGCGCCCCTGGCGATCCGCAGGACGCCGCCCTTGCGGTACTGGGCGTCGATGCCATGGTCGGCGCACACCCGCCCGACCTCGTCCACGGTGTCGCGCAGGGCGAGCATCGTCGCCCGCGCCGCGCCGGGACCATGCCGCCGCGACAGCTCGGCTGGGCTCACGGACACGTTCGCCACACACCACCCGCCGTTGCGCCCCGAGGCGCCGAAGCCGGCGGTCTCGGCCTCGACGATGGCGATGCGCAGGTCGGGGCGCCGCTCCTGCAAGGCGAACGCGGTCCACAGGCCCGAGTAGCCAGCCCCGAGGATCGCCACGTCCGCATCGACTGACCCGTCGAGAGCGGGCCGCGCCGGTCCCCGCGCGGCCGTCTCGAGCCAGAAGCTGACCGGTGCTGCCCGACTCACGACCGCGACCGCGCCTCGAGCTCGAGGGCGAGACCGAACGCCAGCAGGTGCTGGCCGTCGCGAGGGTCGCGGCCCGTGAGGACCCGGATGCGGTCCAGCCGGTAGGCGAGCGTGTGGCGGTGGACGCACAGCTCGCCGGCCGCCGGGCCCGGGCGGCAGCCGTGCCGCTGGTACGCCCGCAGCGTGTTGGCGAGCTGCGTGCCTTCCCGCGCGTCGTGCTCCAGCACCCGGCCGAGGACGTGGTCGACGAAGGCGCGGGCACCAAGGGCATCGTCGATGCCGGCCAGCAGTCCTGACAGGCCGAGCGCGGCCACGTCCCGCACGCCGCCCGGTGCGGGCCCTGGCACGGTGGCGGCGACCTCCGCCTCCCGCAGCGCGGCAGCCAGGTCGTTGGCGGTGCGCTTCGTGCGGCTCCGCCCAACGGGCAGGTGCGCCCACCCGCGGCCGCTGATGGCGTCGGCGACCCGCTCGGCGGCGTCACCGCCCGGGGCCACGATGCAGTGGATGGCGCCGTCCCAGCGACCGACGACGGGCCGGCCGCAGGCCATGACGGCGTGCTCGACGAGCGCGCACAGCGAGCGCTCGGAGACCGGTCCGCCGGCGCCGCTTGCCGACGCCGCCGGCCGGGCGATGCACAGCACCTCGTAGCCCGCGGGGTCGACGCCGAGGTGGTGCAGCTGCTGCTCCAGCGCGAGGTGGCCGAGGCGCCCGCCTGCCACCTCGGCCAGCAGGTCGTCAACGCGCTGGCGGTGCGCCTCGCGGGCAGACAGCCCGCGAGCAAGCTCCAGGCTGATGCCGGCCAGACCCTGCTCGAGCAGCAGTGCCTCGTGCTCGTGGAGGCCGCGCTCGCCGACCAGGACCAGCACCGCCTCCACCTGGTCACCGAGCCTGACGACCGACCCGATAGCCACCCGCCCGTCGACGGACGTCTCGACTCGGTCCCGGCGCAGGAGCTCAGGGGCGAGCTCGGCCCACAGCGCCGCAGTGGCGGTGAGCCCCCCAGCCTCGTGCTGAGCCAGGACGTCGCCGTAGTAGTCGTAGAGCACGTAGGCGAAGCCCGGCATCGGCCGCGTGACCGTCGCCAGCACTCCGTCCACGCCACTGCCCGACAGCACGGACGCGAGCACCTGCCGGTGCAGGTCCACCGCTCCCCGCAGCGTCGCGTAGTGCTCGTCGAAGATGTGCCGTGACACCCGCTTGGTGACGGCGATGAACGGCACCTCGTAGGGGACCGTGAACAGGGGCAGTGCCCGCTCGTCGGCCTCGGCGAGCATCGCATCCGGGACGTCGTCGAGGCACACGCCGAGTCCGAAGCCCACGGCGGCGCACCCCCGCGCTGCGAGCCCGACGACGAGCTTGCGCTGGAGCGTGGGGTTGTCCCGCACCCCCATGCCGGTCGTGAGCAGGATCTCGCCGCCCTCAAGCCAGGGCGTCGGGTCGGGGATCTCCGAGATGTGCGCCCACCGGACCGGCCCTCGCTCCCGCAGGCCGCCACGTCCGGCGACCAGCTCCAAGCCGAGTCCCGGGTCCTCCAGCAGGTGCTCGAGCCACAGCGGCATGAACCCTCGATCCCACTCAGCGTTCCATGGTGGTGGCGGGATCGTACCTGGACAGATGGCTATACGAGGCCGTTCCGTCGGAGCTGGCCGGCGACCCGCGAGCAGCCCGTCGTACCCCATCGTGTCCCCTCACCGTGACCCGTGGCGAAAACCTAACGAGGACCGCCGGGCGGCGCCTCGGTCGAACGGAGCAACGCGACTGCGATGGCTTCACCGTTTGGCCAACGACAATCGGCCTGCGAGTCCATACGCTGCGCAGACCTCGCAGCTGACGGTGACCGGAAGGGACGAGCCGTGCGTACGCTGGCCAACTTCGTCGACGGCGAGCCCGTCGCGGCTGCGGACGGCCGGACCATGCCACTGACCAATCCGGCGACCGGTCAGGAGTTCGCGCACGCCCCGCTGTCGGGTGCGACGGACGTCGACGCTGCCTGCCGCGCCGCGGCGCGGGCGTTTCATGGCTGGCGGGACGCGACCCCCTCCGAGCGCAGCCGCGCCCTGCTGCGCATCGCCGACGTCTTCGACGACCACAGCGACGAGCTGGTCCGGCTGGAGTGCGAGAACACCGGCAAGCCGATCGGGCTCACCGCTGCCGAGGAGCTGCCGCCCGCCATCGACCAGGTCCGCTTCTTCGCCGGCGCGGCGCGGATCCTGAGCGGCCTGTCCAGCGGGGAGTACCTGGCGGGCCACACCTCCATGATCCGCCGCGAGCCGGTGGGCGTGTGCGCCCAGGTCACGCCGTGGAACTACCCGCTGATGATGGCCGTGTGGAAGTGGGCACCGGCCATCGCCGCTGGCAACACCGTCGTGCTCAAGCCCTCGGACACCACACCGGTGTCCACGGTGCGCATGGCGGAGCTCATGGCCGAGTTCCTGCCTCCTGGCGTGTTCAACGTGATCTGCGGCGACCGGGCCACCGGGGCGGCGCTCGTCGCCAGCCAGCTCCCCGCGATGGCGTCCATCACGGGCAGCGTCCGCGCGGGCCGCCAGGTCGCGCGGGCCGCGGGCGGCGATCTCAAGCGGGTGCACCTCGAGCTCGGCGGCAAGGCGCCGGTCATCGTGTTCGACGACGCGGACGTCGCTGCGGCGGCTGAGACGATCGCGGCCACCGGCTACTTCAACGCCGGCCAGGACTGCACCGCCGCGACCCGGGTGCTGGCCGGGGCGGGGATCCACGACGACTTCCTCGCCGCGCTCGCCGAGGCGGCCCGCGCCACGACCACCGGCGCGCCCGATGAGGACGTCGACTACGGCGCGCTCAACAACCCCGACCAGCTCGCGCGGGTGTCCGGCTTCATCGACCGCCGACCAGCCCACGCGGAGGTGGTGGTCGGCGGGCGGGCCGAGGAGCACGGCGGGGGGTACTTCTACGGCCCGACCGTGGTGGCGAACCTGCGCCAGGACGACGAGCTGATCCAGGACGAGATCTTCGGGCCCGTCATCACGGTGCAGCGGTTCGACGACGAGGCCAAGGCGCTCGAGTGGGCCAACGGCGTGGAGTACGGGCTGGCGTCGAGCGTCTGGACGAAGGACCACGGCAGGGCGCTGCGAATGGCCAAGGGCCTTGACTTCGGATGCGTGTGGATCAACACCCACATCCCGATCGTCGCGGAGATGCCCCACGGCGGCTTCAAGCGCTCCGGCCATGGCAAGGACCTGTCGCTGTACGGCTTCGAGGACTACACCCGCATCAAGCACGTCATGAGCAACATCCAGGCCTGAGACGCCTGGCGACCATCGACGCACCTGGCGACAAGGAGCCCGCATGCGCACACCGGCCCTGGAGGACGGGAACCTCTGGCTGCACTTCACGCGCACCTCGGACTGGCTTGGGCCCGAGCCGAGCATTCCGGTGCTGGACCGCGGCGAGGGCTGCTACGTGTGGGACACCGCGGGCAAGCGTTACCTCGACGGGCTGTCGGCGCTGTTCTGCGCGCAGATCGGCTACGGCAGGGCGGAGCTGGCCGAGGCTGCCGCCGCCCAGATGCGCAAGCTGCACTTCGCGACGAACTGGGGGACCGCCCACCAGCCGGCGATCGACCTGGCAGCCGCTCTCGCCGAGCGCTTCCCTGGTGACCTCGACCACGTGTTCTTCGTCAACTCCGGCTCCGAGG
Organism: Euzebyales bacterium; assembly: GCA_013695145.1. Lineage (GTDB taxonomy): Bacteria > Actinomycetota > Nitriliruptoria > Euzebyales > Egibacteraceae > JACDBB01. The sequence continues at coordinate 15,288 of JACDBB010000037.1, forward strand.
CGGTCGAGTCGGCGATGAAGCTGGCCCGCCAGTACCACATCGCCAACGGCCAGCCGGAACGCCAGAAGATCGTCAGCCGGCGCTACGCCTACCACGGCACCACCATGGGCGCGCTGGGCGTCACCGGGATCGAGGGGCTGCAGGAGCCGTTCGGCCCGCTGCTCCCAGGCCACCTGCGCGTGCCGAACACCAACCGCTACCGGCCGGAGACGGACGACCCCGCAGGGGCGATCGAGGACACGATCGTGGCGGCCGGCTCAGAGACCGTCAGCGCGGTCTTCCTGGAGCCCGTCCAGAACGCGGGTGGCTGCTTCACGCCGCCCGAGGGCTATCTGCAGCGCGTACGGGACATCTGCGACCGCCACGGTGTGCTGCTGGTGTCCGACGAGGTCATCTGCGCGTTCGGCCGCCTCGGTGCCTGGACGGGCGCGGAGCGCTACGGCTTCCTGCCGGACATCATCACGTTCGCCAAAGGCGTGACGTCGGCGTATGCACCGCTCGGTGGGATGGTGTTCAGCCGCGAGGTCGGCGAACGGCTGCGCAAGGATCCCAAGGCGATGTTCCTGCACGGGTCCACCTGGGGCGGGCACCCGGTTGCGTGCGCCGTGGCCATGGCGAACATCGCCGTGCTCGAGACCGAGGACGTACTGGGCAACGTCCAGCGCAACGAGGACTGGCTCTCCGATCAGCTCGCGGACCTGGCGGACCGCCACGACATCGTGGGGGACGTCCGCGGGACGGGCTATTTCTGGGCGCTGGAGCTGGTCGCTGATCGCGACCACAAGGTGAGGTTCACCGACGAGGAGTCCGAGCGGCTGCTCCGCGGCTTCCTGTCCCGGCGGTTGCTCGAGCTCGGGCTGATCTGCCGCGCGGACGACCGTGACGAGCCGGTCATTCAGGTCTCACCGCCCCTGGTGGCCGACCGTGAGATCCTCGGTGAGGTCGTCGGGATCCTCGACCAGGTCCTCGGCGAGGCCCGCAAGCAGATGGAGCGGACGTGAGGACGGTCGCAGCCGATGCGTCTGGCCAGGCGGCTGAGTGATGCCTCCTGCCTGCACGGTGTTCCGCGGCGGCACGGTGCTGACGGGCGACCTGTCCCAGCCTGTCGCGACGGCCGTGGCTGTGCATGGCGGGCGCGTGGTGGGGCTGGACAGCGAGGCGCTCGACCTCGTCGGGAAGGACACGCTGGTCGTCGAGCTGGCCGGGCGCTGCCTCGTGCCAGGTTTCCGGGACGGGCACATCCACCCGCTGTGGGGCGGTACGGAGACGCTGGCTGCGCCCATCGTCGACGCGGTGGACGTGGAGGACCTGCTGGGCCGGCTCCGACGCTACGCCGCCGCGCGTCCCGGCCTCCCGTGGATCGTCGGCTACGGCTACCCGCCTGAGATCCTGCCCGCAGGTGTCGGTGACGCGCGAGTCCTTGACGCGGCGGTGCCCGACCGGCCCGTTGCGCTGTGGTCGAGCGATCATCACATGGCGTGGGCGAGCTCGCTCGCGCTGGCTGCCGCCGGCATCGACGTGCACACGCCAGACCCGCCGCGTGGCACCATCGTGCGGCGGGGCGACGGGACCCCGACCGGGACGCTGCTGGAGGCCGCCATCGAGCTGCTCGAGCCACACGTGCCCCCGAGCGGAGCCACCGTGAAGGCCGAGGGCCTGGCCGTCGCGCTGCAGCGGATGGCTGCGGCTGGGATCGTCTGGGTGCAGGAGGCTGCCCTGGGGCCCGAGGACGTGCGCGTCTACCTCGACCTCGCCGCGGCGGGCCGCCTGACCGCTGACGTCAACATCGCGCTGCGCGTCGACCCGGCGCGCTGGGCCGCGCAGCGGGAGGAGTTTCTCGCCGCCAGGGAGGCGGCCACGACCGCCGCTGCCGCCCGTGCCGCCGACGGGGTGCCGGGCGGGCGCGTGACCGTCGCCAGCGTCAAGTTCTTCGCCGACGGGGTGATCGAGGGCGGCACGGGCGCCCTGCTCGAGCCCTACGTCGACGACCCCTGCTCCTGCGGCATCCCGAACTGGAGCGCCGCCGAGCTGGCCGAGGCCGTCGCGGCGTTCGACGCGGACGGCTTCCAGGCGCACGTTCACGCTATCGGCGACGCGGCCGTCCGCATGACGCTCGATGCCGTTGAGCACACCGCACGGCTCAACGGGCAGCGCGACCGCCGTCCGGTCGTCGCGCACACGCACCTGGTCCACCCCGACGATGTGCCCCGCTTCGCCGAGCTCGGCGCCATCGCCAACTTCGAGCCACTGTGGGCGCAGCGCAACGAGGTGATGACGGCGCTCACCGAGCCGCGGCTGGGCCCAGAGCGCAGCCGCTGGCAGTACCCCATCGGCGACGTGTGGCGGACCGGAGCGACCGTCAGCTTCGGCAGCGACTGGCCGGTGTCGTCGATGGTGCCAATGGAGGGGATCGCCGTGGCCGTGACACGCCAGACACGCGACGGCGCGCCGGAGGACGGGTGGCTGCCCCATCAGCGGCTCGGCCTTGACGATGCCCTGGCCGCCTACACGCGCGGCACCGCCTATCAGGCCTTCGACGACCGTGCGGGCTGCATCAGGTGTGGCGCGCCCGCCGACCTGTGCCTGCTCGGCGAGGACATCGCCCACCTGCCGGGCCCTCAGCTCGCCGCAGTCGCGGTCGAGGGGACCTGGCTCGCCGGCACCGAGGTGCACCGCACATGACGACCACGCCGAGCCCCGCGTCCACGGCGACGAAGGCCTCAGAGGCGCTCGCGGTCAGCACCGCCGCGGTCGAGCTGGCCGAGGTGGTGAAGCGGTTCGAGGACGTCACCGCGGTCGAGCGGCTGGACCTGCGCGTCCCCGACGGGGAGTTCTTCTCCCTGCTCGGCCCTTCCGGCTGCGGCAAGACCACGACCCTGCGCATGATCGCGGGACTGGAGATCCCCACCGAGGGAAGCGTGCGGATCTTCGGCGAGGAGATGGGCCTGCGGCCGCCCAACCGGCGACCGGTGAACACCGTGTTCCAGTCCTACGCGCTGTTCCCGCACATGACCGTCGAGCAGAACATCGCGTTCGGCCTCCAGATGCGGCGCACCGCCGCGGACGAGACCCGCCGCCGCGTGGCCGAGGTGATCGAGCTCGTCAGGCTCGGCGGCATGGAGCGGCGCAAGCCGCAGCAGCTGTCCGGCGGCCAGCAGCAGCGCGTCGCGCTGGGCCGCGCCCTGGTCAACCAGCCGAAGGTCCTGCTGCTCGACGAGCCCCTCGGCGCGCTCGACCTCAAGCTCCGCCAGGCGATGCAGCTCGAGCTCAAGGAGCTGCAGGAGCGCGTCGGGGTCACGTTCGTGTACGTGACCCACGACCAGGAGGAGGCACTGACGATGTCCGACCGGATCGGCGTCATGGACGCCGGCCGGCTGCTCCAGGTCGGCACACCGGAGGAGATCTACGAGCACCCTCGCACGCGCATGGTCGCCGACTTCATCGGGCAGACGAACTTCCTCGCCGCGGTCGCGCAGGGTCAGGGCGAGGCCCGCCTCGCCGACGGACGCACGGTGAACGTGCCCCCCGGCTCGACGTCCGGTGTCGCGATCACCCTGGCGCTGCGCCCGGAGAAGCTGTCGGTGGTGCCTGCGGGCGAGCCGTCCCCGTCAGGTGCCAACCAGCTCGTCGGCGTCGTCGAGCGCCGTGTCTATCTCGGGAGCTCGCTGACCTACGAGGTGGCGCTCGAGGGGGTGACGCTGCGCGTCCGCCAGGAGAACACGCCGAGCGTCGCGCAGTGCCGCGAGGGCGACCGCGTCGGGATCCGCTGGGACCCGGCCTCGACCACCGTGCTGGAGGAGTGATGGCCTCCACCGTCTCCACCCCGCCAACCGGGACGCCTGCCTCGGGAGAGGCCGTGGATCCTGCGCTCGAGCGCGCCGCCGAACGGGCCGCGGCGCGCCGCGGCGCGCTGCTGGCGCTGCCCGGCTTCGTCTACCTCGGTCTGTTCTTCGCCGTCCCGCTCGCGATCGTCTTCGTGTACTCCTTCGCCACGCGCAGCTCGACGGGGCGGACGATCCTCGGGGAGTGGAGCCTCCGCTCGTACGGGCGCCTGTTCGACCCCCTCGTCGGTGGCATCGCCTGGCGGTCGCTGTGGATCGCGGCGCTGGCGACGGCGATCTGCCTCCTGGTGGGGTACCCCTTCGCCTACTTCATCGCGACGCGGTCGCCCAGGGTGCGTGGCTTGCTGCTGGTCGGGGTGATGATTCCGTTCTGGTCGAACTTCCTGGTGCGCACCTACGCCTGGCGTCTGCTGCTGGGTTCCGACGGCCCGCTGTCGCAGCTCACCGACCTGGCCGGGCTCGGGCCCAGCCGCCTGCTGTTCACCCCCACTGCGGTGCTGATCGGCCTCGTCTACGGGTTCCTGCCGTTCATGGTGCTGCCGCTGTACGCCGCGATCGAGCGGATGGACTTCGGCCTCGTCGAGGCTGCGCGCGACCTGTACGCCTCAGGGTGGAAGGCGTTCCGGCACGTCACCTGGCCGCTGTCGCGCCCCGGGGTCGTCGCTGGCTCGATCCTGGTGTTCATCCCGAGCCTGGGGGCCTACGTCACCCCTGAGATCCTCGGCGGGTCGCGCACGACGATGCTGGGCAGCTTCATCGTCCGCCAGTTCCTGTCCGCCAGGGACTGGCCGTTCGGCTCGTCGCTGTCGTTCGTGGTCATGGCGGTCATGCTCCTCGCGACGATGGTGTACTTCCGCGTCGGTGGGAAGACGCTGTGAGGGCCGGGGATGCGGTCCGTCCGCGCGGCCCGGCGCAGCGGGTCCTCGCCGCCAACACGTGGGCCGTCTACGTGTTCCTCTACGCGCCGATCCTGCTGCTGATCGTGTTCTCGTTCAACGACAACCGGATCGTGGGGGTGTGGAACACGGCGTCGCTGCGGTGGTACAGGGAGATGCTCGACAACGCGGCCGTCCTGAACGCGCTCAGGAACTCCCTGATCGTCGCGCTGGCCTCGACGGCGGTGTCCACCGTCATCGGCACCGCCGCCGCCCTGGCCCTGGAGCGCTTCCGCTTCCCCGGCCGGCGCGTCTACGACGGCCTCGTCTACCTCCCCGTCATCATCCCCGACGTGACGATGGCCGTGATGATGCTGCTGTTCTTCGTCGAGGCGTTCGTGATCGTGCAGGCCGTGCTCGGCATCAGTCCGAGCCTGGGCATTCCGACCATCACGCTGAGCCACATCGCGTTCAACATCTCGTTCGTGGCCATCGTGGTGCGCGCGCGCCTCGCGGGCCTGGACCCCGCACTGGAAGAGGCTGCCGCCGACCTGTACGCCAGCCGCTGGCAGGCGTTCCGGCGCGTGACCCTGCCGCTGATCATGCCCGGTGTGCTCGGCGGGGCGCTGCTGGCCCTGACACTGTCCCTTGACGACGTCGTCGTCACCAGCTTCGTGGCGGGTCCTGGGTCGACGACGCTGCCGGTCTACGTCTTCGGCCTCGTGCGCCGGGGTGTGACGCCGCTCATCAACGCGGTGTCCACCGTGATGCTCGTCGCGTCCATGCTGCTCGTGCTTGGCTCGCTGCTCATCCAGCGACGCTCCCCAGATCGTGCGTAGGAAGCCGTCCGTAGGAAGCCGAACCCCGGAGGAAGACCATGCGCAACCGACTGACGATCCTGCTCGTGGCACTCGCCATGGCTGCCGCGGCGTGCGCCGGCGAGCGCGGCAGCGACACAGCGGCCGGTGGCGGCGAGGACGGCGGCGCGACTGGGGATGGTGAGACCGGCGGCGGCGACGCCGACGCCGACGGTGGCGAGACCGGCGATGGCGACTGCGCCGACGGCGACACCGACGGCGACCTGGTCCTCTACAACTGGAGCGACTACATCGACCCCGAGCTCCTCGAGGCGTTCTCGCAGGAGCACGGGGTGAGCGTCACCGAGGACTTCTATCCCTCCAACGAGGAGATGCTCGCCAAGGTCCAGGGCGGCGCGTCGGGCTACGACATCGTCGTGCCGTCCGACTACATGGTCGGGATCATGATCGGCGAGGGTCTGCTCGCCGAGCTGGACCGCGACGCGCTCCCCAACGCGGACAACGTCGACGAGGAGTTCAGCGACCCGCCGTTCGACCCTGGCTCGGTGTACTCGATGCCCTACCAGTGGGGCACGACCGGGCTCGGCGTCGACCTCGAGGTCGTCGGCGAGGACGCCCCGCACAGCTGGGCGCTGCTGTTCGACCCCGAGGTGACCGCCGACTACCAGGGCCGGATGTCGATGCTCGACGACCCCCGGGAGGCGATGGCGGCCGCACTGGCGTACCTGGGCCACGACATCAACACGACGAGCGAGGACGAGCTCGGCGAGGCCGCGGACCTCATCGCCGAGACGAGCGACCGGCTGGCAGCCTTCGACTCCAACCTGTACGGGGACCTGCTGATGTCCGGCGAGACCGCCGTGGCGCACGGCTACAGCGGCACGTTCTTCGCGGCCTTCGACGAGGCCGACGACCCCGACCGCTACACCTACGTCATCCCTGAGGAGGGTGGCGTCAAGTGGGTGGACACGATCGCCATCCTCGCCGACGCCCCGCACCCGTGCACGGCGCACACGTTCATCAACTTCATCCTCGATGCGGAGAACGGTGCGGCGCTTACCAACTGGACGTACTACGCCAGCCCGAACGCGGCGGCGGAGGAGTTCATCGTCGAGGACATCCTGGAGGACCCGGCGATCTACCCGCCCGAGGAGGTGCTCGCGGAGCTGGAGTTCCTGCGCGACACCGGCGACGCCGAGATCCTCTACAACGACCTGTTCACGCGCGCGAAGAGCTGACGGATCCGTGAGCACGGGGCGGCGGGTGAGGCCGTCCACCAGCGACCCTGCGGTCAGCTACTGGCTGGGCTCCATCGACGGGCCCATCGCTGGCGTCCACGAGGGGCTGGCGGGCAAGGTCGAGGCCGATGTGGCGATCATCGGTGGCGGCTACACCGGCCTGTGGACCGCCCAGCACCTGCTCGACAGCGACCCGTCGCTGCGCATCGTGGTGTGCGAGCGCGATGTCGTCGGCTACGGCGCGAGCGGGCGCAACGGCGGCTTCCTCGACCCCTCCCTCACTCACGGGCTGGCGAACGGGCTGCGGCACTACCCTGACGAGATCGACGAGCTGGAGCAGCTCGCCGCAGCCAGCTACGCCGGTCTTCGCGCATTCGTCCAGCGCTACGACCTGCGCTGCGACTTCGAGCCGACCGGCATGCTCGATCTCGCGGTGGCGCCATGGCAGGTGGACGCACTGCGCGAGGAAGCCGAGCTGCACGAGCGGTTCGGTCACAAGGTGGAACTCCTGGACAGGGGCGCCGCCAGGGCGCAGCTGGATTCACCGCTGGTGCTCGGCGCGCTGCACCGGCCAGGCGCGGGCGGTGTGCTGCACCCTGCCAAGCTGGCGCGGGAGCTGGCGCGCGTCGCCGTAGCCCGTGGCGCTGCCGTCCACGAGCGCTCTGCGGTGACCAGGGTGAGCCGGCGCGGTTCAGGGGTGAGGCTCGAGGTGGCCGGCGGCGCAGTGCACGCCTCGCAGGCCGTCCTGGCGACCAATGCCTACAGCGGTGGCGTGCTCGGCCGCACCCGCCGCCACTACGTCCCCGTGTACGACTACGTGCTGGTCACCGAACCGCTGGACGACGATCAGCTGGCGCGGATCGGATGGTCCGGCCGGCAGGGGCTCGGCGACTGCAGCAACCAGTTCCACTACTTCCGCCTGATCCGCGAGGAGGGCGGAGGGGCGCGCAACCGGATCCTGTGGGGTGGCTACGACGCGATCTACTACTACGGCAACGGGGTCGGCCCGCAGTTCGATGACCGCCAGCAGACCTACGCGCTGCTGGAGGCCCACTTCCGCAGGATGTTCCCGCAGCTCGCGGACGTGGCGTTCACGCACCGCTGGGGCGGGGCGATCGCGACGACCACACGCTTCACGCCGGTGTTCGGGCAGGCCCTGGGCGGACGGCTGCTCTACGCGCTCGGCTACACCGGCCTCGGCGTCGGGGCGAGCCGCTTCGCCGGCAGGGTGCTGGCGGACCGGATCGTCGCCCCTGACTCGCCGCTGCTGCGGCTGCGCTACACCACCAGTGCGCCCTCGCCGTTCCCGCCCGAGCCGTTGCGGTGGGCCGGCGTGACGCTGGTGCGGCGCGCCCTGGCCAGATCGGACCGCACCGGTGGACGCAGAGGACCGCTGCTCCGCGTCCTCGACGCCATCGGCATCGGGTTCGACTCGTGAACCGCGCCATGACCGACGAGCGGGAGCGTGGATGAGCATGGGCCGCTACCGGATGCTGATCGGCGACCGCTGGGTGGACGGCACCGGCGACAGCTGGATCACCGTGGACGACCCCGCCACGGAGGAGGCGGTCGGCCGCGTTCCGGCGGGCTCGGCCGCCGACGTCGACCTGGCCGTCGCAGCCGCCAGCGGCGCCTTCGACGGGTGGCGGTGGACCGCCGCGGGTGAGCGGGCCGCGCTGCTGCAGAAGGCCGCGGCAAAGAGCGAGGAGCACGCAGCCGACCTGTTGGAGCTCCTCACGCGCGAGCAGGGCAAGCCGCGGAGCGAGCAGGAGGAGGAGCTCGAGTACGCGGTCAGCTGCCTGCGCTACTACGCCGAGCTCGGCCGCAGCCGCCGGGGGACCGTGATCCCAAGCGGCGAGCCGCGCACCCAGCTGAACCTCGTGCTGCGGGAGCCCTACGGCGTGGTCGGCGCGATCGTGCCGTGGAACTACCCGCTCCTGCTGCTGTCGTGGAAGCTCGCTCCTGCGCTGGCGGCCGGCAACGCGGTGGTCGTCAAGCCCAGCGAATGGGCGCCACTGGCGACGGTGGAGTGGATCCGCCGGTGCTTCGACCACTTCCCACCTGGGGTGATCAACGTCGTGACCGGCGACGGCTCGGCAGGCCGGGCCCTGGTCGCTCACCCTGGCGTCCCGCTCGTCGCCTTCACCGGCTCGGTGGAGACCGGCCGGCACATCGCGTCGGTGGCGGCGCCGATGATGAAGCGCCTGCACCTGGAGCTCGGCGGCAAGGACGCGTTCGTGGTCGCGCCCGACGCCGACCCGAGCACGGCGGCCGACGCGGTGGCGTATGCCGCGCTCATCAACGCGGGGCAGGTCTGCACCTCCGCCGAGCGGGTCTACGTCCCGTCGGGCCTCCACGACGAGGTCGTCGCCGCACTCGAGGCCCGCGTGTCGAGTCTGCGCCTTGGCCACGGCCTCGAGGAAGGCGTCGACATGGGGCCGATGATGGGCGAGCCGTTCCGCGGCAAGGTCGAGCGCCACATCGCCGAGGCGGTCGACCGCGGCGCCCGCGTGGTGACCGGAGGTCGGCGGCCGCGCGACCGCGACCGCGGCTGGTTCTACGAGCCAACCGTGCTGATCGACGTCGACCACGACATGGCGATCATGCGTGACGAGACCTTCGGGCCCGCCATCCCCGTGATGACCTACACCGCCTTCTCGGACGCGATCGCGCTCGTCAACGACAGCCCGATGGGGCTCGGCGCGACGCTGCGCTCCACCGACCCCGTGCTGGTGAAGCGGTTCTTCGAGGAGGTCAAGGTCGGGACGGTGTGGATCAACGACCCGCTCACCGACAACGACGCGGGGCCGTTCGGCGGCATGAAGCTGTCGGGCGGCGCCCGCGAGCTCGGCGAGCAAGCCCTCGACGAGTTCTCCGAGACCAAGCACGTCCACTGGGACCTGAGCGACGCGCCGAAGGACTGGTGGTATCCCTACTAGCTCCGCGGTGCAGCGCTAGCGGCGGTCACGGGCGCGGTAGGCGCGCACCTTGGCCCGGTTGCCGCACACCTCCATCGAGCACCAGGTCCGCGAGCGGTTCCGCGACTGGTCGTAGAACGCCGACAGGCAGTCGTCGGCCGGGCACACCTTCAGGCGGGCGAACGTGCCGTCGACCTCGGCGGCGTGGACCAGCGCGAGCACCCGCGCGAGCACCGCGCCGCCCCCCTCCGCCGCCGGTACCAGCGTGACCGCCGCGTCGTCGTCGAGCCGGGTCACCAGCGGGGCGTCGGCCGCCAGCTGGTTGAGATCCGCGACCGCCTCGGGGTCGGGTGGGCCGCCGTCGTGGATCACCAGGACGCGGCGCAGCGCCTCGCGCAGCCGGACCGCACGGTCATGGTCCGCCCCGGTCACCTCGCCGTCCTCCGCCAGCCCGTGCTCCCGGCAGAAGGCCGCCAGCCCGTCGATGTCCGCGAGGTCGTCGGTGCCATCCTCGACGTTGCGGGTGTTGACGAACCTCCGGACGACCTCGAGCCCCCCGGGCGCCTCAGCCACGGCGGACCACGGCGACGACGCCAGCGTTGCACAGCGCCACCTCCACGGCCTGGTCGCGAGCCTCGCGGGCCAGCATGCGGGCCGCGCGGACCAGCAGCCAGCGGCCGAACCGCTCGCCGGCCGGCCGGTGCACCTGGCGCAGGTGCGGGTTGCGCAGCCGCAGGAGATCCGCGTGGCGCAGCCGCGCCTCCTCGTAGGCGGTGATCGGGTGCATCGACTTCTCCACTCGACAGACCGGTCCTCGACCGATTGGTAACCTGTGAACATGATACACCGGTGTATTGCGGTAGGGACCGCCCTTGCGGGCGGCCCCCCGCGCAGATCCCAGCGTGCGCTGCTAACGCACTGGGCTCCTGCCTCAGGTGCATTCGTCAAACCGCGTCGTAGGCCATGGATGCATGGTACGGACCGGGGGTAGCCATCGGGAGGCGAGGCGGCGCATGCGCTCCCAGGTCAGGCGCGTGCGCTGGCTGCGACGCCGAAGCGCCCGATACCAGTACCGCGTCACCTGGGTGCGAAAGGCCGCGACCGCTTCGGTGTTACCGGGCACGGCGTAGTAGTTGAGGTGCCCACGCACCACACTTGCCAGCCAGCGCCCCTGCTCGGGGATGGACAGATGCCGACGGCGCTTGAGCTCGGCTTTGAGCTCGCGCAGCTTGGCCCGCATCCGTTTCGCGATCGTGACACGTTTGAGCGTGAAACGCCCATTCTTGGTCTCCGCGCAGATGTGCGTGAAACCCAGGAAGGTGAACGTCTCCGGTCGGGCGAGGCCACGCTTTGCTCGACGCTGGGCGGCGAACCGCCCGAACTCGATCAGGCGCGTCTTGTCGTCCGCCAGCTCCAGGCTGAACTTCGCGAGCCGCTCGCGCAGGTCGCGTTGGAACCGCCGCGCGTCCCGTTCGTGCTCGAACCCCACGACAAAGTCGTCAGCGAACCGCACGATGACCACGTCACCGTGGGCGTGCCGACGCCTCCAATCGTGGGCCCACAGGTCGAAGACGTGGTGCAGGTAGACGTTGGCGAGCAACGGCGACACCGATGCCCCCTG
>JACDBB010000041.1 GCA_013695145.1 Euzebyales bacterium
CGACTGCGCGCGGCTCGCAAGGCGCGAGGAGCGCCTCGTACTGGGCCGTACTTGGGCGACGAAGCAACGCAGCGAGCCGTGATGCAGGCGTGGCCGAATGTAGGAGACTTCCGCGGAGGAGCACTAGGCGTGGCCGGCGAAGATCCGGCTCCCGCCGTCGCGCTCCGGGGCCTTCACAAGGCGTTCGGGGCAACCGTCGCGGTCGACCGGCTCGACCTCGACGTGCCCGCCGGCTCGTTCTTTGGCCTGGTCGGTCCCAACGGCGCCGGCAAGACGACGACGCTGCGCATGGCCACCGGGCTGCTCCGGCCCGACGGGGGGCGCGTGTGGATCGACGGGATCGACGTGTGGGCCGACCCCGTCGAGGCGAAGCGCCGCATCGGGGTGCTGCCAGAGGACCTCCCGCTGTTCGACCGCCTGACCGGCCGGCAGCTGCTGACCTGCACCGGCCTGCTGCGAGGGCTCCCAGCCGATGTCGTCGCCGAGCGGACCGGCGCGCTGCTGGCCGCGCTCGGGCTGGCCGAGGCGGCGGGGACCATGGTCGTCGACTACAGCCAGGGGATGCGCAAAAAGGTCGGTCTGGCCGCCTCGCTGCTGCACGCGCCGCGCGTGCTGTTCCTCGACGAGCCGTTCGAGTCCGTCGATCCCGTGTCCGCGCGCACGTTGCGCGGCGTGCTCGAGCGCCATCTCACAGGCGGCGGCACCGTCGTCTTCTCGAGCCATGTGATGGAGCTGGTCGAGCGCCTGTGCGACCGGGTCGCGATCGTCCATCGTGGCCGGTTGGTCGCGCACGGCCCCACCGACCACATCCGAGGGGGTCGGTCGCTCGAGGACGTCTTCGTGGACGCGGTCGGCGGGCAGGCGGCCGGCACGGAGGAGGGGCTGGAGTGGCTCGGCACTTCCTCAGGCTGAAGCTGACGCTGCTCGTGGCGACGTGCAAGGGCAGCTGGCAGCGGGCGGTCGGTCTCGTCGCGGCGTTGGTCGTCGGCGTGCCCGCCGCTGTTGGCGCTGCCGTGCTGCTCGCGCTCGCCGGCGGGTGGGAGGAGGGCGGCGGCGCCGTCGTCACCCTTGCGCTGGCGTCGCTGACGCTCGGTTGGGTCGTCCTGCCTCCGATCGCGTTCGGCATCGACAACACGCTCGACCCTGCGCGCTTGGCGCTGCTGCCGCTGGAGAGACGCCAGCTCGCCGTCGGGCTGCTCGTCGCCGGCGCCGCGGGCGTAGGGGCTGTGCTGACCACGGCGGTCGTCGCGGGCGCGGTCGTGGGGCAGGCGGCGGGACTGTTCGGTGCGGTTCTGGCTGTGGCGGCGGGACTCCTGCAGGTCGCCGTGTGCCTGGTGGCGGCGCGCGCGGTGACCACGGCGCTGTCCGCGCGCCTGCGTTCCCGCAAGGGCCGCGACGTGAGCGCGGTGCTGCTCGCGCTCGGTGGCCTGGCCTTCGCCGGGATCGGGCAGCTGCCGAACCTGCTCGGCCAGGCGCTGGTGGGACTGTCGCCCGACCAGATCGCCGAGCGTCTCAACGCTGTTGCCGGCGTCGTCGCCTGACCCCGTTCGGGTGGGCGTCCGGGGCGATGGCGGCGGCTGGTGCGGGGGATTGGCTTGGCGCCATGGCGGGGCTCGCGGCCGCGGGCGGCCTGCTGGTCGGACTGTCAGCCTGGTGGATGCGCACCCTGGCGACCAGCCTCGAGACGACCGAGGCGCGCGCGCCGACGGCCGGCGCCGACGTCGCCCTGGTGGTCGGCCCGCTGCGGGCGCTGCCGCGCGGACCGCTGGCGGCGATGGCCGCCAAGGACCTCCGCTACCTCTGGCGCGTGCCCCAGCAGCGCGTGCAATGGCTGCTGCTGCCGGTGTTCGCGTCGGGGATGGTCGCGGCGAGCCTGCTCGTCGAGCCGCTGCGTGCACCGCCGTTCGTGCTGGCGGTCGCGGGCGCGCCGCTGCTGTTCGGCCTCATCAGCTTCAACCAGTTCGGCTTCGACCGCGACGCGACGTGGCTGTACGTGGCGGCGGCGGTGCCGGGCCGCAGCGCGGTCTCCGCCAAGAACCTGGCGGCGCTGATGGTGACCGCACCCGTCACGGTCGCGGTGGGTGCGGCGCTCGCGGTGATCACGGGCGGCTTCGACTTCCTGCCGGCGGCGCTCCTCGGCGCCCTCGGCGTCTTCGCGGTCACCGCGGCGGTCGCCAACGTGACGTCGTTGCTGCTCGCGCAGGGCATGCCGGAGTCGCCGACCAACCTGTGGAGCGCCTCAGGCGGACAGGGTTTCGCCACCTCCCTGCTGCAGATGGTGGCCTTCGCCGTGCTCGCCCTGCTGATCGCGCCGGTCGGCGCCCTGGGCTTCGTCGCCCGCTCGAGCCCCACGGGTGGCCTGCTGGCGGTGGCCGCCGTCGGCGTCGGGTGGGGGGCGCTGTTCTGGTGGCTGTCGTTGCGCCTGGCGGACACCTGGCTCGCGACCCGCGGGCCGGAGTGGGTGGCCGCGCTGCGCGCGCGGCGCTGACCGCGGAGACGCCCGGCCGGGGGTGGTCGTCGGGACGAGGGCAGGCTCGAGGCTGCCTGGGTATGAGCGGTGCATGGATCACGCACCCGACACCAGCGACCACCTCGCCGATCTCAACCTCGACCCCAACGAGGCCTCAGGGTTGGTGCGCGTCGACGACCAGCGCCTGCTCGAGCGGCGCGGGTGGGACCGCGCGTTCTGGTCCGTGCTCGACGAGGTGGACATCGCCGACGGCCTCGCGCTGCTCGGGCACCGGTCCGGCGGTGACCTGGCCCGCGACTGGGAGGTCGAGCGGGTGGCCTGCCGACGGATCGGTGACGCGGGACCCGCGGACGACGCCGAGGCGATCGCCCGCAAGGGCGACTGGGTCTACGCGTTCGGGTCCCAACACGGCGGCAAACAGGGACCGATCCGCCTGCGCGAGCAGTGGGTCGCCCGGTTCCGTGAGGCGGGCGTCACGCCGCAAGGCGACGACGGTGCGGAGCCCGCCGTGGAGCTCGATGTCGTCCACACCGAGTTCCGTCTCCACCGCATCCTCAACGACTCCCTTCGTGACGGCGATCTCGACGTGATCGCGTTCCACCCGGCGTCGCGCGAGGCGTTCATCACCAAGACGATCGCCGAGCTGGCGGGCACGGACGCCGCGGGCCGCGTGCGGGACACCGACTGGACCGTCAATGTCGAGGGCGCCGAGTTCACGCCGACCGGCGCCCTGCTGTTGGGCCTGCGCTTCCCCGTGACGGCTGACGGGTGCCCGATCGTCGTGCAGCTCGACGGCGTCGAGCGCATGTTCGCCGAGCGCCGGGGCTGGCCGGAGGTGACGGCACTGTGGGCGATCGAGGCGCCCGTGCGCGGCGGCGACCTGGCTGGCGTCCGTGACCTGTGCCTGCACGACGACCGCCTCCACGTGGTGGTCGGCGACCTCGACAGCGCCGGCAAGCAGAGCGTCCTGCGCGAGGACTACCCGCAGGGCCGCGACACCGTCACGACGCACGTGGAGGCCAGGCTTGACCCCGCCGCGCAGGGAGGCCGGCTATCGGCCCGGCTGGTGCGCGAGTTCCCCGAGCATCCGCGGATCGAGGGCATCGCCGCTGACGGCGAGGGCAGCTTCTTCTACGTCAGCGACGAGGACGAGGCCGTCCATCTTCGCTGCACCCCGTTGCTGGGCGGTTGATCAGCATCTCATGGCCATCGCGTCGCGATGGCCACACCCTTCGATGTGCGCATCGCCTCGCAGGCTCGGGCACATTCACGTGTCCACGTGTCAGGCCCAACCGAGGGCGTGCAGCTGGCCGTCGTCGATGCCGCAGTGGTGCGCCAGCTCGTGAACGACCGTGACCGCGATCTCGTCGACCAGCTCCCGCTCGTCACCGCACATCTCGCACAGCGGCAGCCGGTAGATCGAGATCCGGTCGGGCAGCACGCCCGCGTAGTCCCAGCCGCGCTCGGTGAGCGGGATGCCCTCGTACAGGCCCAGCAGGTCGGGCTCGTCGGGGTGGGCGTCGGCCACGACCACCGCGACGTTGTCGAAGCGGTCCCACAGCGCGTCGGGCACCTCGTCCAGCGCCTCGCCGACCAGCTGCTCGAACCGCTCCTCGGAGATCGGCTGCATGCGCGCGAGCCTACCGGCCGTTGGCTCGACGGGCTGGTCGAGACCCTGGCAAACCGCCCACCAGGCGAGCCTCCGGCGGATGAACCCCACATGCCAGCCGGGCGAGCCACTCGCGCGGCGCGCGGAAGCCGTCGCCTTCGGCGGCGGCACCAAGCGGGTCCCGCCGGTCCGCGCTCCTCGTAGGCCAGGCTGGTATCCTGCGTCAGCGACTCGCCTCGGCGGGTCTCGTTCGAGTGCGTGCGGACCAGCCGACCCGCACATCCGCCCGCAGACCGACGCGGGCGCGCCGCGACCAGCGGCGGCACCGGCGGCGTGACCGGCCGCGCCACTGAAAGGCACCATGCATGGCTGTCAAGATGCGCCTGCGGCGCGAGGGCAAGAAGAAGCAGCCCTTCTATCGCGTCGTCGTCGCCGACGTCCGCTCCCCGAGGGACGGGCGCTTCATCGAGGACCTCGGCTTCTACCACCCGCTCTCCGACCCGTCGGCGATCTCGATCGACCGCGAGCGCGCGCTGCACTGGCTGCGCACGGGCGTCCAGCCCAGTCAGGCGGTCGAGAACCTGCTGCGCATCGAGGGCATCTGGGAGGAGTTCAAGCCCGGCCAGCCCGACCCGCACGGCGACCGCCGCGAGAAGCGCGCCGCCAAGCGCGCCAAGCAGACGGCCAAGCTCGAGGACGCGCAGCGCCGCGCGGACGAGGAGTCCCGCAAGGCCGCCGAGGCCAAGGCCGCGGCCGACGCCGAGGCTTCCGAGGAGGTCGCCGAGCAGGCCGCGGCGGAGAACGCCCAGCCCGACGAGACCGCTGAAGAGACCGCTGCCGCTGAAGAGGCTGCTGCGGTTGACGAGACCGCTGCGGCTGAGGAGGCCGCTGCGGCTGAGGAGCCGGCCGGGCCTGTGGAGCCGGCCGCGGCTGAGGGCACCGACTCGGCTGATGACACCGCCGCCGAGGAGGGGGAAATCGCCGCCGACGAGACCACCGGCGACGGCTCCGATGACGCTACCGCGAAGAGCGACGAGAGCACGGAGCCGTCATGACCGTCGAGGTCCTTGAGTACATCGCCAAGGCGCTCGCCGACCACCCTGACGACGTCTCGATCACCGACGTGTCCGAGGACGACGGCGAGCTGGTCCTCGAGCTGCGCGTCCACCCTGACGACATGGGCAAGGTCATCGGCAAGCGCGGGCGCACCGCCAAGGCCATCCGCACGATGGTCAAGGCGGCCGCCACCCGCGAGGGCAGCTCGGCCTCGGTCGAGATCGTCGAGTAGGTGCCTCGACACCCGGGCCCAGGGCTCGGCGACGCGCGTGCCCGATTCCTCGGCTGACGTCCTCGTGGGCGTCGTGGGCAAGCCCTTCGGGATGAACGGCGACGTCTACGTGCACCCCGACCCGGACGTCGAGCACGACTTCGCGGCGGGCACCCGCTACCGGCTGCCGGGGGGTCGGGCGGTGACGGTGGCGGACACGCACCTGCACGGCAACCGGCGGCTCGTGCGCTTCGTCGAGGCCGATGACCGCCAGGGTGCGGAGTCGCTGCGCGGCACCCAGTTGCGCCTACCACGCGACGAGGTCCCACTCGAACAGGACGCCGTGTGGGCCGATACGCTGATCGGCCGTCAGGTGCGCGACGATGGCGGAGCGCTCGTCGGGGTCGTGGCGGCGGTGGCCGACGGGCCCGCCCATGACTACGTCGTCGTCCGCCGCGGCGGCGGCGGAGAGCTGCTGATCCCGGCCGTCGCGGCGCTGGTCACGCTCACCGACGACGCCGTGGTGGTCCAGGCCCTGCCGGGTCTGCTCGACCCCGCGGGCGAGCCCGACCCCGATCGCGGGCCCTAGCGATGCGCATCGACGTCGTGTCGATCTTCCCGGAGTTCTTCGTCGGGCCGTTCGACGTCTCCCTGCTCGGCAAGGCGCGGACGAGCGGCCTGCTCGACCTGCGGGTGCACGATCTGCGGCGGTGGGCGACCGATCGGCACCGCACCGTCGATGACGTGCCCTACGGCGGCGGCGCGGGCATGGTCATGAAGCCCGAGCCCTTCTATGACGCCGTCGAGTCCGTCTACGGCGACCTGCATGCGCGGCCACGCACGATCCTGCTCACCCCGCGCGGCAGGTCCTTCGACCAGGCGGTCGCGCACGAGCTGGCCGCGGAGAGCGCGCTGCTGCTGTTGTGCGGCCGCTACGAGGGCATCGACGAGCGGGTGCACACTGGCCTCGCCACCGACGAGCTCTCCGTCGGCGACTATGTCCTGGCCGGCGGCGAGGCTGCGGCGTGCGTCGTCGTCGAGGCCATCACCCGCCTGCTACCTGGCGTGCTCGGCAACGCGGAGAGCACGGCGGAGGAGTCCCACGCCGACGGACTGCTCGAGTACCCGCAGTACACGAGGCCCGGAAGCTTCCGGGGGATGGACGTCCCCGACGTGCTGCGGTCCGGCGACCATGGCCGCGTGGCCGCATGGCGCCGCGAGCAGGCGCTCCAGCGCACCCGCACGCTGCGACCGGACCTGCACGCCCGCTGGGCGCAGCGCCGCGACGCCCGTGAGTAGCGTGGAGCGGCGCCGGATTGCCCGCCGTCGGATTGCCCGCTCGGGTGGGCGCGGCTATCCTGACGACGACGGCGCGTCCCGCGCGCTTGCGCCACGGTGCGCCGCGTCGCTTCCCATCCTGTGACCGCACCGGACGACGAGCGCGCGACCCCGTGCACGACGAGGGGCGGCGTCGCGCGCAGGCCCATCACGTCCTCGCCCGATCCCGGTTGTGACGGTCGCGCAGCGACCGTCATGGAGGCTCACACCATGAACCGCACCGACCTTGTCGACATCGAGAACCTGCGCGACGACGTGCCGGACTTCCGGCCAGGGGACACGGTGAAGGTGCACGTGAAGGTGACGGAGGGCAACCGACACCGCATCCAGGTGTTCGAGGGCGACGTCATCGCACGTCGGGGGAGCGGAGTCCGCGAGTCGTTCACCGTCCGCAAGATCAGCTTCAACGCCGTCGGTGTGGAACGGACCTTCCCGGTGCACGCACCGGTGATCGACCACATCGAGGTCACCCGCCGCGGCAAGGTCCGCCGCGCCAAGCTGTACTACCTGCGCGACCGCGTCGGCAAGAAGGCGAGGATCAAGGAGCGTCGCGAGCCTGCGGGCGCGTGACAACGACCGCCTCATGACCGAGTCAGAGGCGCCTGCCCGCGAGGGCCGCCCCGCCGCGGCGGCGCCTGAGCGGCGCGGCGGGGTGCGTGGGTTCGTGACCGAGCTGCCCGTGCTCGTCCTGGTCGCGTTCGTCCTCGCGCTGCTCATGAAGACGTTCCTCATCCAGGCGTTCTTCATCCCCTCTTCGTCCATGGAGCCGACCCTGCTGATCAACGACCGGGTGCTGGTGAACAAGGTCACCTACGAGCTGCGGGAGCCCAGGCGAGGTGAGGTGGTGGTCTTCCGCGAGGCCGATGCCATCGCGGATGATCGCGGGCTCGGCGAGCGGCTGTGGGACGGGCTCACCTCCGGTCTCGGGCTCGTGCCGCCGACGGAGAAGGACTTCATCAAGCGCATCATCGGGCTGCCGGGCGACACGGTGGAGATGCGCGACGGTGTCGTGTACGTCAACGATGAGGCGCTCGTCGAGGCGCCCGTGTCCGAGGGGGGCTACTTGTCGGCCAGGGACTTCTCCGTCTACGGGCCGGCCACCGTGCCGGAGGGTGAGTACTTCATGATGGGCGATAACCGGCCCGCGTCGGCCGACAGCCGGTCGAGCCTGGGCACCATCGCCCGCGGGGACATCGTGGGACGGGCCTTCGTGATCATCTTCCCGTTCACTCGTGCCGGCACCCTGCCCGGCGGCGGCTACGGCAACGGGCTCGACGGCGACGGGTCGCCAGCGTCGGCGGGCGCGCTGGCACCTGCCGCGTGAGGCACCCGAGTCGTGAACACGCCCGAGCTTGCGAGGGCGATTCTCACAATCCCGGTCGGGGCGGCCGCGCAGCGACCGTCATGAGAGGCTGACGTGAGCGCCGAGGACCTCGAGCGGTACGAGACAGAGATGGAGCTCCAGCTCTACCGCGAGTATCGCGACGTGGTGCGGATGTTCGCCTACGTGGTCGAGACCGAGCGCCGCTTCTACCTCGCCAACCATGTGGACGTGACCCCCCACCAGGTCGACGGCGACGTCTGGTTCGAGCTCGAGCTGAACGACGCCTGGGTCTGGGACATGTACCGTCCTGCGCGCTTCGTGCCGCACGTGCGCGTGCTGACGTTCCGAGACGTCAACGTCGAGCAGGTGCCCCGCGAGGACGACCCCAACCCGCCGTTCTTAGCCGAAGAGGACGAGAGCTGATGGGCTTCAACGCCACCCGCCGCTACCGGGACTCCAAGAGCCGTGACGTCGCCCTGCTCGTCGTCGGGATCCTTGTGATCGGGTTGCTGGTCGCATGGGGCCTCGGCCTGTAGCCCACCTCCCTCGTTCGAGGCCCTTGAGCGCAACGGTGAGATTCTGTAGGGTGGCATGAGGTTCTGTGAATCAGATTCAGAGGTGGAACGATGCCCCGTCAGATCTCCCAACGATCGCTTGACGAGTTCTATGCTGATCTGGGACGCAACGATCTCGTGCCGCTCTGGCCGATCTCCAACGAGTTGATGCCGGTCACTCCCAGGCCCGACACGGTTGCCCACCTCTGGCGCTGGAAGACGTTGCGAGCGCTGGCGGAGCGCGCCGGGGAACTCGTCTCCATCGACCGTGGTGGCGACCGACGGGTCCTTGCGCTGGCCAACCCGGGGCTCGCGGGAGCCCCCTACGCGTCCTCGACACTGTGGGGCGCCGTCCAGTACCTCGGGCCGCGGGAGTCGGCGCCCGGCCACCGGCACACGCCCGGCGCCATCCGGTTCGTGCTGGAAGGCGATGGCGTCTGGACCACCGTGGACGGTGACGCGTGCGACATGCACCCGGGCGACCTCGTCCTCACCCCTTCATGGTGCTGGCACGATCACAGCAACCCGACCGATCAGCCCATGATCTGGTTCGATGGGCTCGACCTGCCGACGATGAGCGCCCTCGACGCCATCTTCTTCGAGGCCTACGAGCCCGACGAACTGCAGCCGGTCCAAGGACACAACATCTCCGAGCGCATCTGGGGCGGCCGCGCCATCCTGCCTCGAGACCGTGACTCGCAGCTGACCTCCAGCTCACCGCTGCTGGTCTACCGGTGGCATGACGCGGACACCGCAGTCGACGGACTGCTGCGGGAAGAAGGCAGCTCCCTGGCCACGCTGCAGTACACGAACCCACTCACCGGCGGTCCGGCGCTGCCGACGCTCGCGTGCGAGATGCACCGCCTGCTCCCCGGTGCGCGCAGCCGCCCCTACCGCAAGACCGGGAGCTCCGTGTACGTCGTCTATCGCGGCGCGGGCTGCTCGATCATCGATGGGCAGCGCTTCGAGTGGAGTCACGGCGACACGTTCGTCGTGCCGTCCTGGTCGACGCTGGAGCACGACGCGACGGAGCCATCCGATCTGTTCGCCATCAGCGATCGACCGATCCTCGAGGCGCTGCACGTGTTCCGCGACGAATGGTTGGACACTCCGCAGGAAGTCACCGGGACGTTCATGCCGAAGGAATCCCGGCACGAGCTTCGACCGTGAGGCTGGTCACGCTGCGCACGCCCGCAGGCACCCGTGCCGGACGGGTCCATGGGGACGGGATCGTCGAGCTTCCGTTCGACGACCTCGACGCGCTCCTGCGCTCGGGGACCGACTGGCGGGACAGAGCCGGCGCCGATGGGCCGCGCCACCCGCTGGATGGCGCCGACCTCGCCCCCCCGGTCCGCGCCCCCCGCAAGATCGTCTGTCTCGGTCTCAACTATCGCGCCCACATTCTCGAGATGGGCCGCGCGCTGCCGGCCCATCCGACGCTGTTTGCCAAGTTCGCGCGGGCGCTGATCGGCCCCTCCGACTCGATAGCCCTGCCACCGGAGTCGGCGACGGTCGACTGGGAGGCGGAACTCGGGCTGGTCATCGGCCGCTCGGTTCGACGGGCGAGCGAAGCGCAGGCGGTCGCGGCCATCGCCGGCTACACAGTCGCGAACGACGTGTCGATGCGCGACTGGCAGTTGCGCACCGACGAGTGGCTGCAGGGCAAGACCTTCGAGGCATCCACGCCGGTGGGCCCCGCGCTGGTCACCCCGGACGAGCTGGACGGCGACCCCGGCGCACCCGATCTCGAGATCTCCTGCGACGTCGATGGCGAGGTGCTGCAGCGCGCGCGCACCGGGGACCTGCTCTTCAATCCAGGCGACATCGTGGCGTACGTGAGCACCCTGGTGACGCTCGAGCCGGGCGATCTCATCCTCACCGGCACCCCCGGGGGCGTCGGGGCCGGGCGCGACCCCAAGGTGTTCCTCCGACCCGGGCAGACGGTCCGCACCACCGTGGAAGGTCTCGGGGAGCTGGTCAATCGCTGCGAGGAGGAACGAGTGTGACCACACCCACCGAGCTGGCCGGGACCGCCGACGAGATCATCGGCCGGAACCGGCAGCTAGACCACCGGCTCCGCGACCTGGTGGCGCAGGCGCCCGCCGATCGGCTGCGCGCGGATCCGGGAGGCGGCGAGTGGTCGCTGGCCGAGAACCTCGGTCACATCGCCGAGTTCCCTCGCTTCTTCGGACGCGAGCTGGCACTCGTGCTGGACCAGCCCGATGTTGACGTCGAGGTCGGACGGACGCACGAGCATCCCGAGCGCAACGAGGCCGTCGCCGCCGCTGCGGGCAAGGGCCACGAGCAGCTGGCGCGGGAGGTCGATGCCGCCCTAGCGGAGCTCGGCGGGGTCCTCGACCGGCTCACGGACCACGATCTACAGCGCGTCGTCAGCAACCGGAAGTACGGGCCGGAGTCCCTGGCCACCTACCTGCAGCGCTACGTCCTCGACCACAAGGCCGCCCACATCGATCAGCTCGGTCGGACGTTCGCTGCTCTCGGCTGATGGCCACCCTCACTCCCGACGCCCTTGGCTCCCGCGCACGACAAAGACGATCGGCGCGCTCATCAGCCGGAGAACCGCTGTGGGGGTAGACCGCACACGCCGGGCCGTACCCGGAAGACAGCGCCGGCGTGAGGTTGGTTCGCCCGCTCCTCATCGCTGAGTCCGGCAGCCGCAGACGTGATGTACAGCTCGTCGAGCTGCTCGCCGCCGAAGGTGCAGCTGGTGATCTGGGTCGCGGGCAGCTGGACGACAGTGTCGAGCGCTCCTGCGGGCGAGTACCGCCGTACGGCCCCACCGCCCCACAAGGCGATCCAGAGGAAGCCGTCGACGTCGGTCGTCATGCCGTCCGGCAGGCCGATCTCCGGCGCGATGTCGATCAGGCGCCGTCGCTCGCCGACCGTTCCGCTCCGCGGGGCGTGATCAAGGACGTCGACGCCGTTGGTCGTGCTGTCGATGAAGTACATCGTCCGCTCGTCGGCCGTCCATGCCAGACCGTTGGGCACGGAGACATCGGCAAGAACTGAAACCACCTCGAAGTCGGTCTCCAGTCGATACAGGGTCCCGGCCCCGACGCGCATGTCGAGCGCCATCGTGCCGGCCCAGAAGCGCCCGGACTGGTCGCACTTGCCGTCGTTCATGCGGTTGCTCGCGCTGTCGGCCTCGACCTCGCGAACGAGCCGGGCTGGTCCCGTGTCACCGTCCAGCACACCGAAGCCGTCTCGCAGCGCCAGCACCAGACCGCCCGAGTCTCGCAGCGCTACCGCCCCGACCGGCTGCCCGACATCCACGGACGTGCAGCGGCCGCTCGCGGGATGGAACCGGTGAACGAGGTGACGGGGGATGTCGACCCAGACCAGCTCGTTGCCCGAGGAGTCCCACACGGGTCCCTCGGCCACTTCGGCGTGCGCGTCGAGCGCGACTTCGACGTGTCTCGGTCCGAGGAGCCGAGTCAACGCCCACCTCCGCGGAAGGGGATGCGATGCTGTCCGCTTTCCATCTCTTCATGCCCGACCGCCACCGTCATCCCCTGGGGCACCTCGACGTGGATCTCGGCATCCTCGATCGACGCCGACAACCAACCGAACGGTGTGGGCACACGGCCGGAGACGCGCGTCAGCGGACCGAGATAGGGATCGACCAGGGCGCGGGCGTAGCCAGGCGTGGCGGGGCGCACGCCCAGGATGTAGGCGGTCAGGTCGTAGGTGGGGCTGGCGGACCAGCCGTGGCAGCGGCTCGACGTGCCCGGCGTGGCCGCCCAGAACTCCTCGAAGGTGCCGTTGCCAGGCACGACCTTCCAGCGCAGCAGGCTCTCCAGGATCAGGTCGCGCCGGCCGTGCCGGAACAGCGCCTCGTGCAGGAAGCGGCAGAACCACGGCTGAGCCGCGACGACGTCGCGCTCGACATCGAAGCTTGCGGGTGACTGGTACTGGAAGACGGGAATGAGCTCGTGAGCGAGGTCGGGGTCGCGCATGTCGGCTGACGTGGCGGTGACGACGAGGCGACCACCGAGGCTCGCGGCGGGGTCGGTGATGCGTTCGATCAGATTTGCGGCTCGTCCCTCAGGCACGATGCCGGCCAGCAGCGCGCTCGCGTTGGTGTGCTGACTGACGCGCCGGCTGAGCCCGCCGCCACCCATGGCATCGACGTACACCTCACGCTGGGAATCCCACAGGGCTTCGAACGCCGCGGCCGTGCGCGCGCGCAACCCGCTGACGTCGCTGGCTCCCGGGAGGGTGGCGTAGGCCTCGAGGGCAGCGGCGTACAAGGCGTCATGCGTGCCGGTGACGATGTCGCGGTCGAGCTGGGCCCAGTCGATGAAGACCCAGCCCGGGAAATCCTCGAGCAGGCCGCTGGAGCCACGCTGTCGCTCGTAGCGTTCGACGATCCCGTCGGCGACGGGCAGCAGTCTCTTCACGAGGTGCTCGTCCCCCGAGGCGGACCAGTAGGCGGCCAGGGAGCGAATCCAGTGCAGCGAGTACTCCGGCATCGTGAAGCCGATGTGGGCGAAGTCACAACCCGCGGCCCCGGCCAGCAGGCCGCTGGGATAGCGGCTGCGTGCCGTCAGCTCCAGGTGGTGACGCACCAATCGACGATCGGCGTTGGTGACCAGGGAGACCAGGATCTGGGGGTAGGAGTCGGCCACCCACGCCCGCTGTTCGCGTCCCGGGCAGTCGAGGAACGCGTCGGTCGAGCACACATCGACCGTTCTCAGCCCGGTCCTCCACAGCTGTGCGTACCTGGGGTCGTCGCAGTCGAACGCCGCGCCATCGTCACGCGGGTAGGTTGTCTCTTCCACCTCGACGGCCACCGTCACGTCCGGAGGATGGTGTGCGGCCAGGTAGCGGAACCCGACCGGGTCGAAGAAGGTGACTCGCTCGTCGTCACGGCCCCCGGTGATGTAACGGGCCGCCCAGTTCCGCGGGCTCGTCTCCGGAAGGCCGTCGCTCCGGAGATCCTCCCCGACCACGACGTCGACGGCGGCACCGGCGCTCGCGCCGTCCTGCTCGAGCATCCGCAGGTTCACGTGCCCGAGGCAGACCCGACCGAGGTCCCAGACCGAGACGCTGCGCTCACCTTCGGCATCGGCCGCCAGTCCCGACCATGTCGCGACGGGATCATCGAGCACGACGCCCCGGACCCGGCGGCCCTCCTCGAGCGGTCGCGGTTCGATCATGACCGAGGTGAGCTGCGGTATGGGGCGTCTGAGCGGTGTCATGTAGGGCGCCGCCGGCGGACGATCCAAGACCGTGCCGTGCCCGCGGCCGCTGAGGATGACGGCGTTGGGCCAGCCGTCCTCGGGTGCGCCGGGATCGTGAACGCCTTGCGGGGCCAGCCGCCCGTCCACCACCTCGGCAGGGAAGGAGTGCATACCGCCCGGACCGCCGAGCACCCATGGAGCTGGCACGGCTCGCCAGGTCGTGTCACTGACGAGGTCGATGTCGGAACCCGGGGCCGTCTCGAAGCAGAAGGACCCCCTCCCGAGCGTACCGAGAGGCTCGGCGGGGACCCACCATGGGCCGGCGGAGCCGTAGTAGCGGCACAGGGCCGTGACGACGTTGCGCCCTTTCAGCAGGTGGGGTCCCAGGTCATAGGTGTCCCACCCGAGGAACTCGGGCTCACCCCGGACCGGCCCGCGCCCCAGCAGGGCGCCGTTGACGAACAGCACGTAGCGGGAGTCGCAGGTGACCCGAGCAGGAACGGGCTCGGCGACCCGCTCGACGTCGAAGACGCGGCGGAGGTAGACGACGTGACCCTCAGCGGGCGTCGGACGCCACCAGTAGGCCTGGACCGGCTCATGGTCCCAGATCCACCGGCCCCGCCATGTTCCGCTCCAGTCGCGTTCCTCGCTCATGGGCAGCCCCTATTTAGAAGACCGCGAGTGGGTTCACTGGCGAGCCGCTGCCGCCCGGCAGCACCAGCGGTGCAGCCATGAAGAGGAACTCGTAGCGCTGCAACCCGCGGCAGCGCAGTGCCAGCTCCTCGACTCGCGCGTGATCGAGGAGCACCAGGCCCATCGCGGGGATCGCGATCTGGTGGAACGGCAGCGGGAAGGCGCTACCGGCCACCTGACCCTCCTCTTCATCTGCGACGGGCATGCGCCCGAGGATCCGCGCGGCCACCGGCGTGATGTGCTCAGGGGCGTCGCCGGTGTAGACGGCGACCTCGCGCTCGTGCAGCCACTCCGCGGCGGCGGGACCCGGCCCCGACAGGAGCGGATCCGGGCCGAGAGCCGCCTCGCGCGCATCCATTCCGGCCCGGATCACGACGACGTCGCCGCTGGAGACTAGGACACCGGCCAGACGCTCGGCCGCGTCGAGGTCCGCCGGCGCTATCTCGTGGGTCGGGGGGAGCCACTCGACGCCAGCGGCAGCCGCCACGTCGAGCAGGACACCACGCGACACGATCCCTTCCCGCTGCGCAGAGATCGACCCGAACGCCAGCCCCTCCTGCGTGGCGACCTCATGGAAGCGGCGGCCGTTGTAGACCCTGCCGTCCCAGCCGCCGACATGGCTGACGCAGTCGAGGTGCGTCACTCCCTGCTGGTGGACCTCCATGGCGAGATGGTCGCTCGCTGCGGGCGGCGTGCCCAGCACCGGATGGCGGACCATGTTGTAGAGCATCCGGCGCTCGACGTGCGCGTGGTCGGCGTCGCCCGTCACGAGCGGGTAGGACAACGACAGCACCTCTCCGAGCTGCACGAGCGCAGCTGCCTGGACGCGCTTGCCGGGAGTGATGTAGTTCAGTGTGCCGAGCTCGTCGTCGGGACCCCAGCGTCCGGCGTTGCTCACGCGCTCGAGGAGCGCGATGAGCTCCTCGTCGTGCGATCCGGGTCCCACCGGCTCGACGGTCTCAGCCATCGGTACCCGCCGTGGAGCGGACGTCGTACGGACGCGACGGCCGCCATGGCTCGAAGTCGAAGTACGCCGGCTTCACCGGCGCGCCAGACTGCAGGACGCTCATCTTGGGGCCAACAGCTGCGGCCGCCGCGTTGAGCGTGTCAGGATCGAGCTCGGGCCACCGTCCGGTCTCCACCCGGTCGACGAGAGCGCGGAGCGCGACGAGGGTCTCCGCGAGGGCGAACGTGCAGTGGCCGCCGCGGTGGACGTACAGCTGGCGCAACAGGGCGGACTGATCGGCCCAGTCGACCACGTCGGCATAGGCTCGCTCGTTGTCGGGAGTGACGAGGCCGTCACCGTCGGAGTGCACGGTCAGCACGGGTACCTCTCCGAGGTCGCCGTTGAAGACGATGTGGCGTTCGAGGTAGGCGACGGCACCCGGGTCGGCCGCGATGCGAGGCGCGACCGCGAGGGCTTCGAGCTCCGTGTCGAGCCGGAGCCCCGCCTCCTCGTAGAGCGCGTCCACCATCTCACGGCTGATCGAGTTCTCCAGGAACTCGCTGTAGTCCACGCCGGTGTTCCACGAGGGGTTGCCACCTGCCTGGCGCTCGACCTGGGCGCGTGCCCAGAAGAAGACGAGGAAGCACACTTCCTCGTACCAGCGGAACTGGTTGGACTGCCGTGCGGCGAAGTCGTCTGCGGCGGGCTCCGGGGAGCTCGGGTCGTGCCACCCTGGGATGTTGCCGACGGCCGCCGCCAATGCGAGGCGCGCCCGCCCCGCGGCCGTTGTTTGCGCATCGGCGAGGAGCGCCCTGGCGAGCCGGAAATTCGCCTCCGGCTGCCCGATGCGCACGACGTCGAGCGGTGAGTCCCCCGCCAGCAAGGTCTTGACGACGAAGGCGATATCGAGCTCGCGGTTGTGCGTGGCGACCGCCCCGGCGAGGTTCCCGCACAGCGGGAGCGCGCCCGACAGTCGCTCCGGCGCGATCTGGACGAGACCGGCGGTCATGATGCCGCCGATCGACGTGCCGACCGCGATCGTCCGCTCGGGTCGGCCCACGCCCTGCTCGAACGCGTCGAGGAGGGCCGCATGATCGGCGAACGCGCGCTCGAGCGGCCAGAAGACCCTGTTCACGGAGCCCGCCACCGCGTACCCGTGCGCCAGCAGCGCGTCGACGAGCCGCCCGTCGCGCCCCCATGGTGGATCATCGGGGTCCTGCGGTATCGGTCGCGCCAGAAGCAGAAGAACGCCGCTCCAGTTCGAGGGCACCTCGATCCGGTAGGGGGAACCGCTCGGGAGCACGCCATCGGAGGTGGTCGCCTTGCCCAAGATCCCGCCTTCCTTGTCGGTCAAGCCCATCACCGCAACTGGACTGGCGCGAAGCTATGGCAGAATAGCATTCTGTGACCACGTGCTCTGTCGAAGAGCCGGGCGAATCGTCGAGCGGCACCTGGCTCGTGGTCCAGCGGAGGAGGTCGGGCTATCGGCTACGACGTGATCGTGGTGGGGTTGGGCGGGATGGGCAGCGCGGTCGCCGCCCATCTGGCAACCAGGGGCCGTCGCGTGCTGGGTCTGGATCGCTTCACGCCTCCGCACGATCGTGGGTCGTCGCACGGGCGCAGCCGGATCATCCGGCAGCTGTACTTCGAGGGCGCCGGCTACGTGCCGCTGGTCCAGCGCGCCTACGAGCTATGGGAGATTCTCCAGCGGGACACTCGTCGTGACCTGCTGACGGTGACCGGCGGACTGGTGATCGGGCCGCCCGACGGCGAGGTGGTGGTTGGCGCGCTCGCGTCCGCGCGTCAGCACGGCTTGGCGCATCAGGTGCTGGACAGCGAAGACGTGGCGTCGCGCTTCGCGGCGCTCCGTGTGCAGGCGGGGCACCTCGCCGTCTACGAAGAAGCGGCCGGCATCCTGGTTCCCGAGGCGTGCGTCGCCGGTCACCTCGAAATGGCGGCACGGCGCGGTGCCGAACTCCGCACCGGTGAGAAGGTGAACGACTGGCGAGTGGCCCGCGGCGGCGGCGTGGTGGTGTCGACGACGTCCGGCGTCGAGGCTGCCGAACAGCTGGTGGTCGCGGCCGGCGCGTGGAGCGGTGATGTGATCGCCTCGCCCGTGCCGCTGCAGGTCGAGCGCCAGTTCGTCGGGTGGCTTCGACCTACGGCCCGACCGGAGCTGTTCCGCCCGGACCGCCTGCCGTGGTTCTACGCCGACCGCGGCGAGGACCCTCCGTTATACGGCATACCGGACCTTGCTGGGGACGGTGTCAAGGTGGCCTTCGACCATGCCGGCGTCACGGTGTCCCCGGATGACGTGCCGGCCGTGCGCAGTGACGAGATGGACGAGCTGGTCGCGGCGAGCACCGCCTACCTGCCGCGTCTTAACGGCGCCTCCGGCGTCGCCACGACGTGCTTGTACACCAACACCCCGGACGGCCACTTTGTCGTTGGACGACCTCCGGAATCGCCCGAAGTGATGCTGGTCACCGGGTTCTCAGGACACGGGTTCAAGTTCTGTCCCGTCATCGGCGAGGTGGTCACCGACCTGGTGGTCGAGGGCGGCACCGCCTTCGACGTGAGCGCCTTCGCTCCTTCACGCACACTGCCGACGAGCCCGGGCACGACGTGAGCGCACCACCGTCTCCGAGCCAAGGTGGGCGGACCCTGACATTCGAGGCCCTGCAGCGGCGACTGGTGCCCCGGAGCATCGACGTGTCCCGCGACGGACGGATCGCCTTCTCAGCGGCGAAGGTGTATTCCTCGCCGCCGCAGCGTGCGCCGGAGAGCCGCATCTGGCTGGCGGGATGGCGAGGAGCGTCCAGGAGGGTGACGGACGGCCCGACGGTCGATGCGCTGCCGCGGTGGGCGCCTGAGGGGGAGAGGATCGCCTTCCTGTCAGACCGCGACCATCCCGGCCGCATGTCGATCTACAATCTCGATGTCGAGACCGGGGCTTCGTGGCTGTTGGGTGAGATCGACGACGGTTCTGTCGAAGACCTGCGATGGTCAAGCGACGGATGCGCGCTCCTGGCGCTTGTGGAGGATCACAGATCCCACGGGCATGACCCTGATCCTCGGGTCAGCCCGGCATCGGAGCCGTGGCGGCGCCTGTACCGGGTGGATGTCGCGACCGGACGGACCGTCGCAGCCAGTCCTGAGCATCTCAACGTGTGGGAGTTCGACTGGGACGGAGCCGACCGGGTGGTCGCGGTGTTGACCGACGATCCGTCGGAGAGCGCGTGGTACGCCGCGTTTCTCGGCAGCTTCGGGTTCGCGTCACCGAGCGAGAGGCGCCTGTACTCGCCGCGCTGGCAGCTCGCGTGTCCCCGGATCGCCCCGGACGGTGCGCGCGTGGCCTTCCTCGAGGGCCTGTGCAGCGATCGTGGCAGTCTCGTCGGCACGGTCAAGGTGCTTGACCTCGACCTCGGTCCCGATCCCGACCCCCACCGTGACACGACGTCCCAGCCCGCCCCGGAGCTCGATGTGGCCGCTCTGTTGTGGCGCGATGACCGGCGGCTGTGGTACGCGGGCTTGCGGGGGATGCGATCGATGTGCGGATCGATCTCAGTCGATGGCGCTCGCGACCAGCTCTGGAGCGGTGAGGTCGCGCTGACGGGTGCGCCGCGCGTCTGCGCGGGTCCGGACGGGCGCTGGCTGGTCTCGGTGACCCAAGGCCACCGCCGGCCGCCCGAGGTCTCGGTACTACAGGTCGACGATCCGCGACCTGGCTGGCGGTCGGTGTCCCGGCTCAACGCCAAGATGCTGAGCTGTCACGACCTCGACGAGGTGGAGCGGCTCACCTGGGCTGCTCCCGACGGCCTTCAGATCGAGGGCCTCCTGGTCACGCCGCGAGACCGGCGAGCAGGCGAGCCGCTGCCGCTCGTCGTGCTCGTCCACGGAGGACCGACGGGCTGCTGGTCGTACCACTTCCCGTCGGGCTTCCCGCACGCGCGCCTGCTTGCCGACAGCGGCTACGCAGTCCTGCTTCCGAACCCGCGCGGCAGCTGTGGCCGCGGTCAGGATTTCGCGCGAGCGGTCATCGGCGACCTCGGCGGGGCCGAGCTGGACGACATCCTCGCCGGCGTCGACGCGTGCATCCGCGACGGCATCGTCGACGAACGGCGCGTCGGCATCATGGGTGCCAGCCACGGCGGCTTCATCGCCGCCTGGGCGGTGACCCAGACCGATCGGTTCGCCGCCAGCGTGGCGATCGCATGCGTCTCGGACTACCTGAGCCTCCACCACACCAGCGACATCGGTCGTCTGGACGAGATCCTGTTCGACGGGGCCGGCCTCGCCGACTACGTGGAGCGGTCACCGGTGGTCCACGCCGCCAGGTGCACCACGCCCACGCTGATCCTTCACGGAGAGCTGGACCGCAGCTGTCCACCCTCCCAAGCGCAGGAGCTCTACCAGGCGCTGGTCGCGGCCGGCGCGGAGACCGAGTTGGTCATGTACCCCCGCGAAGGCCACGGATTTGCGGAACGAGAGCACCAACTCGACCTCTGGCACCGGGTGCGAGCGTGGTTCGATCGGCATCTGTGACGGCGCTCGCCACGCCCTCCGACTGAGCCTGTCCTCACTTGACGCATTGCGGTTCCGTGCTACAGAATACAATTCTGATTGTCGAGTGAGGGAGCTGCGCCAATGGAATCCATCGGGATTCAACCGGTGGACTCGCTGACGATCACGACCCTGGTCGACAACGCGCTCGATGAGTTCATGCCCGACCAGGGGCCAGCCCGGCGCGTGACCCCGATGTCCCCGAAGCCACGGCGGGCTGCCAGATTTCTCAAGGGTGGCGATGTCGGCGAGGCCCTTCGAGCCGAGCACGGCTTCTCGGCCCTCGTCGCCGTCACCACAGATGGCCGCGAGGCGCGGATCCTCTTTGACGCCGGCAGAACGCCCGACGGGCTGGCGCACAACCTGCGTTGCCTGGGCAGCCCCGTGGATCAGATCGAAGCCATCGTCTTGAGCCATGGGCACTTCGACCACACCACGGGCCTGGACGGGTTCGCGCGAATGGTCGGGCGAGCCAACGTTCCGGTGCTCATCCACCCGGACTTCTGGCAGCGGCGGCGCATCACCCTGCCCGGACGGGAGCCCTGGGAGCTGCCGTCCACCAGCAGGTCCGGCTTGGAGGGAGTGGGATTCGAGATCATCGAGCGGGAGCAGCCGTCCTTCCTGCTCAACGGGTCGGTGCTCATCACCGGAGAGATCGATCGCAGCACCGACTTCGAACCCGGCTTCCCGATGCAGCAGGCATTCCGCGGTGGGAGGTGGCAGCACGACCCGCTGGTGTTGGACGACCAGGCGCTCGTCGCGAATGTTCGTGGCAAAGGGCTCGTCGTCATGACGGGCTGCGGTCATGCGGGTGTGGTCAACACCGTCCGCTATGCGCAGCGACTGACCGGGATCGAGCAGATCCATGCGATCATCGGGGGCTTCCACCTGAACGGCCCCATCTTCGAGCCGCTGATCCCGAGGATCTGCGAGGCGTTCACCCAGTTCGACCCGGCGGTCATCGTGCCAACGCACTGCACCGGGTGGCGCGCGATCCACCGGCTGGCCACGACCTTCCCAGACGCCTTCATCCCCAACAGTGTGGGGACCCGATTCGAGCTCTAGGTCGCAGCGGGACGCTGCTGCACCTGTCCGTGACTCCGAGCTGCACCGCAGACCGGAGCGGCTAACAAACGAGGAACGCATGAAGGATCTGACCCTCCTCGGCTACGCCGATCCATGGAGCGTCGCGCCGGGCGAGCGGGTCCGCTTCATGGTGAGTTCCGAGCACCCGCGGTACCGGGCGCAGGTCGTGCGGCTCATCCACGGCGACGACCGGCCCGGCGCGCCGGGCGTGAAGGAGCAGCCGGTCGAGACGCCGATCGACGGTGAGTATGCGGGCCGCGCGCAGTCGTATCCGACCGGATCGTCCGTCGTCGTGCCCGACAACGCGGCGCTGCGCCTGGACTCCAGCTTCACGCTGGCGGCCTGGATCTTTCCGACCACGCCCGACAAGGGCGCGCAAGGTCTGCTCACGAAGTGGTCGGGCAGCGGCGATGTCGGCTACGCCCTCGTGATCGACGAGCGGGGCGAGCTCGCGCTGTGGCTCGGCGCACGCGGACGGGAGCCGCAGCGCGTGTCGAGCGGCGCGACGCTTCGTGCCAACCACTGGTACTTCGTCGCTGCGGCCCACGATGCGGCGCGCGACTCCGTGCTGCTGTTCCAGCATCCGTTCCCACCGTGGCCGCTCGACGCCACCGCCGCCGTCGCCGAACGCGCGGTCGACCAGCCGACGACCGACGACGACGGCGCGCCGTTCGTCATGGCGGCCTGGTCGCCGGGTCCGGGCTGGGTAGGGTCGGCCAACGAGGCGCACTACAACGGCAAGATCGAGGCGCCGGTGGTGTACGGCGCGCCGCTCGCGCGCGCCGCGCTCGAGGCGCTCGCCGCCGGCGGCGCCGTCGCCGACGCCGGACCTGTGCGAGCGGCGTGGGACTTCGCCCTCGACACGCCGACGGATCGGATCCGCGACACCTCCGGCAACGGGGTCGACGGCCGAGCCGTGAACCTGCCGGCGCGCGCGATGAGCGGCCACGGCTTCCACGGCGACGAGCGCGCGTGGACCCACGCCCCGGAGACGCACGCGGCCCTCGGATTCCACGACGACGACCTCGAGGACTGCGGCTGGGATGTCGCGTTCGAGCTGACCGTTCCGCCGTCGCTGCGCAGCGGCGTCTACGCGGCGAAGCTGAGCGCCGACGGCGGCGAGTACCACGTCCCGTTCTTCGTGCGGCCCGCGGGCCGCCGCGCTTCGGCGCCGATCCTTTTCCTCGTACCGACGAACTCCTATCTTGCGTACGCGAACTTCCGCGAGGACTTCGCGCAGGAGAACGGCGTGCTCGGCCTGTACCACTTCCACGGCGACGGGAGCGCGGTGTTCTACTCGTCGGCGCGGCGGCCCATCGTCAACCTGCGACCACGCTCGAACTTCGACATCCTCGGCGAGTCGGGTGCGCCGCATCAGTTCAACGCCGACCTGTACCTGGTCGACTGGCTCACGACCAAGGGCTACGCGTTCGACGTCGCCACCGACGACGACCTCGACCGCGAGGGGGCCGCTCTGCTCGACCAGTACCGCGTCGTGGTGACCGGCAGTCATCCGGAATACTGGTCCGGGGCGATGCTCGACGGTCTGGAGAGCTACCTCGGGCGGGGGGGACGCCTGATGTACCTCGGTGGGAACGGCCTCATCTGGGCGACCACCTTCGATCCGCAACGGCGCCACGTGGTCGAGGTGCGGCGTGGCGGCGGCGGGGTGCGCAACGCGACGCCGGGCGAGCGGTACCACAGCACGACCGGCGAGCTCGGCGGGTCCTGGCGCGAGCGTGGCAGGCCACCGCATTTTCTCGTCGGCGTCGGCTCGATCGCGCAGGGCTTCGATCGGTCATCGCCGTACCAGCGCGAAGCCGGCAGCTTCGACCCGCGCGCCGCGTGGATCTTCGACGGCGTCGCCGATGACGAGCCGATCGGCGAGGGCGGCCTCACGATGGGCGGCGCGGCAGGCTTCGAGATCGACTGCGCCGACGCCTTGTTCGGGACGCCGCCCCATGCGCTCGTGCTCGCGAGCGCCACGGCCTTCTCCCCGACGTATGAGCACCAGCATCCGGTGCACGTCGCTGGCACCGACGTCGACCTGCACGAGCCGATGCGCTGCGACATGGTGTTCTTCGAGACGCCCGGCGGCGGCGCCGTCTTCTCGGTGGGCTCGATCGCCTACTGTGGCGCACTGTCGCACAACGGGTATGAGAACAACGTGTCGCGGATCACCGAGAACGTGCTGCGCCGCTTCTCGGCGGCGCAACCGCTCACGGCTGACCGCTGAGCCAGTCCCGGTCCGAGCGAGGGACGGAGGCGACGAGGCGAGCGGTGTAGGGGTGGTGGGGGTCGTCGAGGATCTCATCCACGGGCCCGGACTCGACGACCTCGCCTCGATGGAGCACGTAGACGCGGTCCACCACCTGCCGCACGACCGCAAGGTCATGGGAGATGAACAGGTAGGCCACGCCGAGCTCGCCGCGCAGCCGCTTGAAGAGGTTGAGGATCTGGGCCTGGACGGAGACATCCAGGGCGGAGACCGGCTCGTCGCAGACCATCAGCTGTGGCCGCACGGCGAGGGCGCGCGCGATGGCCACCCTCTGGCGCTCACCGCCGGAGAGGGCGACCGGCTTGCGGGCGAGGTAGGCGGCTGGCAGCCCAACGCGCTCGAGCAGCTCCGAGGCAGATCCATCGAGATCGTGCGTGCCCTCGGGACCGACGCGCAGCGCCTCCCTCAGGGTGAAGCCGATGCTGTGGGCGGGGTTCAACGACGTGTACGGATCCTGGAAGATCATCTGCACGGTCCGGCGCAACCGGCGGCGCTCCTGAACGCTCAACGCTCCGTAATCCGACGCCGTCACCCCGTCGATGGTGATCCCGCCGCTGGTGGGGGTCTCCAAGCCGACCAGGCAGCGTCCGAGCGTGGTCTTTCCGGACCCTGACTCGCCGACCAGCGCGACGCTCTCGCCCTCGCCGATCTCAAGCGAGACGCCAGCCAGCGCCTGCACCCCATCGATCCCCGCGCGACCCGCCCTCCCCTCGAAGACCTTGCGCACGTTCTCGACCCGCGCGAGCGGTCTTGCGGGGGCGAGGACACCAACCGGCTCCGCGGGACGCTCGGCGGCGCGGCGCAGCTCTCCGATCTCCCCGCGGATCTCGTCGATCCGCACGCACGCGGACTGTCGCGCACCTTCCAGGTCCGCCAATGGCGGCTTGCCCCGCTCGCACGGCTCTTGCTTCCACTTGCAGCGGGGAGCGAACGCACAGCGGTCCGCGACGTCGTCGGCGGCGGACACCGTGCCATCGATCGCGACCAAGCGCGAGACACGGCGCGTCGCGGGCGGCTCAGAGAGCAGCAGGCCCAGCGTGTACGGATGCAGCGGTTCGGCCTCGACAGCTTCGGCCGTGCCGACCTCCAGCAGCGAGCCGGCGTAGAGGACGTACACCCGGTCGCACATCGAGAAGGCGATGCGCAGATCGTGCGTGATGAGGATCAGCCCCATCGCGCGCGTGGACTGGAGGGACTTCAGGAGTGCGAGGCTCTCCTTCTGCGTGGTCACATCGAGGGCGGTCGTGGGCTCGTCGGCGACGAGGATCTTGGGGTCGCGGGCAAGTGCGGCGGCGATGCCGACCCGCTGCCGCATCCCGCCCGACAGCTGGAATGGGTACCGGTCGGCGACGCTCGGGTCACTGATGCCCACCTCCTCGAGGCGGCGGAGCGCCTCGTCACGGTGGGCGCGGCGCCCTCGCCAGCTCTTGTCACGCTGGCGGAGGGTGTCCTCGATGTGTCGTCCGCAGCGCAGCAGAGGGTTCAGCATCGTGTAGGGATCCTGGAGGATCAGGCCGATGTCGGCCCCTCGCATGCGTGCCAGGGCGCGCTCCGGGAGCTCCAGGAGGTTGCGTCCCTCGTAGTGCACCGTCCCCTGCGCGAAGAGGCCGGGAGGCAGCAGACCGAGGATCGCGCGTGCGGTCATCGACTTGCCGCTGCCGGACTCCCCGACGATGCCGACCGTCTCCCCCGGACTCAGCGCCAGATCCATCCCGGAGACGATCACGCGGCGACGACCACCGATCCTGCTCGTGATGCGCAGACCCCGCACGTCGAGCAGCGCAGGACCAGCGCCCCGCGCCACCTCCTCGTCGCGGCCTCCAACCTTGCTCGTCCGGGTCATTGCGCGCGGCCGCGATCGGAGAGCCGCTCGGCCAGCCAGTCGCCGACAAGGTTCATGCTCGCCGCGGTCACGACGATCATGGCCCCGGGGGCCAGCGCTGCCGCCGGGTTGTGGAAGATCAGTCTCCTGCTCTCCGCGAGCATCCTGCCCCAGTCGGCCGTGCCGGGACCGACACCGAGGCCGAGGAAGGACAGCGCGGTCATCGCCAGCAGCGCGTAAGCGAAACCCAGGAACACGCTGGCGATGATGAGCGGGAGGAGGTTGGGCAGAACGTGCTGGGCGGCGATCCTTCGACCGGGCAGCCCCAGAACGCGAGCAGCCTCGATGTAGGGGCGGGGCCGCTGCTCGAGAGTGGCTGCGCGGATCAGGCGCGTGTCCGACGGGGAGCTGAGCAGAATCAGCACCGCGACGGCAAGCCAGTAGCCGCCACCCAGGACCCCGACGACGACGATCGCCACAAGGTGTCCCGGAAGCGCGAACATCAGGTCGACCCAGCGCAGAATCACGTTGTCGGACCAGCCTCCCCGGTACCCCGCCAGCAAGCCGAGCGCCCCGCCGAGCAATCCCGCGCCCAGCGTGATCACCGCCGGCCCGACGACGGCGGTTCGGGCTCCCACGATGACCCGCGACAGGACGTCACGGCCGAGATCGTCCGTCCCCAGGGGGTGGCTGACGCTCGGTGTGCTGATCCCGGTGGCGAGGTCCTGTCCGTAGGCGTCCGCGGCGACCCGTTCGCCGAAGACCGCCAGGAACGCCACAAGCGCAACGAACACCCAGCAGAGCCCGATCAGCAAGCGGAATCCACGTCGTGGGGCACCGGTGTACTCATCGAGGACGAGATCGATCGGGGGAGCCTGGGCTTGGCTGCTCATGCGGCCACCTGACCGAAGCGGATCCGGGGATCGATGAACATGTACAGGACGTCGGTCGCCAGGTTCACCATGATGACCAGCGTCGCCGTCATCATCGCCACGCCTTGCACGACCGGGATGTCGTGGAAGTTCACCGCCTCGATGAGGAGGTTGCCAAGCCCTGGGATCGAGAACGTCACCTCGACGAGCACCGCGCCGGTCAGCAGGATCCCGAGCAGCAGGCCACCGGCGGTGATCACCGGGATCAGCGCGTTGCGCAGGCCGTAGCCGAAGAGCACCCGGGCGCGTGACAGGCCTCGCGCCCGTGCGAAGACGATGTAGTCCTGCTCCAGGGTCTCGAGCATTCCTGTCCGCGTGAATCGCAGGACCGGCGCGATGCCGGTCAGCGCCAGCGCGAGCGCTGGGAGGGTGAGGTGCTGGAGCCGGCCAGCGAAGCCGGAGCCCTGCCCGAACGCCGGGAACCAGCCCAGCACGACCGCGAAGATGTACAGCAGGAAGATGCCGGTCACGAACGCCGGCGCGCTGACGCCGGCGACGGACATCGCGACGGCCGCGCGATCGATCGCTGTCCGCTTCTTCACGGCCGCCAGCACACCGAGCGGAATGCCGACGCTGACGACGAGGATCCACGCGTAGACCCCGAGGAAGAGGGTCGGCGCTGCGCGTTCGCGCAGTGCCCTGGCGACGGGCTCACCGGTGCGGATCGAGAGCCCGAAATCACCCACGGCCGCGCGTCGGACCCAGTGCGTGTACTGGCTCCAGAACGACTCGTCGAGCCGGTAGCGCTCACGGATCGCCTCCACCCGCTCCGGGCTCGGCGGCCGCCTCCCGCTGATCAGTACCTGCTCTGCGCTGCCCGGGACCAGGTGCACCAGCGAGAAGACGCCGAAGGAGATGATGCACAGCAGGAGCGCGAGCCCGGCCAGCCGCCGACCGACGAACGCCAGCAACTGCGATCGCTGCATCTAGTGCCCTTCGCTGCGGATGACGCGGTGCGCTGGAGGTGTCTAGGCAGGCCGCACGTTCGCCGGCCATACGCCCATCTGGAAGAAGAACGCATGGAAGTTGGTGTAGGTGTAGTCCTCCCGGCTCGCCATGACGATGTCCTCGATCCAGAACGGCAGGTAGGGCAGCTCCTCGGCGATGATCTGCATCACCTCCGCGATCATGTCGGCCCGTTCTTCAGGGTCGGTGCTCAGGGCCTGGGTGTCGAGCAGCTCGTCGACGCGGTCGTTCTCGTAGTGGGGGACGTTGAAGCCGCCGGCACGCGCGTACTGGCTCGGCAGCATGAACTCCGGGTAGTCAGCGGGATCGAGCTGTCCTGCGGTGAAGCTCAGGGCGCGCATGCCGATGTTCTCGTGCCCGGTGACGTCGGCGATCTCCTCGGTCATCGGCACCTCCTCGACCTCGAGCTCGATCCCGATCTGCGACAGGTTCTCCGAGAGGTTGAGCGCTGCCCGTCCCAGATGCTGCTTCGCGTCTCCGTATTTCAGCGTCGCGGAGAAACCGTCCGGGAACGCCGACTGAGCCAGCTCCTCGCGCGCCGCGTCGAGGTCGAACTCGTACTGCGTGAGTGACGCGTAGATCTCGTCCACGCGTTCCGCGGGGACGACGAGCCCGGCCCACTGATCGCGCGGGACCAGTGACTCGGCGGGCTGTCCTGCGCCGGGGAGCAGCGCGTTGACGAGCCCTTCCTTGTCGACGGCATGGGCGATGGCACGGCGGACGTGGACGTCGCTCCAGGGCTCCTCCCGGAGGTCCCAGGTGAAGAAGCCGGGGATGAGCCCAGGCGCGGACTCGACCCTCACGCCGTCGATGGCCCGCCAGTCCTCGACCTCGGAGACCGTCACGAAGAAGGTCCCGTCGATCTCTCGCGCGCGCATGGCGAGCTGCGCGGCCTGCGAGTCGCCGATCAGCTGCACCGTGAGGTTCCGGAAGGGTGGCAGTTCGCCCCAGTAGTCGTCGTAGCGTTCGTAGGTGACGCTGTCGTCCGCGCTGAAGCGGGTCGGCTTGTACGGTCCGGTGCCCATGAGCGGGTTGTCGCCCGGCGCCCCGAATGCCTCGCCGAGCTCCTCGGCGAAGGCCTTCTTCACGATCGGCGCGTAGGTCGGGGTGAACCGGAACATCGCGAGCGGCCGCTGGAGCTTGACGGTGATCTCGTTCTCGCCGGTCTCCTCGATCGACTCCATCTCGGTGAAGCCGGCCTCGATCGAGGCGAGGTCCGGGTCGTTGTGCCGCTCGAAGGAGTAGATGACGTCCTCGACCGTCACGGGGCTCCCGTCCCAGAAGGTGACGCCGGGACGCAGCCTGTAGACATAGGTCTGACCGTCGACCTGCTCCCACGACTCGGCCAGCCAGCCGACGATGTCCAGGTTCTCGTCGAGCGTGACCAGGCTCTCGGTCGCGACGGCCTGCGCGGTCTTGGACCCGGGGTCCGCCGCCCTCGCCAGGTCGAGGTGCACCAGCCGGTTGACCATCCAGGTCAGCTCCTCGATGTCCGCGCCGCTGGTGGCTGCGGTCCCCGTCTCCCCGCCCGGTGATGGCGACCCTTCGACCGCCTCATCACCGCTGGCACAGGCGGCCAGGATAGAGGGGAACGACAGCGCGGCTCCACCGACCGCCATCCGCCTCAGCAGCACGCGGCGGGTGAAGGTGTCCTGGAAGAGACTCGAACGGGCGTTGGCCGTCATGCGCATCTCCTTGCGATTCTGCTGGACGAAACTCCGTTCTACACCGGACCCGCCCTGGCTCGCAAGGCCCCCACCGCTTCGCCGCCTCGTTGCTGGCCGTCTTCGCCGAAGTCCTCGCCCGGTTCGTGACGTCTGACCGCAGCGCCCGGCGGGCGATTGCGCGCAGGCTGCTGGTTCTGTAACATGGAACGACGTTCTGTCGGTGTGTCCTCGTGGAGGCGTGG
The DNA here is from genome assembly GCA_013695145.1 of Euzebyales bacterium. Taxonomy (GTDB): domain Bacteria; phylum Actinomycetota; class Nitriliruptoria; order Euzebyales; family Egibacteraceae; genus JACDBB01. The sequence continues at coordinate 28,962 of JACDBB010000041.1, forward strand.
AGCCCATGGCGCCATCTGAGGACAGGAGGCAGTGGCTCGGGCGGGTTCAGCAACACGTACGTCGCCGTCCCGTTGCTGGACCGGATGGGCCCGACAGCAGGGTCCTCGGGTGAGCCGCGAGCACAGCGGCACGGTGGAGCGCAGCCGGCTGCCGGGCAGCACGTTCCTGCTCGGCCTCGCCGGAGTCGTGAGCGCCTTTGCGATCCTCGAGGCCATCACCCGCGCCGACCTGGTCGACCGCACCTACCTGCCACCGGCGTCCACCGTCCTCATCGCCACGGCACAGCTGTTGGTCGACCCGGAGTTCTTGGGTCATGTCGCGTCGACCATGCGCGCCTGGGCGTTCGGCCTCGGCCTGGCGATCATTGTCGCGGTACCGCTGGGCATCGCCTTCGGCGCATTCGATCGTGTGTACCGCGCGAGCCGGGCGCTGGTCGAGTTGTTGCGACCGATCCCGTCGGTGGCGCTGATCCCGTTGGCGATCCTGCTGTTCGGGCAAGGGCTGCAGTACAAGCTCTCGCTGATCCTGTACGCGTCGGTGTGGCCGATCCTGTTCAACACGATCTACGGCGTGCACGACGTCGACCCGATCGCCAAGGACACCGCGCGGGGGTTCGGATTCGGACCGCTGTCGATCCTCCGGCGGGTGGCGCTGCCGAGCGCCGCGCCGTTCGTCTACACCGGGATCCGCGTGGCCGCCGCCGTCGCGCTCATCCTGGCGATCAGTGCCGAGCTGCTGGCGGGCGGCAGCCAGGGCATCGGCACGTGGATGCTGTTGGTCGGCTCCGGCAGCGTCGACCGCACCCTCGTCTACGCCGGCACGGTCGTCACCGGGCTGCTCGGCTTGGCGATCAACTGGGTCCTGGTATCGGGAGAGCGGCGGTTGTTCGCTTGGCATCGGGCGCGGCAGGCGGGCAGCTGATGGGCGAGGCGGGCGACCGGCTCACCCGCGGCCTGACCACCGTCCGCGGCGCCGCGTCCGAGCTGCTGCTGCGCTCGGCGGTGGTGGTGGCGGGGTTGCTTGTCTGGCAGCTCGTGACCATGGCGATCGAGTCGGCCTTCTTCCCGACCCCGCTCGAGATCTTCGGACGCGTCATCGAGACCTGGTTCTCAGGCTCGCCGGGAACCCTGTTCCTCACTGAGGAGGTCGGGCGGAACGTGGCGCCGAGCCTCATGCGGCTGTTGAGCGGCTGGCTGCTCGCGGTCGCCCTAGGCGTCGGGCTGGGTCTCGCCATCGGGCGCATCGACTGGCTGGCGGCGATGCTCGGCCCGATCGTGCAGTTCACCCGCGCGATCCCGCCTCCCGCGCTGGTCCCGCTGTTCCTGGTGCTGCTCGGGATCGGTGACGGAATGAAGGTGGGACTGATCGCCGTCGGCGTGCTCCCGCCGATCCTGCTCAACACCATCGACGGGGTGCGCTCCGTCGATTCGCTTCAACTCGACACCGGCCGGGTGTTCGGCATCGACCGGCGGAGGCGGTTGGCCCGCATCGTCATCCCCTCGGCGATGCCGCAGATCTTCGCGGGCCTGCGCGTCAGCCTCGCCATCGCCGTCATCCTGATGGTGATCTCCGAGCTGGTGGCATCGACCGACGGCATCGGCTTCGGGCTGCTCCAGGCCCAGCGCGGCTTCCGGATCCCCGACATGTGGGCACACATCATGCTGTTGAGCATCCTCGGGCTGGCGCTCAACAGCGGCTTGACGCAGGTCGAGCGACGCGCCCTGCGCTGGCACCGTGGAGCCCGGAGGAGAAGCGAGGTATGACCGTGACCCGGGCGCCTCGCCCCGACCTGCTCGCCGTCGCCGGCTTGTGCCACACCTACGGTGCGGGAGCGGTCGCCACCGTGGCGATCGACGACCTCGACTTCGAGGTGGGCCAGGGCGAGTTCCTGTCGATCGTCGGGCCCTCAGGCTGTGGCAAGACGACCCTGCTGCGGTGTGTCTCGGGGCTGCAGCATCCCACCGCGGGCACCGTGACCCTCCACGGCGAGGCGATCAGCGATGTGCCCGAGGGGATGGCGCTGGTGTTCCAGGACTACGCCCGGTCGCTGTTCCCCTGGATGAGCGTGTCCAGCAACGTCGAGTTCCCGCTGTCCCGCCTGCGGCTGCCGCGGTCCGAGCGCAGGGAGCGCATCGGCGAGAGCCTAGCCGCGGTCAGGCTTGACGCGGCCGCGGACAAGTACCCATGGCAGCTTTCAGGCGGGATGCAGCAGCGCGTCGCCATCGCAAGAGCGCTGGCGTACCGGCCCGAGGTGCTGCTGATGGACGAGCCGTTCGCCTCGGTCGACGCCCAGACCCGAGCCGATCTGGAGGACCTTGTGCTCGACGTCTGGCGCCGATTCTCGGTCACCATCCTGTTCGTCACCCACGACATCGACGAGAGCGTCTACCTCTCCGATCGCGTGCTGGTGCTGTCGCGCTCGCCTGCGTCGGTGGTGGCCGACATTCCCGTCGGGCTCCCGCGTCCCCGCGACCAGATCGAGACCAAGTCAGCCGACGGGTTCGTGCGGCTGCGGGCCGAGGTCGCCCGACTGATCCGGCCCGCCCGCGGCGCTGAGACCGCCGGCACCAGCATCTGACGCCCGCCCCGCCACCGAACCCGAAGGGAGAAGACGCCGATGGGACCCTCGAGGACACGACCCTTGCCGAACGCGCTGGCCGCGGCGGGGCTGCTTGCCCTGCTCGTCGTGGCCTGCGGCGGAGGCGAGCCGCGGCCGGCCGGGGAGACAGGAACGCCAGATCGACCCGCGACGGACGCCGGCACCGCTCAGGCGGGCGAAGGCGAGCAGGGCGAGCTCATCGAGCTGCGGGTCGGCTTCCTGCCCATCGCCGGCTACGCGTACCTCTGGCAGGCCCAGGACGCGGGCTACTTCGAGGACGAGGGGCTCGACGTCGAGCTGGTCACGGCGCCCGGCGGAGCGGCGATCATCCCCGCCCTCCAGGCCGGGAGCATGGATCTCGGCGTCTCCGAGATCGTGGCCGTGCTCAATGCCCAGGACGCCGGCATCGACGCGCGCTTCGTCAGCTTCAACTTCTACGAGAGCGAGGAGGCGCCGACGCACGCGGTGGTCACGAACGACCCGTCCGTCCGGACGCCAGCGGACCTGGCGGACCAGCGGGTCGCGACCAACGTCCTGCTCAACCTCGACTGGCTGCTGGTGCGGGAGTGGCTGCGCCTGCACGACGTCGACCCCGAGTCGGTGTCCTACACCGAGGTGCCGTTCCCCGACCAGATCGGGGCGCTGGACACCGGCAGCATCCCTGCCGCCGGGATGATCGAGCCCTTCTACACGATCGCCGAATCGCAGGGCATGACCGTTCTGGGCAACTACTTCACAGAGGTCCGTCCGATCGTACCGACGGCCGGGGTGATCGCGACGCAGGCGTACATCGACGAGCACCCGGACGTCGTACGGCGCTTCGTCGCGGCCGTCGAGCGGGCGCTCCAGGACGGCATCGAGGACGAGTCGCTGGTCCGGGACCTGATCGTGGAGCACACTCCGACCCCGCCAGAGGTCGCCGAGGAGATCAACCTGCAGGAGTGGCGTCTCGCAGCCGACATCGAGGGCATCCAGTTCATCATCGACCTGGCCGAGGCCGAGGACCTCTTCGACACCGAGTTCACGCCCGAGGACATCCTGTGGAGCGAGGCCAAGCGCGAGTGATGGGACCGGAGGTCGCCCGGCGCGACCGCTGAGCGCGGGCGTCGTTCTGTAACATGGAACACTGTTCTGTTATCGACTTCGTGGAGGCTGGACCCCATGGCCGATCAAGCCGCTGACCGGGCGACCCAGGAAGCGCTGGACGGCTTCTACGGCGACCTGAAGGCCAACGACCTGGCTCCGTTGTGGCCCATCTCCGACGAGCTGATGCCCGCCGCGCCCACGCCGGCCACGCTGCCGTACCTGTGGCGCTGGAAGATGCTGCGCCGGCTGGCGGAGCGAGCGGGGGAGCTCATCACCATCGAACGGGGCGGCGACCGACGGGTGCTGTCACTCGCCAACCCCGGCCTGGGTGGTGCCCCCTACGCGTCGTCCACGCTGTGGGGCGCGGCGCAGTACCTCGGCCCGCGCGAGTCCGCGCCGGGCCATCGCCACACGCCGGCGGCGATCCGCTTCGTCGTCGAGGGCGACGGCGTCTGGACCACCGTCAACGGCGACGCTTGCGACATGCACTCCGGCGACCTGATCCTGACGCCGTCGATGCACTGGCACGACCACAGCAACCCGACCGACCACGCGATGATCTGGTTCGACGGGCTGGATCTGCCCACGATGAAGGCGCTCGACGCCATCTTCTTCGAGCCCTACCAGCCCGACGAGCTGCAGCCGGTGGCCGGTCACAACCTCTCCGAGCGGCTCTGGGGCGGCCGCGCGACGCTGCCGCGCGACCACGGCCACGACCGTCCGTCGTCACCGCTGCTGGTGTACCGCTGGATCGACGCCGACCGATCGCTCGAGGCGCTGCTCGCGGAGCGGGGCGGCCCACTGGTCACCCTCGAGTACACCAACCCCCTCACGGGCGGACCGGCGCTGCCCACCATGGCGTGCGAGATGCACCGCATCGTCCCCGGTGGTCTCACCAGGCCGTACCGCAAGGTGGGCAGCTCGGTCTGCGTCGTGTATCGCGGCGCCGGCCACTCGGTCATCGACGGTCAGCGCTTCGACTGGAGCCACGGCGACATGTTCGTGGTCCCGTCCTGGTCGACCGTCGAGCACGAGGCCAGCGAGCCCTCGGACCTGTTCGCCATCAGCGATCGGCCGATCCTCGAGGCGCTCCACGTCTTCCGCGACGAGTGGCTCGACGCGCCGCAGGACGTCACCGCCACGTTCGAGGCCAAGGAACCTCAGACCCAGGACTCAGTCGCATGAGACTCGTGACCGCACGCACAGCGAACGGCGATGCCTCAGGACTTGCGTCCTTTCCAGTACAACACGCAAGAAGTAGGCCGTGATGACGCCACCGCGAGTGCTGCATCACAGAACACATCGCCGTGTGGGATGGCAGACGGAGTGGATCACCGACCTGCGGACGCAGCGGGTCGGGACTGAGGGGTGAGAAGCGGGTGACGCGGACGCGCTTGGTCCTGCTCGGTACCAACGGTGGTCCGGTCGTCCGGTTGAATCGCGCGTCGCCGGCGCAGGTCGTGCTGGTTGACGCCGCCGCTTACCTCGTCGACTGCGGCGAGGGCGTCGTGCGTCAGCTTGTCGCCGCGGGCGTGGCGCCGGCGAGCGTGCGCCACCTGTTCATCACCCATCATCACGCCGACCACAACATCGGCTACGGCGGCCTGCTCATGGGTGCGTGGGTGAGCGGTTTGGACGGCGTTCTCACTGCCCATGGGCCGCCGCCTCTGGCGAGCATGACCGAGGCATTCTTCGCCATGAACGACTTCGACCTGCGCATGCGTGCCTCGAGCACCGGACGGACCGCGCTGGCGGACCTCGTCGCGGTCGACGAGTTCGTCGATCCGGGGGTGGTCTTCGAGGACCCGCGTGTGACCGTGACGGCCGCCCGCGTCCCTCATCCGCCGATCCATCAGGCGTATGCGTTCCGGTTCGACGGGCCCGACCGGTCGATCGTGATCTCTGGTGATACCGCGCGCTCGGACGAGCTCGTCGCGTTCGCGCGCGGCGCCGACGTCCTGGTTCACGAGGTGTACTACCCGCCGGCGATCGCGCAGATGGCCGCGCTGGACATGCGGTGCGCCAGCACGCTGGCCGAGCACATCGTCGCCTGCCACACCAGCGTGGACGAGGTCGGAGAGATCGCCGCCGCGGCCGGCGTGGCGACGCTCGTGTTGTCGCACTTCGTTCCCGGAGACGCCTCCGTGCCCGATGAAGTGTGGGCTGAGCGCGCGCGGCGGAGGTTCGGCGGGCAGGTGATCGTCGGTCGCGATCTGCTCGAGGTCTGAGGTGCCCTATGCGAGCGCGCCTGCCGGAGGGCGCGAGCGGCCGTCGTGAGGCCGCAGATACTCCGCTGGTTTGGATGCGTGGAACGCCGCCGGGGCTGGCTGTGACGGGCCGGGTGCAGACCGCTGACTCGTCACTGCCGGCCAGTGCGGCAGGGCGTTGAGCGCGGGACCGAGTTCCGCTGCGGCCTCGTTCATCGCGACCGGGTCCAGGCCAGCCCAGCCGCCGCGGTCGAGCCGGTCGACGAGCGCGCGCAGGCAGGTGATCGTCTCGGCGGCGGTGTAGGCGCAATGGCCGCCGCGTGATACGAACACCTGCCGCAGGGACTCTCCTTGCCGCGTTGAGGCGACGACGTCGGCGTAGGCTGACTCGTTGTCCGGCGTCACCAGCCCATCGCCGAGGCTGTGGAGGGTCAGGACCGCGACGCCGCCGAGGTCGCCATTGAACGTGATGTGTCGCTCCAGGTAGTGCTCGGCAGCGCGGTGGGCGGTGATCCGCGGCGCATGTGCGAGCACGTCGAGGTCGGCGTCGAGATCGAGCGCCGCGGCGTCGTACAGCGCGGCCACCTGCTCATGACCGATCGAGCGGCGTAGAAGCGAGCCGTAGTCCACAGCGCTGTTCCACGACGGGTTGCCGCCGGCGCGTCGCTCGAGCTCCGCGCGCATCCCGAAGAAGACACCGAAGTCAGCGTCGCGCAACCAGCGGTACTGGGCGTACTCGCGCGCGACGGCGTCGGCCGCCCTCGGCTGTGGCTCGGTGACGCCGAACCAGCCGGGGATGTTGGCGATGGCAGCGGCCAGCGCGATGCGCGCCCGTCCCTGCGGCGTGGACTGCGCGAGGTCGAGCGCAGCGCGCGCGCGCGCGACGTTCGCGGCGGCGTCGGCGATGTCGACCAGCTGCAGGCCCGAGTCGGGTGCGAGCAGGGTCTTGAAGACGAAGGCACAGTCGAGGTTCTGGTTGCGCACCGCCACTCCGCCGGCCAGCGAGCCGCACGTCGGCAGGGCGCCGTGGAAGCGCTCGGGGACGAGTTGGACCAGCCCGGCGGTGATGATGCCGCCCATCGACGGCCCCCAGACGACCGTCCTCGCCGGCTGGCTGACGTCACGCTCGAAGACGTCGAGAGCGGCGATCTGGTCGTCGAATGCGGCTTCGAGGGGCCAGAAGCCGGGCGTGGCGTACGCTGACCCGGCAAGGGCGTAGCCGTGCTGCAGCAGCCAGTGCGCGACTGCGTCGTCGCGGGCGAGCGGGGGCGGTTGGCCGGACGGCGGCGCGGCACCTGTGCAGTGCAGTAGCAGGGTTCCGTTCCACTCAGCCGGCACCTGAGCCCGGTATCGTCCGCCGCTGGCGAGGTCGCCCGTGCGCGTCGTGACCGTCACGCGTGCCCCCTCACGTCGCCCGGACGCCGGCGGTACGTGCTACGAGGTCGTCGGTCGACATCACGTCGGCGGTCGACGCCGCGAGGATCACGAGGCTGGACTGGTGGACCTGCGCGGCCGACATCGCGCCGTGGCCGGTGTCCGGATAGTCGAACGTCGCCGTCGCGTCGGACAGGAAGCCGACCCGGAAGTCGCGGAAGAACGCGTCGCGAGCGGTGGCGTGGCAGCAGTTCTCGGTCGTCACCCCGCCGATGACGACGGTGTCGATCCCCATGTCGCGCAGGGCGCGCTCCAGGTCCGTGCCGTAGAACGCGCTGTAGCGGTACTTGGCGACGACGAGGTCGCCGTCCTCGGGAGCTAGTTCCTGGTGGATCTCGGCTCCGGGTGCGCCGTCGATGAGTCCGTCGCTGTCGGCGTCCTGGCCCCAGAAGTGCATGGACAGGCGTCGGTCGGCACCATCCTGCCGGTGCAGCTGGCGTGTGTAGACGACCGGCATGCCGCGCTCCCGGCACAATGCGATGCCACGGCACAGCGTCGGGATCATCTCGCGGCCCGCACGTGACTCCAATGGCGCGTCGGGTGCGAGGAAGTGGTTCTGCATGTCGACGACGATCAGGGCGGTCGATGCGGTGTCGATCGGATCGATCCGCAATGGCACGGCGATTCCTCTCAGCCGGTGTGCCGTGGCGCGCGACGATCAGGAGTCGCCGACGAGGGCCGCCACGTCGGGCTGTTCGTCGACGAAGCCGTACTCGACCATCAGCTGAGCCTCGCGCTCGATCCCGGCAACATCGAGCTCCGCGTCGAACTCGGGCAGGAAGATGTTCTGCGCCACCGCCTCGGGTATCTGCGTGTACGTCGGTACGATGGCGCGGACCTCCTCGGGATGCTCCTGCGCGTACGCGTTGGCCTCGCGCATCAGCCGAGCGAACCGCTCTATCGCGTCAGGGTCGCTGCTGATGACGTCGCTGCTGGTGAACCATGCGGCCAGCGGGAAGCGCGCGTCGTCGTCGTAGGGATAGGAGAAGAACGCGGCGCGGTGTCCCGCCCCGAGGGCTGCCTCGTAGAAGGGTGGCACCAGGGCGATGGCGTCGACGCGGCCGGCCTCCAGCGCCGCGATCATCTCCGGGAAGGGGATCGCGACGAACTCGAACGTCGACGAGTCGGCGCCCAGGCGGTCGGCTGACGCCCTCACGATCAGCTCCGCGACTGCCTGGAGCGCATTGACGGCGATGGTCCTGCCATTGAGATCGGCCGCCGTCTCGATGTCGCTGTCGGATCGGACGACCACGGGGTTGTTGCCGTTGGGGTCGGGCGGCTCGGCGGGCAGCGACGAGATGCTGGGCGCCACCAGCTCCAGCGGAAGTCCTTGGACCTGCGCCTGTAGCAGCGGCGCGATCGCGGCGAAGCCGATCTGCTGCTCCCCGCTCACCACCGCTGCAGCCGTGGCAGCGCCGGTCTGCGCGATCTGCGGCTCGACCGTGAGCCCCTCAGCCGCGAACCAGCCCTTGTCGATGGCGAGGTAGAGCGGCGCGACGTCGATGATCGGAATCAGACTCACGCGCAGCGTCGTCGCCGACGTGCCAGGCGTGCCCTGGCTGGCTGACGGCGAGCTGTCAGGCGTGGCGACCGGTGCGCCCTGAGGCGAGCCGGTGTTGGCGGCGGTCGGCGCGTCAGCAGGCGAGCCGGTGGGCGCGGCACCCGGGGTGCCGCCGCAGGCGGCCAGGACCACGCTGGTAGCGATCACGATGGCTGTCCAGGTCCTGCGCATGTGGCTGCTCCTCGCTCCCGTCCGGTGATGAGATCGGGTCAGGTTGTGTGCTGCTCGCTGAGTTCATCGCCGGCCGAGTCGGCTGGACGCTTGATGAGTTCGAACACGTGCGCGCGCAGTCGTGTGAAGGCCGGTAGGCCCTTGGTCGCGATCTGGTCGCGCGGACGCGGCAGGTCGACGTCGACGACCTCTCGGACGCGTGTCGGCGGAGGAGTGAGGACGATGACCCGATCGGAGAGGTAGATCGCCTCGTCGATGTCGTGGGTGACGAACAGGACGGTGACGTCGAACTCGTCGCGGACGCGCAGGACGAGGTCCTCGAGATCGGCGCGCGTCTGGGCGTCCACCGACGCGAACGGCTCGTCCATGAGCAGGATCTCGGGCTGGTAGGCGAGCGCACGAGCGATCGCCACCCGTTGCTGCATCCCGCCTGATAGCTGCCAGGGGTAGCGGTCGAAGGAGCCGACGAGCCCCACCGCGGTGAGGGCTTGTTCGGCGAGTTCGTCTCGCCGGGTGCTGTCGATACCCTTGCTGCGCAGTGGCAACGTGATGTTTCCGCGAACGGTCATCCATGGCAGCAGCGACCGGCTGTACTCCTGAAACACCAGGGCCAGTTTGTCGGGAGGCCGGTCGATGACCCGACCCTGCAGGACTGCGGTCCCGCTGGTCGCCGGGATCAGGCCGCACAGGCACTTGAGCAGCGTGGTCTTGCCGCAGCCTGACTGCCCCACGATGCAGACGAACTCGCCGGGTTCCACGCGGAAGGAGAGGTTGCCGACGGCATGGACGGCGCTGGGTCCGTGACCGTAGGTCTTCGTCAGCTGCGTGACCTCGAGCACCGTCATTCCTTGTGTCAGCATCTTGTGGCCATCGCGCAGCGATGGCCACAACATCCGATTGTGAGAATCGCCCTCGCAAGCTCGGGCGCGTTCACGTGTCAGCCGCCTGGGGGATGATGTTCTTCGGGCGCGCGGGGGCCGCGCCCGTGTCGACGGCCTGGCCGAGGGCGGCGGCGCGCCATCCTCGATGCCAACGGAGCGCACGGCGCTCGGCGAGCACGAAGATGCCGTTGAACAGGTAGCCGACGAGCCCGAGCAGGAGGATCCCGGACCACATCTCCGGGATGGCGAACGTCTGCTGGGACAGCAGCACGAAGTAGCCGAGACCGTTGGTCGACGCCACCATCTCACTGACCACCATGAGGATCAGCGCGATCGAGAGCGCCAGCCGAGCGCCGGCGAAGATCTGGGGCGTGGCAGCGGGCAGCACCACGCGACGGATCCGCTCGCCGCGCCGCAAGCCGTAGACGCGGGCCATATCCAGGGTGTCGGCATCGACCCCGCGCACCCCGTCGACGGTGTTGAGCAGGACGGGCCAGATGGCGCCGAAGGCGATGATGAACACCTTCATGGACGCGCCGGCCCCGAGGAACAGGATGGCCGGCGGGATGATGGCAGGTTTGGGCAGCGTCCGCAGGAAGTCCACGAGCGGGTCCGTCGCGCGGCGCAGTAGCGGGGACAGGCCGATCAGCAGGCCCAGCCCTACGCCGCTGGCGACCGCGACGACGAACCCGGCCGTGAAGCGGACCAGGCTCGGGATGAGATCGCTCGCCACACGGTCGAAGAGCCACACGTCGGCGAAGGTGGCGACGATCTCGCGCAGCGGCGGGAAGTAGACCGACTCGCTGTCGGCCGACGCGACCCACCACACGACCACGAGCATCACGGGGAGCGCGGACTCGAGACCGATGGCGCGCAGTCGCCGGGTCATGCGGGCAGTTCTTGACGCTGCGACGCGTGCCAATGCAAGACGCGCCGCTCGAGCCGTCTGAACATGATGGCGATCACCAGACCGAGCACGCCAGTGACGACGATGATGCCGTACATCAGCGCGATGTCGTTGGCGTAGCGCACCTCGTTGATGGCGTACCCGAGGCCAGACGAGCCGACGACGATCTCGGTGGCGATGGTGACGATCAGAGCGATCGCGGCGGACAAGCGGAGACCCGTGGCGACATACGGCATCGCGCTGGGCACCGCGACCCAAACGAAGCGGGCGATCGGCCCGAGCCCGTAGGCTCGGGCGGTGTCACGCGCGACCGGATCGAGGTCCTGCACACCGTAGAGCGCCTGGAACAGCAGAGGAAAGAAGGCCGCGAACGCGACGAGGTAGACCTTCATCTCGACCCCGGTTCCGAACAGCAGCACGGCGAGCGGCAGGACGGCGACTGGCGGGATGGGACGCGGGAACTCGATCAGTACGCGAACGGCCCGGTAGGCGAGGCGGTTGCTGCCGATCGCCAGCCCGAGCGGGATCCCGGCGACGACGGCCACCGCGAGGCCCAGGCCCCATGCCTGCAGCGTTTCCCATACGCGCAGCCAGAAAGTCGGGTCGCGGAGCTCCGCGACGAGGGCCGCCAGCACAGTGGTCACGGCAGGCAGGTAGTCCTCGGGGATCGCGCCGGATCGGCTCAGCGCCTCCAGGGCGGCGAGCACCGCGAGCACCGTCAGCCACGGGAGCCACCAGAGGCGCTCACCGCCGCGGTCGTCTGCGCCGAGCACAGGACCGGCACCGACGGCGGTCGTCATGGCTGCGGCGCGGCAGCCGTCATGGTGTCGCCTCGAGCACCGACAGCAGCGTCCGGGCATCCGGAGGCTCGTCGGCGATGCCGTAGCGCACCATCAGCTCAGCCTGTGCCTCCACCTCCTGCAGGGGCAGGTCGGCGGGGAAGTTCGGCAGCGAGACCTCGGCGGCGATCTCGGGGGCGATGCGAGTGAACGTCGGCATGATTGCCCGCGCCTCGTCAGGGTGCTCCTGGGCATAGTCATTCGCCTTGCGCATGGCGCGGATGAAGCGCCCGATGACGTCCGGGTTCTGTTCGGCGTACTCCGCACTGGTAAAGAACGTGCCCAGGGCGAACTCCAGCCCCGAGTCCAGATCGTAGGGGTAGGCGACAAGCACAAGACGGTGCCCCTCCTCCACCGCTGCTTGGAAGAAGGGTTCGACGACCGCGACGGCGTCGACCCGTCCCGCCTCGAGCGCTGCGGACATCTCCGGGAAGGGGATCGCGACGAACTCGAACGTCGACGAGTCCGCGCCCTCACGGTCGGCCGCCGCCCGCACCGCAAGCTCGATAGCGGCCTGCAGGGCGTTCACCGCGATCGTTGTGCCGTTGAGATCCTCGGCGGTCTCGATGTCGCTGTCGGATCCGACCAGGACGACGAAGTTTCCGTTGGGCTCGCCGTCGGTCGGAGCCGCGGTGGCGCCGCTGGCGGCGACGGCCCGTAGCGGCAGCCCCTGGGCGACGGCGAGCAGCTGCGGCACGACCGCGCTGCTGCCGATCTGCGCCTCGCCGCTGACGACCGCGGCGGTGACCGCGGCACCGGTCTGCGCTCCCTGGGCGTCGATGGTGAGGCTCTCTTCGTCGAAGAAGCCCTGCTCGATGCCGAGGTACAGCGGTGCCTTGGTGATCACCGGCACCTGAATGACGCGCAGCGTCGCCGGCTCGAGGTCGGCTGCCACCGGCGACTCGCTCAAGGCACCGCCGGGTGACTGTGCGTCGGTTAAGGCGGTGGGGGCGGGAGACGACTCGGGCACCGTGGCCGCGGGCCCGCTCGCCGGCCGTGCGTCGCCTGCCGTTGTGACGCCACCGCCACACGAGATGAGCATGAGCGCTGCGGCGACCAGTCCTGCGACGTGTGTCGGTCTCGCAGCCATCAAACGACCTCCAGTACCGTCAGAAAGACGTTCCGTGTCACAGAATAACATCGCCGGGCCGGTAGGCAACCCCTTGCTCGATCCTCGGCCGCTCGACGATAATCGTCGGTCTGGTCGCTCCCGCCGAGGGCTGCAGACAGTGTTGGCACCGTCAGCGCGGCCGTCTACTGTTTCTGTGATGCAGAATCAAACCGACGCGCCGACGTATCCGATCACCTCGGTGGACAACGCCTTGCGGCTGTTGCTGCTGTTGCGGGATCGCGAGCTCATCCGTGTGACACAGGTCAGCGAGGAGCTCGGCATCGCGGCCTCGTCCGCCCATCGACTGCTGGCGATGCTCGCCTACCGCGACTTCGCCGAGCAGGACCAGGCCACGCGCGCCTACCGCCTCGGCCCGGTGCTGGCCGGCTGGGCCCGCCATCTCAGCGACCACGATGTCGAGCGGATCCACCCGGTGCTCGTTGCGCTGTCCCGCCGTGCGGAGGAGACGGCGAACCTCGTGGTGCTCGACGGCAGCTACGGGCGCTTCCTCGATTCCGTCGAGACCGAGCGATTGGTCAGGGTCGGTTCGCGCGTCGGCGTGCGCCTGCCTGCGCACTGGACCTCGGCAGGCAAGGCTCTGCTCGCGGAGCTCGCGTCGGAGGAGCTGCGTGCGCGCTATCCCGACGAGGCGCTCGCCACGATGACGTCGCGCACTCTCGCGACGCGAACCGAGCTGGAGGAGCATCTCGCGCGTGTGCGCGAGCAGGGCTTCGCGGTCAACCTCGGGGAGAGCCAGCCCGACGTCACGGCGATCGGCGCCGTCCTTCGCGAGCGTGACGGCCGACCACGTGCGGCGGTAGCGATCTCGATACCGGCGTCCCGCCTCGATGCCGATCGCATCGCAGAACTCGCGCCTGCGGTCATGGCCGCTGCTCGCGACGCCGGCGAGCGCCTGTAGCGGACGGCGTTGAGCAGCCGGGCCGGCACTCCACCCGCGAGTCGATCAACCTCCGGTCACGATGGGCGCGAGCGACGCCACCGAGAACAGCAGCGTCGTCACGCCGACGAGACGGAGCAGCCATGGCGCGGCGCTGCTCCCCATCGAGGCACCCGATGCGTTCTGCTTCGAGCCCTTCGGGCCCGACGAGCTGCGCCTGCACGTATTCGGAGACGACGGCGCGCGCATCGTCGCGGCGGAGACCCTGCGTGCACGACCGACAGGCAGCGCGCGGTAGCGCCTGCGCGGCGCTCGCGGGAGCCGTCCGGATGGACGCCCGTCCGCTCGCGCCGACGTCGATTCACCCAGTGGGCAGCGGGCGTGTCGTCGCTCCAGTGCTGGCGGAGCCGACCAGTGCGGCGTACTTGGCGAAGACACCGGTGGGGTAGCGCGGCTCGGGTGGCGTCCAATCGCGCAGCCGGTCGGCGAGGTCGACATCGTCGACCGCGATGGACCGGCTCGCGACGTCGATGCTGATGACATCGCCGTCGCGCAGGGCGGCCAGAGGGCCACCGACGGCGGCTTCGGGCGCGACGTGGCCGACCATGAAGCCGTTGGTGGCGCCGCTGAAGCGGCCGTCGGTGACCAGCGCCACCTCCTGGCCCAGGCCCTCGCCGACGATGGCGCCGGTGACCGACAGCATCTCGCGCATCCCCGGGCCTCCGCGAGGGCCCTCGTAGCGGATCACCACGACGTCGCCCGGCCGGACCCGACCCGAGATGACCGCCGCGTAGGCGTCCTCCTCGCGGTCGAACAGGCGCGCCGGCCCCCGGTGCGACGTGAGCGTGTGGGCGGTGATCTTGACGACACAGCCCTCGGGAGCGAGGTTGCCCGTCAGCACGACCAGACCGCCTTCGTCGCGCAGCGGCCGGTCCAGCGGGACGACGACCTGCTGACCGGGCGTCTCGGTGATGTCGGCCACCTCCTCGCCCAGGCTGCGGCCGGTGACGGTCAGCGCGGAGCCGTCGACGTAGCCGCCCTCGATCAAGCGCTCGGTCAGCAGCCCGATGCCGCCGGCGTGGTGCAGGTCGACGGCGGCGAAACGACCGCCGGGCAGCAGGTCGCACAGCAGCGGAGTGCGCCGGCTCGTGCGGTCGATGTCATCAAGGGACAGGTCGACGCCGACCTCGCGGGCGAGGGCGAGCAGGTGCAGGACGGCGTTGGTCGAGCCGCCGCTCGCCGCCACCGCGGCGATCGCGTTGTCGAACGCCTGGCGGGTGAGGATCTGGCTGGGGCGGAGGTCGTTGGCGAGGACGTCCATGATCGCCGCGCCGGCGCGTTCGGCGGCCTCGCCCTTCGCCGCGTCGAGGGCGGGTATGGAGTTGAAGCCCACCGGGGACAGGCCGATGACCTCCATGACCATCGACATCGTGTTGGCAGTGAACTGGCCCCCGCAGGCGCCGGCGCCGGGGCAGGCGACCTGCTCCATCTCGGTCAGGTCGTCCTCGCTGAGCAGGCCAGCGGCCACCGCGCCGATCGCCTCGAAGACCTCTCCCATGGCCAGATCCCGACCGCGGAAGCGTCCGGGGAGGATGGAGCCGCTGTAGAGCACGATCCCCGGGCGGTCGAGGCGCGCCAGCGCCATCGCAGCGGCGGGAACCGTCTTGTCGCACGCCACGATGCACACCAGCGCGTCGAAGGCGTGGCCCCGAGCGACGAGCTCGATCGAGTCGGCGATCAGCTCGCGGCTGACCAGGGACGCCTTCATGCCCTCGGTCCCCATCGTCACCCCGTCGGAGATGGCGATGGTGTTCAGCTCCATGGGCGTGCCGCCGCTGCCGCGAACGCCGGTCTTCACCTGCCGGGCGAGATCCCGGTGGTTCAGGTTGCAGGGCATCGTCTCGATCCAGGAGTGCGCGACGCCCACGATCGGCTTGTCGAGATCCTCTCGAGAGAAGCCGGCGCCGTAGAGGTAGGCACGTGCCGCGGCACGGCTGCGTCCCTGGTAGAGCGCGCGACTGGGAAGGCCGTCAAGCGGGATGGTGCCGGCGGGCGGGCGCTGGTCAGTAGATGCGGGCAAGAAGTCCTCCGTCGACGACGATGTCGATGCCGTTCAGGTAGCTGGCCTCGTCCGAGGCGAGGAACACGGCGACGTTGGCGACATCCTCGGGCGAGGCGAATCGCCGCAGCGGATACCGGGAGGCCACCTCCGCGCGCGCCGCCGCAGGGTCTGCCTGGTGGTCGAAGAACTGCGCGTTCATCGGAGTCTCGACGTCGCCAGGACAGATGGTGTTGCAGCGGATGTTCTCCGGTCCATGGGCCGCGGCGAGCGCGCGGCACAGCGCCCGAAGTCCACCCTTCATCGCACCATAGGCCGGCATCTCTGGATCGCCGACGATGCCGAGGAGCGAGGCGGTGACGATGATCGAGCCGCCACCGCGCTCGCGCAGGCGTGGCAGCGCCTGCTGGACGCCCAGGTACACCCCCCGCAGGTTCGTGGTCTCCAGCGTGTCCCAGTCGTCCTCGGTCGTATCCTCGATGCGCCCCATGACCTGGACGGCAGCGTTCGCGTGCAGCACATCCAGGCCACCGAATCGAGCCACGGTCTCCTCCACCATCTGGTGGTTGCCGTCGCGCGTCGACACGTCGGCGGCGACCGCGATGGCCTGACCTCCCGCCGCCTCGACGGCGTCGGCGGCCGCAGCGGCGGTGGTGGCGTCCACGTCGACGCACGCCACCATCGACCCCTCCTCCGCGAAGCGCCTCGCGGTCGCGCTCCCGATGCCACCTCCCGCTCCGGTGACGATCGCCACCTTGCCGTGGAGCCTCATCGGCGTGCGACCGCCGCGTGGCGGCCGGGGGACGTCGGCTCCGCGCGTCGGGCCGCCGCCGTGGCCGCCGCCCTGGCGACGGCGCCGCGGGTCTGCTCGAGATCTGCATCATCGTGGACGGTCGACACGTACAGCAGACCCCGGGAGATGACGTGGACACCCTCGTCGAGCAACGCCTCCGCGAACTTCCCGTAAGCGTCGGCGTCGGCGCCCAACGTGTCGTCGTGGCTCTCGACGGGCGCTGCGCTGCAGAAGGCGTGGCCCATGCCACCGAGCTGGTTCACGACCAGCGGCACACCCGCCTCAGTGGCCTCTGTGCGGAAGATGTCGGCCAGGGTCCCGCCGAGCTCCTCAAGCCGGGGATAGTGCTCGTCTGCGCGCTGCTCCAGCTCGCTGATCGCCGCCAGCGCCGCCGTCGCGCACACGGGATTGGCGTTGAAGGTCCCCACATGCTTGACCCGTCCGGACGCGACCTCCTCCATGACGTCGCGACGTCCGCACACTGCGCTGATCGGAAAGCCCGCACCCATGGCCTTGCCGAGCACCGCGAGATCGGGGAGGATCCCCAGGCGTTCCTGCGCGCCGCCCAGGGCGAGCCGGAATCCGGTGATGACCTCGTCGAAGATGAGCAGCGCGCCAGCCTGCTCGGTGAGCTGACGCACCTGGGACAAGTATCCCGGAGCGGCGGACAGGCAGCCGCCGTTGACCGCCAGCGGCTCCATGATGACCGCCGCGACGTCGTCGCTCAGCGCTGCGCGGAGGGCGTCGAGGTCGTTCCATGGACACACCGTGACCGCGGAGGAGGCGAGGGGATCCTGCCCCGCGGTGGCGGGACCGGCGTCCTTGAGCCCGGGGATGCCGATGGCCAGAGGGTCCAGCCAGCCGTGGAAGTGGCCGAGGAACTTGACGACCCGGTTGCGTCCAGTGGCGGCGCGGGCGATCCGCAGTGCGGCGTGCACAGCCTCGCTGCCCGTGCTGGAGAACACGCACAGGTCCGCGCACGGCACGGTCCTGCAGACGGCTTCGGCCAGCTCGGCCTCCACCCTGTGGCAGGCGCCGTAACCGATGCCCGTGGCAAGCTGCTCGTGGACCGCTCGGAGGACTGCGTCGGGCGAATGGCCGAGGAGCATGGGCCCGAACGCGAGCGCGTAGTCGACGTAGCCGTTGCCGTCGATGTCCGTCAGCCTGGAGCCGCTTCCTGAGGCAAAGCTGATGGGCACGGGTCGTTGCGGGGCGCGATAGGCCGTGGCGACGCCGCCCGCCAGGTGCCTGCGCGCGCGCTCATGCTGAGCCCGTGAGCGCCCGTAGCGGTCTGTCACTCCACCGCCTCCGGTAGCGCCGGATCGAAGTACGCCCGGACCCACTCGAACATCCCGTCGCGCGTGCGAACGATGTTGACCCCGCGAAAGGGGTGCCGGCCTCCCTCATGGTCCGTCAGCACAGCCTCCCATTCGAGGGAGGCCTCGTCGCCGCTGCTGACCTCGTGAACGATCTGCACCTCCAGATGCGGGTAGTCGCGCAGCTCGTCGGCGTAGAAGGTCGCGATCTCGTCCCGTCCCCGCAGTGACGGCCCGCTCGGAGGCTGGACGACGGCGTCGGTGTGGTAGTGCTCCAGGACCGCCTCGAGATCCCGTTCGCACTCGGCGCGCCAATAGGATTCCGCGACCTCCCGAGGTGTCTTCATCGCGGTTCGCTCCTCGCCGAGGGACTGTCCGAGCAGAATAACATTCTGCTACTACGGCGCAAGGGGGCCGCCAAGGGCACGCCGACCCCGCACGCTCCACCCGCCGTGCGATGATGGCGTCGTGGTCATGCAGAGGGGATGCGGATGAAACCGCCGAACTATCCGATCGAGTCAGTCGACAACGCTCTGCGGCTCCTGTTGTCGCTGCTGGATCAGCAGAGCATGACCGTGTCGGATGCCAGTGGGATGCTCGGCGTCGCCCCTTCCACGGCGCACCGGTTGCTCGCGATGCTGCAGTACCGTGGCTTCGTCGATCAGGACACGGTGACGAAGCGGTACCGCTCCGGTCCGGTGCTGCTGAAGCTCGGCTTGACGGCGGTGCGGCAGATGGATCTCCGCCGCCACGCCCGGCCCATTCTCGAGCGGCTCAGCAAGGAGATCGCGGAGACGGTGAACCTCGTCGTGCTCCAGGGCGCTGACGTGCTCTTCGTCGACTGCGTGGAGAGTCCGAGGATCATCCGAGTGAGCTCGCGAACCGGCGTGCTCCTGCCAGCGCACTGCACTGCGGGCGGCAAGGCGTTGCTGGCGGATCTCTCCCGTGATGAGTTCCGCGGGCTCTACCCCGACGCCAAGCTGTCGAAGATGACGGCGCACTCGCTGACCCGTCGGTCGCGACTGCAGCAGGAGCTGGAGGAGATCCGCGCCCGGGGGTACGCGACCAACTTCGGCGAGAGTGAGTCCGGTTTGAGCGCGGTTGCGGTCGCGGTCCGGGACGGGCAAGGCCGGCCGCTCGGCGCGCTCGCGGCGTCCGCACCGAACCCTCGATTGGCGGACGAGCGGGTCGAGGAGATCGCCAAGGCGCTGCTGCAGGGAGCGAAGGACATCGGGGAGTCTCTCGCGTGAGCTGTGAATGCGCCCGAGCTTGCGAGGGCGATGCTCACAATCCTGGATAGCGAGGCGATGGGCCATGCGCTGCTGAGTGTTGCGCCACGCTTCACCTTCCCGCCGTGGCGAGGACCGCCTTCCCGCTACCCGGGAGCGTTCCTCGTCTGATCTCCTGGGTGTCTCTTCCTCACCGTGTTCGTTGCTGTCCACAGGTCCGGCCGACGTTCTCTCGGGCCGCCGGTCAGCGGGTCCTAGGTTGCCCACCATGACCACGTCACCACGCGCAGCCCTGGGAGCCGCGGGGGAGCAGTTGGCGGCCCGCGCGCTGGAGCGGGCCGGGATGGTGCTGCTGGCCCGCAACTGGCGCTGCGCCACGCGTGACGTGCGGGGCGAGCTCGACATCGTCGCCCGGGACGGCCGGACGCTGGTGTTCTGCGAGGTCAAGGCCCGCCGGGGGGGCGGCGCAGGCGAGCCCGCCGAGGCGGTGACCTACCGCAAGCTCGCGCAGCTCCGCGCCCTCGCCTCGGCGTTCCTGGCCGAGACCGAGCTGCGGGTGCGCGAGGTTCGCATCGACGTTGTGGCGGTCACCTGGCCCGCCGGAGGCGGTACGGCGGACGTCACGCATCTGCGCGGGGTCGGCTGATGGTCGGGCGCGCCCACACCGTGGCGGTCGTCGGGCTCGAGCCCGTGGCGGTCACCGTCGAGGCCCACGTCGCAGGCGGCCTGCCCGGGTTGCACGTCATCGGCTCGGCTGGCTCCGCCGCCCGGGAGGCGACCGATCGCGTCAAGACGGCGTTGGCGGCCATCGGCGTCACGCTGCCCAGCCGCAAGGCGCTCGTGTCGCTCGCACCAGCCGAGACCCCCAAGGCGGGTGCGCGCTTCGACCTGGCCATGGCCGTCGCGCTGCTGTGCGAGCAGGGCGAGATCACCGCGGAGTCGATCGCCGAGACGGCCTTCGTGGGTGAGCTCGCCCTCGACGCCTCCGTCCGAGGCGTGCCAGGCGTGCTGCCCTCCGCCGCCGCCTTGAGCGCCTGGGGCATCCGACGGCTGGTGGTCGCCGACGCCAACGCCGCCGAGGCCGCGCTGGTCACCGATCTCGGCGTCCTGCCCGTCACCAGCCTGGATGAGCTCGTCGGAGTGCTCCGCGGTGAACGGAGCCCCCGCCCGGTTCCGCAGGCGGCCGGCGTCGCGCGGCGGCGGCTGCCCGACCTGTCCGACGTCCGCGGTCAGGCGGAGGCGCGGCGGGCGCTCGAGCTGGCCGCCGCGGGCGGTCACCACCTGCTCCTGGTAGGCCCGCCGGGCTGCGGCAAGTCGATGCTCGCGGCCCGACTGCCGTCGATCCTGCCTCCGCTGGACCGTCCGGCGGCCCTTGAGGTGGCCGCCGTCCGGTCGGTCGCCGGGCTGATCTCCGACGGGGAGCCACTTGACCACGCACCGCCGTTCGTCGCGCCGCACCACTCGATGTCCGCGGCCGCACTGCTGGGCGGCGGCAGCGGGGTGGCCAGGCCGGGGGCGCTGAGCCTCGCCCACCGCGGCGTGCTGTTCCTCGACGAGCTGTTCGAGTGGGGCCGCGCCCTGCTGGAGTCCCTGCGCGAGCCGGTGGAGGAGGGCGTGGTCCGTGTGGCGCGGGCGAGGGCGACCGTGCGCTATCCCTCGCGCGTGCAGCTGGTGTGCGCCGCCAACCCCTGCCCCTGCGGCGGCGGCGACTCGTGCGCCTGCACCGACGATGCGATCTGGGGCTACCGCTCACGCCTGTCCGGCCCGCTCGCCGACCGGCTGGACCTCGCGCCGCACGTCGATCCGCTCACCGCCGACGACCTCCTGGCCCAGCAGGCCGGCGAGCCCAGCGCCGCGGTCGCGACCAGGGTCGCGGC
>JACDBB010000042.1 GCA_013695145.1 Euzebyales bacterium
CGACTGCGCGCGGCTCGCAAGGCGCGAGGAGCGCCTCGTACTGGGCCGTACTTGGGCGACGAAGCAACGCAGCGAGCCGTGATGCAGGCGTGGCCGAATGTAGGAGACTTCCGCGGAGGAGCACTAGAATCGGCGCTCGTGGTCACCGTGCTGTCCGTCGATCCCTCCCGGCCGGACCTTCGAGCCCTCTCCCCCGCCGCCGGCGCCATGCGCCTTGGCGGCCTGGTGGCTTTCCCGACCGAGACCGTCTACGGCCTGGGCGCTCACGCGCGCGACGCCGCGTCCGTGGCCAGGGTCTTCGCCGCGAAGGGACGCCCCGCCGACAACCCCCTGATCGTGCACCTGCACGCCGCCCACCACCTCACCGACGTGACGACGCTGGTCACCCCGCTGGCGCTGGCTCTGGCCGAGCGCTGGTGGCCGGGGCCCCTCACGATCGTGCTGGACGCCGACCCGACGCTGCCCGCGGAGACCACCGGCGGGCTTCCGACCGTGGCGGTGCGGGTGCCCGACCACCCGGTCGCGCTCGCCCTGCTCGCCGCTGCCGACGTGCCGGTCGCCGCGCCGAGCGCCAACCGCTCGGGACGTCCCAGCCCCACCACCGCCGCCCACGTGCTGGCTGACCTGGGCGACGCCGTGGACTACATCGTCGACGGCGGAACGTGCAGGGTCGGCGTGGAGTCCACCGTCGTCGACGCCCGCGGCGCCGTCCCGATCGTGCTGCGCGAAGGCGCCGTCACCCGAGAGGCGCTCGGGCTGGACCCCGACCCGGGCGACGCGCCGACGGGCGACACGGCCGCCTCACCGGGCACGCGCTACCGCCACTACGCGCCGGACTGCGCCGTCGAGGTCGCAGCGGTCGGGGCGGGGGCGGCCGTCGCGGCCAGACACGCTGAGGAGGGGCGACGGGTGGGGCTGCTCGGCCCTGACCCCGCGCCGGAGGGGATCGTCGGGCTCGCGCGCACCCCGGACGCCGCCGCGCTGGCGCGGGCGCTGTACGACGCCCTGCGGGCAGCGGAGACCGCCGGCCTCGATCTGGTGGTGATCGAAGCCGTCGCGAGCGTCGGACTCGGCCGCGCGGTGATGGATCGCGTCCACCGCGCCGCCGCCGGCTAGCGAGAGCCCGTTCTAGATGCTGGGCGGTGTCGACGTCCGATCGGCGGGTGCCTGGTGCGCCAGCAGGTCGCGGATCTCCCGGAGCAGCACCGTCTCGTCGGTCGGCACGGGCGTCTCCTCAGCCAGCTCCTCGTTCCGCTTGAAGCGCTCCGCGGCCTTGATGATGAAGAAGAGGACCGTCGCGATCACGACGAAGCTGAGCAATGCCGCCAGGAACAGCCCGACCGCGATCCCCCCGGCCCGCATGGCCGAGAGGTCATCGAAGCCGAGCGCCGCCGAGATGGGCGCCATGATCACGTCGTTGGCGAACGACTGGACGACCGCGTTGAACGCGGCGCCAAGGATGAACGCCACCGCGAGGTCGAGAAGGTTCCCGCGGAACAGGAACTCCTGGTACTCCCTGAGCATCGCCGTACCTCCCTGATTGGTACGCCGCCCCGTGTTGGCGGTTCGCACGACGCGTCTGGCGCTCGGACTCGACCCAATCGTACGGGATGTTCCACCGTGGGTTCGGTAGCGCGGACACTTCGTACCGAGGGTTCGTACGAAGTGTCCGCGCTGCATACGCTGGTTGGTCGCGTCCGGCGCACGCCGCCATGAGTGCCGGGATGTCCACACGGACGGGCTTACGTCCCACGCGACACCGGCCGACATGGATACCGTGAACTTGGCGCCGTCGCTCAGGTGACGGCATCATGACCCAGATCGGCGCTCCGCGGGCGAAGCGGCGATGAAGAACAGGACCACGAAGATCATGGCGCGAGCCGCCGAAGAGCTTGAGTGGATGGCGCAGATCGGTGCGCTGACGGCGATCCCGGTGCAGGGGTGGGACGGTGACGCGGTCGCGCACGCCAGCCGCACAGCGATGCGACTGGTCGGTCTGGCGCGTGCGCTGCTGGACCGTGGCGAGGTGCCTCGGACGGCGGGGACAACGCTCGACCCTGGCGCCGCGGACCTGGCAGACCTGGTCCGCATGCTCGCGGACGTCACCATCCCGTCCGCCGCGACGCCGAACGTCGACCCGCTCGCGCCGGCGTTCCTCGACACGCTCGCGAGCGACGGATGCAGCGCGGTGTTCGTGTGCCGCACGGTGCTGCACCAGTCCGGCGCTTGCCTGTTCCCCACAACTGCCGTCACCACGCCACTGTGCGGGCGGGTGCTGGTGGCCGCCCACCGCGTCGGGGGCGGCTTCGAGCGCTAGCTGCTGCCGCTCCAGACAGGTCGCCCGAGGTAGCGCATGCGGGCAGGGAAGACGCCCACCACCCGCGCGGTCACGTCGGTCCGCGCGGCCGCCGCATCCAGCGCCTCGGGGTCGGCGTCACCGGCCACGAAGCAGCGCAGCACCGCGACGAAGTCGTCGTCGAGCAGCGGGAACGCCGCGTCGAGGACGACGCCAGGCCCCGGCCCGGGCGGCTCGCCGCTCAGCGCCAGCCACACGTGGTCGACTTCCACGCCCGCGAGGTCGAGCCCGCCGCGGTAGACCGTGGCGCGCACCGGCAGGTCCGCCAGCAGCAGCCGCACGCGATTGACCGTCGCGCGCACGTCGGCGGACGAGAACGGTGCGGTGGCGTGGGCGCCGGCCAACCGCAGTCGGAGGTCGGTCGCGACGTCCGCGGGCAGGGTGCGGGGTGCGAACACGTCGGTCACCGCCTCGTTCACCTCCTAGCGGAGCAGCTGCTCCGTGCCTCTCGCTCCCCGAGTATCACCCATGCCGGCCGCCGTGGCCGCCAGCCGAGCGGTCAGATGCGTACGCCGCTCACGGGCGCCCGACCCGGTGCGCGCGGCCGCCGCCCCCACCAGGCGCGCGTCCCCGACCAGGAGCAAGCCCCGGGCCGCACGGCTCACCGCGGTGTAGACCAGCTCGCGCCACAGCATGTGCCGGTGGGTGGGGTCGCAGATCAGCACGACCACCGGCCACTCGCCGCCCTGCGCCTTGTGCACGGTGAGCGCCCAGGCGGGTCGCAGGTCGTCGGTGCGGTCCGGTCCGTAGTCCACGACACCATAGGAGAAGGCGACGGACAGGGCGCGCTCCCGCTTGTGGACCGCGACCACCTCGCCGATGTCACCGTTGGCCACGTCGAGCTCGGCGTCGTTGCGGGTCTGCAGCACCCGGTCGCCCTCGTTGAAGCCCGCTACCGCGGCCCGTCCGTCCGCAGGGTTGACCCGCTGTTTGATCGCCGCGTTCAGCGCGTCGACGCCTGCCGGCCCCCGGTACATGGGTGCGAGCACCTGCACCTCGGTCGACGGCAGGGCGTAGAACCTCGGCGCGCGCACGGCGACGATCTCGGCGACCCGTGCGGCCACACCCGCGGGCCGCTCCGGCACGACGAACACGTCACCGTCGCGCCCCGACAGTTCACGCACCGCCCCTGCGTTGATCTGGTGGGCCAGCGTGACGATCCTGCTGCTGGCGGCCTGCCGGTGGATGCGCGTGAGACGGGTCGAGGCGACGACATCCGCCCCATCGGGCCCGAGGGCCGGGTCGAGCAAGTCGCGGAGCACCGCGCCCGCGCCGACGGAGGGCAGCTGGTCGGCGTCGCCCACCAGGACCAGGTGGGCTCCGTCACCCACCGCCTGGACCAGCGCCCAGGCCAGGCGCAGGTCCGCCATCGACCACTCGTCGGCGACCACCACGTCCTGGGGCAGGCGCCGGTCGGCGTCGTAGCCGAACGCGAAGCCGCCGCCCTTGGACGGGTGCGCCTCCAGCAGGCGGTGCACGGTCGTCGCGCCGTGGCCGGTCACTTCCTCGAGGCGCTTCGCCGCCCTGCCCGTGGGCGCGCACAGCGCCAACCGGAGGTCCGCTTGAGCACACACCCGGACCAGCTCACACACGGTCCGCGTCTTGCCGGTGCCCGGGCCCCCGGTGAGCACGCTGATCGGCCGGGTCAGCGCCGCGCGCACGCCTTCCGCCTGCTCGTCGGTGAGCGCGGGATCGAGGTCAGCGTCACCTCCTGGACCGGCCACGCGGCTGGCCGCCGCGGCCAGGCGCGCCAACTCGGCGGCGAGGCCCTCCTCGGCGGCGAGGTCCCCGGGCAGGTACCAGCAGCGCTCCGACGCGCCAGGCGGTTGGGTGAGGACGAGGTCCCTGCGCGCGGCCGCGCGGTCGATGCCGTCCCGGGCGTCGAGCGCAGCCACGTGGAGCACGCGGCTGGACTCTGCGAGCAGGTCGGCGTCGGTCAGCGCGACATGGCCGCGGGAGCTCGTGAGCTGCCGGTGCGCGACGACCGCCCCCGCGGCGAGCCGACGCGGGTCGAGGTGGCCGATCCCCGCTTCCTTCCCCAGCCGCTCGGCGTGGTCCCAGCGAACACCGCGAACGCTCAGCAGCGCGTATGGGTCGGCGTCGACGACCGCCAAGGCCGTGTCCCCGAGCTGGCGGTGCACGGCCTGGGCGACCGTGGCCGGCAGCCCGGCCGCGGACAGCCGCCTGACCAGCGTGGCGAGCGCCCCCGCCTCCGCCCAGCCCCCCGAGATCCGCTCGGCCAGCGCGGCCGACACGCCTGGCGTCTGGGCGAGCCGCTCCGGGCAGGTCGCGATCACCTCACCAATGGCGAGGCCGAACCGCTTCGCCAGCCGCCTGGCGAGGGTGATCCCGACGCCAGGGAACCGCTCTGAGGACAGGAAGGTCACCAGACCGGCGGTGCTCTGCGGCCGCTCGAGTTCGTAGGCGTCGGCCGCGAACGTGGGACCGTAGCGCTCATGGTCGGTCCACCGGCCGGACAGCTTCACCGGCTGACCGGCCACCAGCGCGGCCAGCGGCCCAGCTGCGCGCGCACCGTCCGCCTCGTCGTCGCCCGTCAGCTCGATGACGCCGAACCCGGAGTCCGGGTTGGCGAAGACGACCGCGGCGACCTCACCCGACAGGCTGGCGTCGGGTGACGCCTGGTTCGTGGAACGCGCCATGCTCCGAGTCTGCCAGCCCTCGGGGCCGCACTACTGACCGCGCGTCCACACATGCGAGAGGGGCCCGGCGGTGCGGGGCCCCTTCCGTTCCAGCCGAAGGTCAGCCGCCGAGCTGCAGATCCACGTCACGGACGCCGGGGACGGCGCGGATGACGTCACGAATGGCGTCCTGGTCGACGTCGGAGGGCACCTCGCCGCGCACGAACACAGTGCCCTCCGTGACGTTGATGTTGACGTCCGACAGGGAGGCGGTCCGCGGGTCGCCCTGGAGCGCGACGCGGACCGTGTCGGCCAGCACGGTCGCGGTCGGACCGGCGGCGCTCGCGGCCTTGTCGACCGCCCCAGTCGTCCTGGACGTCAGGCGGTCGGCGGCCGCGGTCAGGTCGTTGCGGATGTCGGCGCCGGACCTGTCGGCGGTGAACCGCGCGGCGGCGAAGCCGACGGCCACCCCCAGCAGTCCGACCAGCCACACTGGCCAGGAGCGCCGCTTCTTGACCCCAAGCTTGCCGGCCGCAGGGCCTGAGGCCAGCCACGCGCCGAGCGCGGCGAGCCCGGTCTCGCTGAGCTGCCGGGTCCGATCGGCGGCGCGCTGCGCAGCCTCCGACTCGCGGACGCGTTCGGCGAGCTCGGCCGCCCGCTCGTCGAGGTGCGCGCCGCGCCACGCGCCCTTCGCCCGGCTGGCGAGCTCGTCGGCGGTCACC
>JACDBB010000043.1 GCA_013695145.1 Euzebyales bacterium
GCGCGTGGACGACTGACCAGCCTTGAGTCTGTGCGTCATCCACGTGCTGGTGCCCACGCTTCGCGACGTGACGATTCCGGTCATGCGTCCGGCTGCGGCGCCCTGACCACGCGCGTGTTCGATCTGACCCGCCCCGTCGGCGCAACCGGATCGCTGAATCAGGCGGCCGTGTGGTCGCTGCTGGGAGCGTTCGCGCTGGTCGCGCTCGCGCTGCAGCGCGGGGGGCCTGAGCGCGCGGGCTGCGGCGCGGGGGGCTGCGGCGCGTGGGGCTGCGGCGCGTGGTGCAGGCGACCAGCGACGAGCCACTCTTCGCGACCGAGTGACCGCTGCCCTGCGCAACGATCACGAGGGCAGCGGCAGGTGCACGGTGAAGCGGCAGCCGGGGCCGGTGTTGGTCACGGTGAGGTCGCCGTGGTGGGCGGCGACGATGCCGTGGGCGATGGCGAGGCCGAGGCCGCCGCCGCCCTCGGCGGCGGGGGTGCGGGCGCGGCGGCCGCGGAAGGCGGTGTCGAACACGCGCGGCAGGTCGTCGTCGGGGATGCCGCCGCACGAGTCCGCGACCGCGACGAACGCGCGGCCGTCCTCGATCCCCGCCTCCACGCAGACCGCGCCGTCCGGAGGCGTCTCACGGATCGCGTTGTCCAGCAGGTTGCGCAGCACGCGGGCGAACTCGGGCGTGGACAGCGGCAGCGCCGGCGGCGCGTCACGCAGCCGACCCCCCAGCCGCACGCCCTTCGCGGCGGCCACGGGGTCAGCGGCGGCGATGGCGTCGGACACGAGGTCGGCGAGACTCGCCGCCTCCAGGGACAGCTCCACTGCGCCCGCGTGGATGCGCGAAAGCTCGAACAGGTCGTCCACCAGCGCCGCGAGGCGGTCGGACTCGCGCCGCAGCGTGCCCAGGTACCGGGTCACCGTCTGCGGATCCGAGGCGATCCCGTCCTCCAGCGCCTCGGTGATCGCGCGGATGCCGGCCAGCGGCGTGCGCAGATCATGCGACACCCACGCCACCAGCTCCCGCCGAGCGGCGTCGAGCGCGCGCTCCCTGCGGCGTGACTCCTCCAGGCGAGCGGCGGTGGCGTCCAGCTCCTCCGCCAACTGCGCCAGCTCGCGGGTGGGCGGACGCTCGGGCGGCGGGACGTCCGGGGAGCCCTCCTCGCCGATGCGCCGGGCACGGACACCGAGCAGGCGGCTGGCCCTCGCCACCTGCCGCCCAAGGGCGACCGCGCAGACCACACCCACCCAACCGGCCGCCACCACGATGACCGCAAGCGAGCTGAGGTCCGCCGCGGAGATGAACATCGCGTAGGCGGCGGCCAGCGCGCCGACGCCCACGGCGAGGACCGCGCTGAGCGTGACCGCGGCAACCTGCGTGCCCACGGAGGCGCCACGAAGGCCCAGCAGCACCAGCGCGCCGCAGGCGCCGACCACCCCCGCGGCCAGCGCTGCCACCCCCGCCAGCTCGATCGACTCCGCGACGCTCTTGCCCAGCAGCGCGCACACGGCGG
Organism: Euzebyales bacterium; assembly: GCA_013695145.1. Taxonomy (GTDB): domain Bacteria; phylum Actinomycetota; class Nitriliruptoria; order Euzebyales; family Egibacteraceae; genus JACDBB01. The sequence goes on from JACDBB010000043.1 coordinate 1,506, forward strand.
CGGTGATCGGCACGCCGGCGAGGGCAGCGCCGACCGTGATCAAGGCGGCGCGGCCGCGGGTCACGGGTTGCCCTGCGCGCCGGGAGCCTCAAGGTGACCGAAACGATAGCCGACGCCCCACACGGTCCGGACGTAGCGAGGGTCCGCGGGGTCGGCTTCGATCTTCTCCCGCAGCCGCCGGACGTGCACGGTGACCGTGGACGTGTCACCGAAGTCGTAGCCCCACACCCGCCGCAGCAGCACCTCCCGGCGGAAGGCCTCGCGCGGGTGGCGCATCAAGAAGCTCAGCAGATCGAACTCCAGCACGGTCAAGCTCACCGGCTCGCCGCTCAGCCGCACCTCCCGCGAGCGCGGGTCAAGCCACAGGTCTCCCGCCTCGATCGGCTCGCCGGCCTCCGGCGCCGCCGCGCCGCGGGAGCGCCGCAGGACGGACTGGACCCGAGCGGCCAGCTCCCGGGGCGAGAACGGCTTGGTCAGGTAGTCGTCGGCGCCCAGTCGCAGGCCGCCGACCCGGTCGGCCTCCTCGCCCCTGGCCGTCAGCATGATGATCGCGACGGGGCCGGCGGCCTGGAGCCTGCGGCAGACCTCCAGCCCGTCGATCCCTGGCAGCATGAGATCCAGCACCACCAGGTCCGGCGCCCACGCCGCGGCCCTGGCCAGCGCCTCGAGCCCGTCGCCCACCGTCACGACCTCGTGCCCGTCGCGCTCCAGGTAGCGCGCGACGACCTCGGCCACGGTCTCGTCGTCGTCGACGACCAGAACACGGCCGGCGACGTCGTCCGACCGCGCGAGAGGCGTGGCAGGACCGGGGGTGCGCACGCACCGACGATACGCCGCCACCGTCTCGCTCGGCTTACGAGTCGGTGAACTGGGCGCCGCCACAGGCGTCCCCGCATATGCTGTGAGCCCATGAGCCCGTGGGCGCCGCACCGCGGCGGCGCCGTCGCCACCACGCGAGCTCGGAGGGTCAACAGATGAGCAGGATCGCCTTGCTGACCGCCCCAGAGGCGCCCTTCGGCCTGGCTGACCTGTACGCGGACGGCGACCCCGGGCCCATCGTCGCGGCCCTGGCACACATCCCGGAGCTCGCCGAGGTGACGCTGCCCTTCCTCGGCGCGGTCCTCGGCCCGTCCGCGGTCGGCCTGCGCACCAAGGAGATCGTCATCCTGCGCTCGTCGGCGATGCTGGGCTGCCGCTACTGCGTCGATGCGCACACCGTGGTCGCGCGCGACGCGAGCCTGAGCGTCGATGAGGTGCGCGCCCTGCGGGGCGAGGGCGACGTCGCCGCCGCGTTCGCAGAGGACCGTGAGCGGGCGCTGATCGCGTGGGTGGACGCCGTCGCGGTCGGGCCGGGCGACCCGCCGGCCGCCGTGGCGGCCGCGATGGCCGAGCGCTACGCCGACGCCGACCTGGTCGAGCTGACGCTGCTGGTCGGGACCACGGTGATGCTGAACCGCTTCGCGACCTGCTTGCGGCTGCCGACCGGCGAGCAGACGCGGTCGCGCCTCGACGCCGAGGGCTGGTCGTGAGCGCAGCCATCGGGGAGCATCCGCACAGCCCCGCCACGCTGGCGGGGGCCGTCGCGGCCGGTCGCATGTCGGGCCGGCTGTGGCTGTACGCCAACTACCATTGCAACCTCGCGTGCACCTACTGCCTCACCGAGTCCGCGCCAGGTGTGCCGCGCAGGCTGCTGGGCGGCGACCGGATGCGAGCCCTGGCTGACGAGGCGGCGACCCTGGGCTTCACCGCCATCGGCGTCACGGGTGGCGAGCCGTTCCTGCTCCCCGATCTCCCGGAGGTGGTCGCGGACCTCGCGGCGCGGCTGCCGGTGGTGGTGCTGTCCAACGCCACGCTGTTCACCCCCGCGCTGGTCGAGCGGCTGCGACCCTGGGCCGACCTGCCGGTCACCGTCCAGGTCTCGCTTGATCGGCCAGACCCCGTCGACAACGACGCGATGCGGGGCCCCCACAACTTCCGCAAGGTCGTCGAAGGCGTCCCCCTCCTGGTGGAGGCCGGTATCCGCGTGCGCGTCGCGACCACGCTGGAGCTCGACGAGATCGGACCGGAGCCCACCGCAGACCAGGAGCGGCTGTGCGTGCTGCACAGGGCGCTGGGCGTCGCCGACGAGGACCACGTGATCCGCCCGATCGTCCGGCGGGGCCGCGCCGCGACCCAGGGTCTGGGCGTGGTGGCCGCACGTGATGACCTCGAGCCCGAGCTGACCGTGACCGCCGACGGCGCCTTCTGGAGCCCGTTCGCTCCCACGGTCACGGGCGGGCGGCTCGACATCGATCTGCTGGTGTCTCGAAGCACGACTCCCCTGGAGCTGCCGGTCTCAAGGATGCTGGGGTTCCTGGAGGGGCGGTCGCCGGGGCACGACACGACACTGGGCATCAGGTGAGCGTGACCGCGGCCGCCCGGTCGGGCGGACAGAGGAAGGGGTGGCGATGAGCAGCGCGACGGCACCGGCCGGCACGTCCGCCATGGCCGGTGGCGCCGGGTGGGGGCTCGCGGTGCTGCGCGTGGTCGCGGGCGTCACCTGGTTGCACGAGTCGGCGTGGAAGCAGCCGCCGGCGTTCTCCGCGTTGCGTTCATGGGTCGAGCGGCCGCTCGAGTTCCCGGTGTTCGCGCCCTACAACGCGGTGGTCGAAGCGCTGATCCTGCCGAACCTCGCCGCGTTCGGCTGGTTGGTCTACCTGACCGAGGCGGCGCTCGGCGCGTTCCTGATCGTCGGGCTGGCGACCCGGCTGTGGGCCGCTGTGGGCGCCATCATGACGGTGCCGATCATGCTGTCCGTGCTCAACTACTCCGTCACTGGTGACGCAGGGACGCTGGAGGAGTGGAGCTACGCCTACTACATGATGCTGGCGATCCACGTGGCGCTGTTCGCGACAGCCGCGGGTCGCGGCGTGGGGCTCGACGGCGTGCTCCGCCCGGGCTGGGGCGCATCACGGCATCCGGTGGCACGGCTGCTGGTGCGGCTGTCATGACCGGTGACAGGGTGCGCAGGGCGGTGCTGGCGCTGGCGGCGCTCGGGCTGGTCGCGGGGCTCTCCGGGCTGGGCGCCGCCCTGCTCGAGGGCCAGTCGCTGCTCGAGTCACCCGGCGCGCGAGTCGGCGCCTTCCACCACCTCAACCCTCTGGGCGGGATCGTGACCACGGTGCTGGCAGCCCTCGCACTGGTCGCGGGCTTGACCCGCAGCGGGATGCTCGCCCTGGTGTCCGCCGCCGGGTTCGCCGCCGCGGCCGCGGTCACGGTGCTCGGGTCCGCGCTTGGGGCAAGCTCCCTGGGAGGCACAGCGGCCACCGTGGCGGTCTTCCTGGGGCTGGGCGGCGGCCTTGCCGCCTGCGCACTGACCCCCGAGCGTGCCGCGCGCAGCGATCGTTCGTGACCGCCGTCACCTTCCGTCGGAGTCTTGCGGCCCGTGGCGGGTCGAGCCGCGCCACCGCCGCGCTGTGGGGGCTCGTCGGCCTCGGCGGGGTGCTGTACGCGGGCGTGACCGCCGCCCTGTTCGCGGACGCGGCCGGCCCGGCACGCTGGACCGCCGTGCTCGCCGGTGGAGCGCTGCTCGGCGCGGGCTGGTGGCTCGCGCCGCGCACCGACCCGCGCGGCGGGCTGATCGCCGTCGCGGTCGGCGCGGTCCTCTTCCGCCTGCTGCTCCTGCCGGCACCCGGCGGCTCGACGGACGTCTACCGCTACCTGTGGGACGGCAGGGTGCAGGCCGCAGGGATCAACCCCTATGCCCACGCCCCCACCGACCCCGCGCTGGTGGGTCTCCGTGACGGGACGGTCTGGCCGCGCATCAACCACCGCGACGACCGCACGATCTACCCACCAGCCGCCCAGGCCGCCTTCAGAGCCGCGCACGCCGTGGGCCTGCGCACTCCGACCGGCTTCACCGCGGTGGTCATCGCGGCTGACCTCGCGGCGATCGGGCTGCTGGTCCGGCTGCTGCGTCGGGCGGGGCGCGATCCACGACTGGCCGTCGTGTACGCGTGGCATCCCCTGGCGCTGCTCGGCTTCGCACACGCCGCCCACCTGGAGAGCTTCGTCGTGCTGACGGTCCTGGCCGCGGCTCTGGCGTGGAGGGCCGGCCGGCCGGCTCGAACAGGTGCGCTGCTGGGGCTTGCGGCGTCGCTGAAGCTGCTGCCGCTGGTGCTGCTGCCGGCCTTCCTGCGCGGGCGGGACGGGCGCTGGCGCTGGCGGGCCGCGATCACCACCGTCGTCACTGCGCTGGCCGTCCTCGCCGCCGGCTACCTGCCCTACCTGCCGGGTGCGGACGACGCGATCGGCTACCTGCCGGGGTTCCTGGCCGAGGAGGGCTACACGGACGGTGCGGGATTCCTGCCGCTGGCGGCGCTCGGCCTGGACGGTCGCTTGCTGGGTGCGCTGGTCATGACCGCCGTCGCCGTGGCGGTGCTGCGATCGCGGCGCGCCGCCGCGGCGCGTGCCGCCTGGCTGCTCGGCGCGCTGCTCGTCATCACCACACCAGCGCAGTCCTGGTACGCGGCGCCGCTGGTGGCCATGGCCGTGGCGGGCGGTGCCGGCGCGGCCTGGCCGTGGTTCGGGCTCGGGCTGGAGGCCGGCCTCACCGCCTCGTTCTTCCGACCCGAGCGGCTGCCGCTGCACCTCGCCATCCGCGGCGTCGCAGCCGCCGCGATGACCGTCGTTGCGCTGCTCGCATCGCGGATGACATCGGCGCGCCGCGCGCTGCTGGGGACGGCTGGCCGGTGAGGCAGCGTCTGTGCGTCGTGATGCCGGCGCTCGACGAGGCGGAGGCGCTGCCGACCGCGTTGGCGGGCCGACCCGAGGACGTTCGGATCGTGGTCGTGGACAACGGGTCAGCGGACGGTACGGCGGAGGTGGCGCGAGGGCTGGGCGTGGACGTCGTGACCGAGCCGAGGCAGGGGTTCGGCGCCGCCTGCAGGGCGGGCCTGGAGGCGGCGGCGCCCGCGGAGGTGGTCGTGTTCATGGACGCGGACGGCTCACTGGACTGGGCCGACCTGCCGGCGGTGACACGCCCGGTGCTGGCGGGCGAGGCTGATCTGGTCCTCGGTGCGCGAGTCGTCGCGCGCCGCGAGCCAGGCGCCATGGACTGGCATGTGGCGGTGGCCAATCGGACGCTCGGCGCGCTCTGCGGCCTGCTGGCCGGTGTGCCGTTGCGTGACCTTGGTCCGTTCCGGGCGGGCCGACGCGACGCGCTGCTCGCCCTGGACCTGCGCGACCGGACCTACGGCTGGCCCCTGGAGATGGTGCTGCGCGCCGGCCGCGCCGGGCTGCGGGTCGCGGAGGTGCCGGTCGCCTACCGGCTGCGTGCCGGCACGAGCAAGGTCACCGGACGCCCATGGCCGACCGCGAAGGCCGCGGCGCGCATGGTCTGGGTCCTGGTGCGCCACGCGACGGCCAGGCCGTGAGCCCGACGCGGGTGGGATCGGGGTGATCGGGGTGATCGCCAAGGCGCCTGTCGCGGGAGAGGTGAAGACCCGGCTGTGCCCGCCGCTGACGCACGCCGAGGCGGCCGGGGTCGCCGGCGCGCTGCTGGTGGACACCTTGGGCAACGCGCGTGCCACGGGCCGCGCGGTGTGCTGCGTGCATGCCGGTCCCGCCGCGGCGCTGATGCCCCACACCGACGGGGCGCCGCTGCTCGCGCAGCGCGGCCGCGGGCTCGCGCGGCGGCTGGCCGCCGCGCAGGAGGATCTGCACGCCGTCGGCCACGAGCGGGTCGTGCTGCTGGGCGCGGACTGCCCCACCGTGGACGCGGCCTATCTCGACCTCGCGCTCGAGCGCCTGGACAGCGTGGACGTCGTGCTGGGCGCGGCCGCGGACGGCGGCTACACCCTGATCGCCTCGAAGAGGGCCGAGCCCGCCCTGTTCGCTGTCCAGATGAGCACCGAGCGGGTGCTGGACGAGACACGTGCGCGGGCCGACGCGGCCGGCTTGACCGTGGCCTGCCTGCCCGCCCGCCACGACCTGGACGACATCGATGACTTCGCGGCCGCTCTGGCCGGCGGCCAGCTGGACCACGCGCCTCGCAC
>JACDBB010000094.1 GCA_013695145.1 Euzebyales bacterium
GCGCGTCGGTGTCGCCCGAGTCGCCGTCAGTGCTGTCGGTCGCGTCGCCGTCGGTGCCGTCGGCGTCGCTCTCGTCGGCGTCGGTACCGTCAGCGTCCTGCGGATCGGCCACCGCGGTGACCGTCCCGTCGCGCCGCCAGACCGTCTCGATGTCGTCGTCGGTGAGCGTGCTGCGTTCCTCGGCGGTCATGTCGATGCCCTCCATGTCGGGTGGGGTGTGCGTGCTGGTCAACCTAGCCTCGTCAAGCGTTCCCCGGCAACGACGGTGTATCCCGAGGGTTCGGTCGGGGCGCCGACGCCGCGATCAGGGCGTTCCCACGACGAGCAGCGAGGCGAACGGCGCCATGATCGGCGCGACGAACTGCTCGTGACGGTCCGCCCGCGGCGGAGTCGAGCTGAAAGCCTCGCCCATGGCTCCCTCCCTGCGCGCCATTCTGGGACGTGTGCGCCTCGGCGTCCACACCCGCAGGGTCCGCGTAATGGAGCGCTGGCGCGCCAAGGCCAAGACTGTCCCCACCGGCGTAGCGGCACCGCGCCCGAGACGGGTCGTTGATGGTCATGACCCACGCGCCAGCGGTTGCGCACCATCGTAGGCATGACTGAGGCGCAGGTGTTACGCGGTGATGTTCCGCCCGAGATCCCCGATGACATCGACGACCCCACGGTGGCGAAGGCACGAGGAGTGGTGACGCTGCCGCGGCGGGTCAACTGGAGCCGGACCGACCCGACCTATCTGTCTGATCGTCGTCAGCGAGCACGCGTGTATGAACAGGTTCTGCGCGAAGGAACCGCGGCCGATGTCCGTCACGTCATCGACGTCGACGAACTGATCGACCTGTGGGACGAGCTGGTGCTGCCGCGCGCGGTGAGCAAGGCATGGATCGACTGGCTGGCCCAGCACCGCAAGGTGGCATTGCGGGACTGTCGCAAGAGCGTTCTTGACCACCGCCACCGTGGGAGCGTCGCCCGCTAGTGGCCCTCAGCAGCCTGCAGGAACGCGTGGCGGCCCTGGTCGCCGCATTGCCCGAGTCAACAGGGTTCGTCTCTCCGGCGGCGCTGCCATGGCCGCCCACGGCGTGCTCGACCGGACGACGCGAGATCTCGACTACTTCGGCGGCCCGGATGACGCTGCGGCGGTGCATCGCCTCGCAGATGCGCTCGAGCATGCCGCCAAGAGGCAAGGGCTGGAGATCAAGCGGGACCGACAGTGGCAGGCGTTTGTCCGCTTCCGAGTCAGCGGCCAGGGGGACGAGTGCGAAGTCGATCTCGGCATCGACTATCGCGCCTTGGATGCGGTCCAGACCCGCTACGGTCCGGCGTTGGAGTTGCGCGAGCTCGGCGCCAACAAGGTACTGGCGGTCTTCGCACGTGCCGAGCCACGCGACTTCGTCGACTTGGCCGAGTTGACGAAGCGGTTTCCACTGGATGAGTTGATCGCTCTCGCCGCGGAGAAGGACCCAGGCCTGGACCTTGCAGTCCTCGATGAGTTCATGGATCGGGTCCGCTTGCTCCCGCGGGCCGACTTCGAACTTGATGACCGGGCCTACCAGGGACTGCTCGTCAGCGCGGGTGGCTGGCAAACCCGGATCCGCCAGATGCGCGAACAGCGGTTGAGCAGCGACCGGGGTGGGCCCAAAGACCTGGGGATCGAGAGGTGCCCGGTGTCGGTCGGGAATCGGACAGGGCCTTCGGTGCCCGTCCGGCGCAAGCCTTGCCCAGATGGTGCGATTGTTCATCGATTAGGACGGCATGACGAGGGCGGGGTGCTCCCGCTCCCGGCGGCGAGGAAGCGGGAGCTGGCCAGCCGCATGAGCACTGCGGAGAGTGCCGCCAGCGTCGCCGCGCTCGTCCAGGCGGCGCTGAACGACACCGTCTGCGCGATCACGCCGAACAGCAGCGGTCCGAGCCCATTGCCGGCCGCCAGACCGGCGACCCCGACCCCAGCCGCGGCGCCGGGTGCGCCGGGGCTGGCGCGGACGAGGGACAGGAACAGCAGGCCGGACCATCCCCAACCCGCCGCGAAGGTGCCGATGGTGCCTGCCACGAGGAGGGGCCCTGCCCCGCCGGCGCCGAGGACCATCGCAACCGCGCCTGCGGCGAGCATCCAGGAGATGACCCCGAACTGCTGGCCACCGTCGCGGTCGGCCAGGATCCCGGTGGCGATCCGTGTGATGATCCCCGCGACGCTGCCGACGGCCAGAAGCAGGC
>JACDBB010000102.1 GCA_013695145.1 Euzebyales bacterium
GCCCGCCGCGGTGTGCCAGACGTGTTCGACCCCTCGCGCCATGGCGCGGCGGGCGGCGATGTGGAGGACGAGGCCATCGAGCGACTGGGTTCCGCACGCGTGGTGGCGGCACTCGATCGACTGGCGACTGATCAGCGGGCCGTGCTGCTCCTGCGGATCATCGGCGATCTCACGATCGAGCAGATCGCCGAGGTGCTGGGCAAGCGACCGGGCGCGGTGAAGGCGCTCCAGCGGCGCGGGCTGGCCGCCCTGCGAAGGCACGTCGAAATCCACGGCTGGGAGGGCGTACCCCTTTGAGCCGGTCTGACGATTACTTCGACGACATGCGCACACGTCGTGACGAAGAGCGCTTCGAGGCGCTGCTTGCCGGCCGGGAAGCCCCGGACGGCGATGCGGCGCATCTGCGTGCGCTCGTCGACGAAGTGCGCGCCCAGACGGCCGGGCCGATCCCACGTCCTTCCGAGGCGCTGGCGGCGGTACTGGCCCAAGGCGTCGCCGACGACCTGCCGGAGGTGGGCGGGTTTCCCGCCGGCGCCGGTGCGTCGAGGCGGCCCGCCCGCAGTCGGAGGATCGCGATGGTCACCAAACCTGTCCGCACCCTTGCCGCCAAGGTCGCCGGCCTCAGCCTCGCGGCGCAGCTGGCGCTCGGTGCCGGCGTCGCGGTCGCCGGCGTCGGCGCCGCCGGCGCGGCTGGCCTGTTGCCCCCGGGGCCGCCGGAGGTCCAGTTCGCCGGCAGCGGCAGCGAGACGTTCACGATGGAGCCCGAGACGGGCACCGTCGGCGAGGACTTCGGCAAGCGCGTGTCCGACGACGCGCGCGGGCGGGACGGGACCCCCGGCGTCGACGGCCGGCAGATCTCCGAGGAGGCGAAGGCGCGCTTCAAGCCCGATCACGGGGAGGACGGCGGCGAGCAGGTGGAGCCGAACGGGCCGCCCGAGGGCGTGCGCACCGGGCCACCCGCCGACGCGGGACCACCCGCCGACGCAGGACCACCCGCCGACGCAGGACCCCCCGCCGACGCAGGACCACCCGCCGCCTCTGATGCCGACCCCGCGTCCGCCCGATCCGGCCTGCCGGCCAACCCCGGTGGCGGGGCCGGACGCGGCGGGGATCGCTAGCGACCCCGCCAGAGGGCGTCGGCTCCTTCCCGCCGAGCCCCGGCGCCTCGCTCCTCGACGGTGGCCCGTTCCCTCGTGGAACGGGCCACCGTCCTGTCGTGGCCCGGCCGCACGCCGGTAGGGTGTGCCCGATCCCGACGAACGAGGTCAGGTGTGACGCGGAACGGGCGGGCCGAGCTGGTCTGGTGCTACGGGACCATGGACTGCGGCAAGTCCACCCTCGCGTTGCAAAACGACTTCAACTACTCGAACGCCGGTAGGCGAGGCCTGCTGTTCACGATGCACGACCGCGCCGGGGCCGCCATCTCGAGTCGAATCGGGCTCGCACGTCCTGCCGCGGTGATCGACGCGGGCTTCGACTTCGTGACCGCCGTCGAGGAGCACCGCTTGCGCCGTGGCCGCCTGGACTACCTGATCTGCGACGAGGCCCAGTTCTACTCCCCCACCCAGGTCGACCAGCTGGCGCTCATCGTCGACGAGCTCGGTGTGGACGTGGAGGCGTTCGGGATCGCCACGGACTTCCAGAGCCGGCTGTTCCCCGGTTCCCAGCGCCTCTTCGAGCTGGCGGACCGGCGCGTGGAGCTGCAGGTCGCGGCGCTGTGCTGGTGCGGGGCGGCCGGGAACCAGAATGCCAGAGTGGTCGACGGCAAGGTCGTGCGCGAGGGCTCGACAGTCCTGGTCGGCGACACCGTCCACGGCGACGCCGCTCCCGCCGAGATCCATTACGAGCTGTTGTGCAGGCGCCACTGGCGCCTGGGCGTCACTCGGACCCACGCCGCGCAACAGGGTCTGTTTCCCCTGTGAGCCGACGACGCTGGAGGCAAGGCAGCAATGGAGCGAGCGATGGGCCGTGAGCGGGTTGCGAACCATTCGCAGTGCGCGTAGACTGCGACCCGTTCGCGAGAGGCAACTGGCGCGGGGACTCGTCGCCACGAGAACGGGACAGGAGCACCAGCCGATGCACGCTCCCGACGGATTCCTCAACGCAGGCACGGCGGTGGCCACGGGCGCGATCAGCGCGGGTGCGCTAGGGATGGCCCTGCGCCAGACCCGTGAGCAACTCGGCGACAAGCAGGTGCCGCTGGCGGGGATCGCGGCCGCGTTCATCTTCGCCGCGCAGATGTTCAACTTCCCGGTCGCGGCCGGCACCACAGGTCACCTCCTGGGCGGGGCGCTCGCGGCCGTGCTGCTGGGCCCCGCGATGGGTGCCGTGGTGGTCGCGGTGGTCGTGGTGGTCCAGGCGCTCGCCTTCGCGGACGGCGGCCTGACCGCACTCGGCTACAACGTCTTCAACATGGCGATCGTGACCGCCTTCGGCGGCTACGCGATCTTCCGGCTGCTGCGCCGGATCCTCCCCCGGAACGCCACCGGGGTGATCGGGGCGACGGCGCTGGCCGCCGGCCTGTCCGTCGTGCTGTCGGCGACGGCGTTCTCGATCCAATGGCTGTTCGGCGCGACGGCGCCGGTGCCGTTCGACACCGTCTTCGGGTCCATGGTCGGCGTGCACCTGCTGATCGGTATCGGCGAGGCGGTCCTGTCCGGCATGGCGGTCGGTGCCGTCCTGGCGGCACGACCGGACCTCGTCTACGGGGCCCGGGACCTGGACCGGGCGGCGCTGGCCGACCGTCCGGCCATGGGGATGCGCGAGTTCGTCATCGCCGGGCTGCTGGTGGCGCTGCTGTTCGCCGTCGTCGTCAGCCAGTTCGCGGCGCCCGACCCCGACGGCCTCGAACGGGTCGCCGAGGACACCGGCTTCGCCGAGTCGGCCCAGGAGCACGCGCTGGGAGGCGGCATCTTCGCCGACTACGCCACCGCGGGGATCGGCAACGAGACCCTGAGCCTGGCCATCGCGGGCGTCGTGGGGGTCGTCATCACACTGGCGGTGATGACCGGCTTGTTCATGGCGGTGCGCGACCGCAGGCGAGCAGCGGCCAGCGGACCGACCGGCGACCGTACGGCGGCCTGACTCCGTGGGCGCCGGTCACGCGCACCCCCTCTACGTCCACGAGCACAGCCCCGTCCATCGGTTGGCTCCCGAGGTCAAGCTCGCGGCGGCGTTCGCGTTCGTCCTGGCGGTCGCGGTCACCCCGCGGGAGGCGATCTGGGCCTTCGCGATCGACGCCGCGACGGTCGGGCTGGTGATACGGCTCGCGCGCCTGCCGGTGCGCTTCGTGGCCGCACGCCTGGCGATCATCCTTCCGTTCATCGCGTTCGCCTTCCTGATCCCGTTCGTCGCCTCAGGCGAACGGATCGACGTCCTCGGCGTGAGCGTCTCGCAGGTGGGGCTGTGGGGTACGTGGAACATCATCGCTAAGGCGACTCTGGGCGCAGGCGTGAGCATCCTGTTGGCCGGCACCACCGAGGTGCCGCAGCTCCTCAGGGGCCTGGAACGGCTGCGGGTGCCGCCGACGCTGACCACCATCGCCGCGTTCATGGTCCGCTACCTTGAGCTGCTGGCCGCCGAGCTCGGACGGATGCGCACCGCGATGACCGCTCGCGGCTACGACCCGCGCTGGCTGTGGCAGGTCAGGCCCATCGCCGCGGGCGCGGGCGCGCTGTTCATCCGGTCCTACGAGCGCGGCGAGCGGGTCCACGCGGCGATGCTGTCACGCGGATACAGCGGCGCGATGCCCACCATCGACGAGCGGGTCGCCAGCCGGCGGGAGTGGCTAGCCGCAGCGAGCGCTCCGCTGACAGCCGGCATTGCCGCGGCCGTGGCGCTGGCGGTGGTGGCATGAGCCATGCCGCGGTGCAGATCAGCGGTGTGCGGTTCACCTACCCCGACGGCCGCGAGGCGCTGTGCGGCGCGGACCTTCGGGTCGAGCACGGCCAACGGGTCGCGCTGCTCGGCCCCAACGGCGCGGGCAAGACGACCCTGGCACTGCAGTTGAACGGCATCCACCGGCCCGACGCGGGCGACGTCGAGATCGGCGGGTTACCGGTGACCGACCCGAACCTGGCCGAGGTCCGGCGTCGCGTGGGCATGGTGTTCCAGGACGCCGACGACCAGCTGTTCATGCCCACGGTGCGCGAGGACGTGGCGTTCGGGCCCGCCAACCTCGGGCTCCGCGGCGACGAGCTGGCCAGCAGGGTGACCAAGGCGCTGGAGGGGGTCGGGGCCGCAGAGCTCGCCGATCGTGCGCCGCATCACTTGTCCGGAGGGGAGCGGCGCCGGGTGGCGCTCGCGACGGTGCTGGCGATGCGCCCGGACGTCCTGGTGCTCGACGAGCCGACGTCGGGCCTCGACCCCGCGGGGCGCCGCGAGCTGATCGGCGTGCTGCAGGGGCTGCCGATCACGCAGCTGGCGATCACCCACGACCTGCCGTTCGCGCTGGAGCTGTGCGAACGAGCCGTGATCGTCGACGGCGGCAGGGTCGTCGCCGACGGCGCGACGGCGGACCTGCTCGCCGACGAGGAGCTGCTCCACGCGCACAGACTTGAGCTGCCCTTCGGCCTGGACCCGCGAACGGTCCCGCCCAGTCGCCCTCGGTGATCGACCCGCCCCCGCCGCTGGTGGCGACGGTCAGGCGTCGGCGACGTCCCCGAGGGTCGGCAGGCGAGGAAGGCTGGCCTGATGGCCGCCAAGGTGGCGCGTTCCGGCGACCATGCCGGTAGCCTTGGGGTCATGACCCGCACCATCGTCCTCGGCGAGCATGAGCAGCACGCCGACTTCGCCGCGTGGTTGGACAAGCGCCACCGACTGGGCCAGGACCTCTTCGACGAGGTCTGGGAGGGGGAGTACCACGTGGCGCCGGCACCGCACCGCCGGCATGGGCACATCGACAGCCAGGTCGCGGTCATCCTTGAGTCGCGCGCTCGAGCGTCACAGCTGTGGAGCAGCGGACCGGCGAACATCGGATCAGGGCCCGACGACTACCGAGTGCCCGACCGGGCGTACTTCCGCGACCTTGACCCGAAGGCCTTCGAGCCAACGGCTGCGATCGTCGTGGAGATCCTCTCGCCAGGCGACGAGTCCTACGCCAAACGTGGGTTCTACTTCGCTCGCAAGGTCGAGGAGCTGCTGATCGTCGACCCGCTCGAACGGTCTGTCCAGTGGTACGCGCGGGGCGCCGGGCTCGAGCCCACCGAGCGCAGCACGCTGCTCGACATGTCCGGGGCCGAACTGGCGACTGCGATCGACTGGCCGCCCTCGGACTGACACGTGGTCAGCGCCGGAAGGCCATGCTCGTTCAGCGGGTCGTCGTGCTCCCAGCGGCACGCTACTCCAGCCCTGGGTTGGGCTCACAGGCTGAGGCGTCTGGCCCGGCTGGGAGGCGGCCCGCCGCGGCGGTCGACGCTCGGCGAGCCCGTCGGCGGATCCCACGGTGGGCGGTCAGGTGGCATTGATGCCGCGGCGGGAGAAGCCGGTCAGGCCGCCGGCGATCAGCAGCGCAGCCAGCGCGGTGAGCGCGATCAGCGGCATGACGTCGGGCTCGGCTGCCGGCAGCTGTGGGACATGGCCGAACGGCGACAGCTTCCGCATCCATCCGGGGAACTGCAGGATCTGGCCCAGGTAGCCGGCGATGAAGCCGTAGGTCGGCAGGACCCAGGCCACCAGGGCCGCACGGGGCAGCCAGCCGAACAGGAGGACGGCGACGCCGCCGGTCACCCACAGGGCGGGCACGTAGGCCAGCGCGGCTCCGGCGAAGGTCGTGACGATCGCCGGGTCATCCAGTACGAGGGCGCCGGTGATGCCGAATCCGAGTCCACCAGCCAGCATGACCAGCGCACCACCGACCATCGCGACGGCGAGGTGGCTGGCGACCCAGGTGTGGCGCGACAAGGCGGTGGCCAGCAGTGGCTCCACGCGCCCGTCGTTCTCCTCAGCCCGTGGCCGCAGGCCTGCCAGGACGATGTAGACCGAGGTGATGATCGCCAGGACGGTCATGATCATGGACGCGAACGAGTCGACGATGGTCGCGCCACCGATGTCGGCGAGCGCCTCCTCGAGCACGTCGATGCCGGCGAGCATGGCCTCCACCTCGGCGAGGATCGAGCCGTAGGCCACGCCGAGCACGAGCAGCGCGACCGCGAAGCCGATCAGCAGGCCGCGGTGCAGCCGCAGCGCGAGCCCGGCCGGGTGGGCCAACGCCGCCGAGCCGCGAGCCGCACCGGGACGGGTCTGGCGCAGCCCCGCCCCCACGTCGCGGCGGGTGCTGAGCACCATCGCGATGGCGAGCAGCACCGCCGCAACGGCCAACGGCAGCAGCAGTGGCCACCACCGGTTCTCCACGTACACGTAGGTCGCTTGCGCCCAGCCGATGGGCGACAGCCACGACAGCGCGCCCTCGCCGCTGTCGCCGGCCGCGCGCAGGACGTACGCCAGCCCGACGAGCGTCAGCGCCATGCCGGAGGCGCCGCGAGCGTGCTCGGTCATCTGGACCGTCACCGCCGCCACCGCGGCGAAGGCGATGCCCACCGCCGCATGGGTGGCGCCGTACAGCAGCGACCCGTGCACGGTGATGCCCTCCAGGCCCAGCCCCGCGAGACCGCCCGCCAGGAGCAGGGCCAGCCCCACGTTGGTGGCGGTCGCCACGATCAGCGCCGCGATCAGGTGCGCGTGGCGGCCCACCACGCTGGCGCGGACGAGCTCCGCGCGCCCGGTCTCCTCCTCGGCGCGCGTGTGGCGCACCACCATGAGCACGCTCATCAGGGCGACGAGGACCGCCGCGAAGCCGAGCGTCTGGTGACCCATCATCGAGCCCAGGTTGTAGTCGACGAGGTAGCGCGTCGGACCGGTCATCGCGGTACCCGCCGGAGTGCCCATCGTCTCGGCGGCTGCCTGGCGCGCCTCGGCCGTCGGGTACAGCTCGGCGAAGCTCGCGGCTGTGCCGACCGTGTACACCGTCAGCGCAGCGAGCCACGCCGGGATGCGGATGCGGTCGCGGCGCAGGACGAAGCGGATCAGCGTGCCCGTGCCGGCCAGCGCATCGGCGCTGCCAGTCGAGGACTCGACGCGCGCGCGGCGGCTGGTGGTGGTGGCTGCGCTCATCGCGACGCTCCGCTGCGGGCCTCGGACAGGTCCTCGCCGTAGTGGCGCATGAACAGCTGCTCCAGGGTGGGAGGGTGACTGATCAGGCTGCGGATCCCCAGCGAGTGCAGGTGGCCGATGGTCGTGTCGAGGTGCTCGGCGTCCACCTCGAACGTGACGTGCCCGTCCTCCAGGCTCGGGTCGTGCACCCCGGGAAGCTGCGCGAGGTTGGTGGCGGGCCGCGCGGTTCGTGCCGTCACCGTCGTGCGGGTCAGGTGCCGCAGTTCGTCCAGCGTCCCGGACTCCACGATCTTGCCGAGGCGGATGATCGAGATGCGGTCGCACAGCTTCTCGACCTGGGCCAGGATGTGCGACGACAGCAGCACGGTGCGTCCCCGCGCCTTGTCCTCGAGGATGGCGTCGGAGAAGATCGTCTCCATCAACGGGTCCAGCCCGGCGGTGGGCTCGTCCAGCACCAGCAGCTCCACCTCCGACGCCAGCGCACCCACGATCGCGACCTTCTGCCGGTTGCCCTTGGAGTACGTGCGGCCCTTCTTGGTCGGATCCAGGTCGAAGCGCTCGCAGAGCTCGTCACGGCGCCGCTGATCGAACCCGCCGCGCAGGCGTGCGAACACGTCGATCGCCTCGCCGCCGGTCAGGTTGGGCCACAGCGACACGTCGCCGGGCACGTACGCCAGACGTCGGTGCAGGCGGACGGCCTCGTCCCATGGGTCGCCGCCCAGCACCCGAGCATGGCCGGCGTCGGCGCGCAGCAGCCCGAGCAGCACGCGGATGGTGGTCGACTTCCCGGCGCCGTTGGGACCGAGGAACCCGTGGACCTCACCGGGGGCGACGGCGAGGTTGACCCCGTCCAGCGCTCGCATGGGCCCAAAGGTCTTCACCAGGTCTGACACCGAGATCAACAGCGCTGTGTCCGTCATCACGTCTCCGTATGTGTGTGCGTGAGTGCGTCGCGGATCTGCTCGTAGACGCCATCGGCCAGCACCCCGCGGCCGAGCGCCTCCGCCGCGGGCAGGAAGTACGCCGCCATCCCTTCGGCGTCCGTCGTGATGTCGACGCCGAGCAGTCGGTTGATGTGCTCGTGCAGCGTGAGCGCCCCCAACGACCACATCGTCAGCACCACCGCCCGCTCGCGGGGCTGGTCGCTGGGCTTGAGCAGGCCGGAGCGGACCCCCTCCTCCATGTAGCCCACGGCGTCGTCGACCAGCTCGTCGAGCAACGCCACGACCTCTGCTGACCCGTCGGTCAGGGTGCGGGCGAGGTAGCGGAGGAGGGGTGGGCCCTCGGCGTGCTGCCGCATCGCCGCCAGCGGGTCGAGCTGGGCACCCTCGGCCATGGCGGCGCGCTTGCGCTCGCGGATGGTGGCGGCCACGTACTGGTCGCACGCCTTCCGCAGGCCGTCCTTTGAGCCGAAGTGATGGACCACCAGCGCGGGAGACAGCCCGGCCGCCGCCGCGATGGTCTTCAAGCTCGTACCCGCCACGCCGTTCGCGGCGAAGCAGGCGATCGCGGCATCGCGGATCCGCGCACGGCCGGTGCGATCA
>JACDBB010000108.1 GCA_013695145.1 Euzebyales bacterium
GGCCAGAAGGGCTCGTCGGCGATGCCCCACAAGCGCAACCCGATCACCTGCGAGCGCATCTGCGGGCTGGCGCGCATCGTGCGCGGCCACGCCGTCGCCGCGCTGGAGGACGTGGCGCTGTGGCACGAACGGGACATCACCCACAGCAGTGTCGAGCGGGTGATCCTGCCGGATGCGCTGATCGCGGTCGACTACCAGCTGCACCTGGCGATCCGCGTCGTCGAGGGGCTGCAGGTCTTCGCCGACCGCATGCGCGCCAACTTGGACGCCACCGGCGGGCTGCTCGCCTCGAGCCAGGTCCTGCTGTCGGTGGTGGACGCGGGTCGCACCCGGGACGAGGCCTACAAGATCGTGCAGGCTGCCGCGATGCGCACCTGGCGGACGGGCCGCCCGTTCAGGGAGACCCTCGCGGAGGAGGGCGTCGACGTGGGTGACGACGTCCTCGATCCCGCACGTGCGCTCTCCCGCCACCATGTGGTCCGCGAGCGGCTCGAAGCCCTGTGAGGCGACCGGTGCCTACTGGCTGAGCCGGCCGAGGGTGTGGTGGCGGTGCTCAGGGGCGGAAGCCGAAGTCGGCGCTGCCCTCCCGCAGATGCTCGAACTGCTCGCGGACGCGCTCGTCGCGCGCGCGGACCTTGTCGGCCTGGCGCTCGCGGAACGCGTCGTAGCGGCCTCGCAGCTGTGGATCGGACGAGGCGAGCACCCGCGCCGCCAGGAGCCCGGCGTTGCGCGCGCCGTCGACGGCGACCGTGGCGACGGGGACGCCCGGCGGCATCTGGGCGATCGCCAGGAGGGCGTCGAGGCCGTCGAGGTGCCCGCCGCGGATCGGCACGCCGATGACTGGCAGTGAGGTGACCGCGGCGAGCACCCCGGGCAGGTGCGCGGCCATCCCGGCGCCGGCGATCAGCACGCGCAGGCCGCGGTCCGCGGCGGTGCGCGACCACTCCAGCGCGTCGTCAGGTGTGCGGTGCGCGGACAGCACCCGCACCTCGCACCCGAGGCTGAAGTCCTCAGCCAGGACGTCGACGGCCTTGCGCATCACCTCGAGGTCCGAGTCGCTTCCCATGACCACGCCTACGACTGGTCGTGCCACTCCCGCTGCCTCCTCGCGTCCGGACCGGTCGCCGCCAGGCTACCCACCGGGCGACCAGTGCTCCTCCGCGCTGCTGGAGGTCGCGGCGGCGCGCACGGCGTCCTCGACCCCTCGTGAGATCGCGGCCGACCCTCCGACCAGGCGGAGATGCTCCGCCTCGGGCCCGATCCGGGCGAGCCACTCCGAGGCAGGCGGCGAGCCCGCCAGGTCCTGACCGTCGAGCAGCAGCAGCACGCCACCGTCGACCGCTGCGGCGGGTCCGGCGGCCAGCGCGTCGGGGAACGCGCGGCCGGTCGCGAACCAGGTCCGACCGCCAGCTCCGCCGTCGGCGACCGACGCCTCGGCCACGGCCAGCGAGGTCTCGTAGCGGGTCCTGCCGGCCAGCCGGCGCACGGTCCGGTGATCGCCGAGATCGTCCAGCACCGCCTCGCTGACGGCCGCGCTCCCGCCCACGACGGTCACCGCGCTCGCGCCGAGATCGTCCAGCGCAGCGGCTGTCGACCCGGGCAGCGACTCGGTGGGTGTCAGCAGGATCGGGCGGCGCTGGCGGGCTGCCAGCGCGGACGCCGCCACCGCATCGGGCCACCCGCGAGCCGGGTCGGCGTCGGCCCCCTGCACCAGGTAGGCGTCCGGGGCCAGTCCGGTCTGGTGCGGCCCGTTCCCGTGACCTCCAGGGCCGGGCTCATGCGCGGCCAGCTCGCCCGCCACGGCCACGGCGGTCTCGTAGCGGGTGGGGCCATGCAGACGATTGACCGTGGACACGCTCGCCGCCGACGCGTCGGCCGCGACCTGCGGGGAGAGGGCAGCCTCGCCACCCAGCAGTACGAGCTCGTCCACTCCCAGCCTGCGCAGCTCGGTGACGACCAGCGGGTCCAGCCCGGTTGACCCCGTCAGCAGCAGCGGACCGCCAAGCGCCGCCGCCATGGGCCCACCGGTCAGCGCGTCCGGGTAGGCGTCAGCGCGCGCCAGCGCGGCGACGGTCGCGCCATCCGGGTAGGACAACTCGGACAGGGCCACGGCGGTGGCGATCCGGTTCTGGCCCGCCACCCTGCTGACCTCGGCCGTCGGCCGCGGGGCGGGCGAGGGGGTTGGCGTCGGGCTCGGGGTCGGGGTCGGGGTGGGGGTTGGCTCGGGGCTCGGCGTGGGCGTCGGCGTCGGCTCCACGCCCCCGCCCACGACCACGTCGAAGAACGCGCCGCCGCTGACCGCCCGGTCCAGCGCGACGCGGTCTTCGGTGACCAGGGTCTCGTCGAACGCGAAGGACTCCAGCCGCGCGGTCAGCTGATCGTTGGTGGGCGCTTGCGCCAGCGCGGTGAGCAGGTCGTCGAACGACTCCGCTCCCGGCGCGCAGTCCTCGAAGCACTCGCCACCCCCGCCGGTCACCTCCAGGAAGGCGAACTCGACCGGCTCCTCGGGCACCGTCACCGCAAGTGCGCGGGTCACGGGCGCGCCGCCGCCCGAAGGGGCGAGCGTGACCCGCAGGTCGATGACCGACCCGGGCTGCGCCTCGATGAAGGGCTCGTCGCTGAACGGGCCGCCGTCCACCGAAGCCTCGACGAGCCGGATGGTGTAACGCTCGACCGTCTCGGTGACCTTGCTGTCGGCGGTCACCGACGTGATGCGAACGTCCTCGAAGTCGTTGAACTGCAGCGCGAGCAGGTTGAACAGGAGGTCCAGGGTCGGCTCGAACGCGATGTCGAACGTCGAGGCGTAGCGGTTGGCCCGTTGGAAGCTCCAGGCGGACCCGTCCGCGCGCGTGCCGGCCACCTGCCACCCCAGGTCCGCCGAGCCCGGCCCGATGCGGTCGATCGTGCTGTCGTAGTTGGCCAGCAGGTGGGCCGCGGCGAGGTCGGGCATGAGGTCGTCGAACACCACGTCGGTCGACCCGGTGGCGCGCGCGTCGGTGTCGAGGTCGGTGATCGCGGTGATCACCGGCGCGCGGGGCGGGCCTGCGCCCACGCTCGCCCGGATGCCCGCCAGCCGGTCCTGGTCCACGGTGCCGAACTCGTCGGTCACCCTCGCCAGCTTGAAGGGGGTCAGCGTGGGGTCGTCGATGACGGCGATCGCGTGGGCGTTGGCCGCGCCCATCGACGTGGGCCCGCTGAAGAAGAACGGATGGCCGAAGGCGACCGCCTGGCCGTCGCACACGAACGTGGTCGTGCCGATGCCCGCAGCGGTCACGTCGCCGTAGGACAGCACGCCGGCGAAGTTGCCGCCGGGCTCAGGATCGGGGGCGGCGGCGACGCCGACGCCGCCCGACCCCGCCGCACGTGGCACCAGCCGGTCGAACAGGTCCGAGCCGGGGGCGTGCTCGCGCAGCTGGTTGATCCGGGCTTCGCTGAGCGGCACCGCGACGGGCAGGTCCAGGCGGGCGATGCGGGCCGGCGCTCCAGGCTCCCGCGCCTGGACCGCGCGGGCCAGCTCACCGGAGAGGGTCACCTCGTCGGCGCCCGACCCCGCGCGCGCCCCCGCAGCCGGGCTGGTGAGGAGCTTCACCATGTCCTCGGCCGGGGTGACGCCCCCGATGTTCGACGGTCCCAGGGAGAAGCCGTACGCGATCGCGCCGAGCAGCTTGGTCGTTCCCTCGTGCTCCAGGTACACCGGCGAGCCGGACATGCCGGCCCAGATGCCGACGTCGTCGACCACCGGGCCGCTGGTGTCCACGACGATGAGGTGGCGCCGCGGGGCGATGCCGTCGTCGAGGACGCCCATGACCTCGACGTCGAACGGCGCGACGGCCGTGCCACTGCGGACGGTGAGCCCGTGCCCGACGACGGGCCCCGCCTCGAGCAGCGTGCGCAGCTCGTCCACGGTGAGGACCTGCGGGCAGCCCTCATCGACCTGCGCGGTCGCCCCCGCCGACGGGAGCAGGCCGACCAGCAGCGCAGCCATCGCGATGAGCACCCATACCCGACGAGATGACGCGGACTTCAACCCCGGTGCGCCCATGAGGCTCACCCCCTATGCGGGTCACGACGGACCCGCTCCCGTTGCCGCGCGCGGCTGTGCCGACCGCGCCTGGCGGCCCGATGCCGGCGGCGCTGTGCGGCAGTATGCGCCGCGCAAGGGCGGTTGGCTAGTGGAGATGGGGGTCACTCGATCGGGGCGCTCGAGCGGGGGCTGCGGTCGACGGCCTCGAAGCCCATGTCGGCCAGCGCCGACCTCGCGGTCTCGATGCGCTGGGGGCCGGGTGGATCTGCCCATGGGTCGCCGCGGTCGGG
>JACDBB010000122.1 GCA_013695145.1 Euzebyales bacterium
CCCACCCGTCCGGCGGCCTCCTCGGCGTCGGCGACCTGGCGCGCGCCCACGCCCGACAGGGCGCCGGCGGAGAGCTCGGCGGCGGTGGCGAACTGGTCTCGCGTACCCAGCCAGCGATCCGCCGCCATGGCCGCCCACACCGCCGGGATCCGGACCAGCGCGGCGAGCGCGGCCGCGACCGCCACGGCGCCCAGCAGGAGGGCGGTCACCAGCGCGTCCAGGTCGGGCAGAAGCACCAATCGGGACGCCACCGACCACGCCAGTCCCAGACCACCGGCGGCCGCCAGCGCGGGCGCTCCGGCGGCGACGACCCGGTGCCGGCGCATCCGCCGCCGGGCGCGGGTGACCAGTGCGGCCAGCGCGGGCGTCACGATCCGCCCGCCCGGCCAGCGCCGCGCCGTCGCCTGCGGCGTCCGCGACGGCCGCCGGGCTCGACATGGCGCAACCGGCGCGTCGCCACGCCGACGCCGATCAGGCCCAGCGCCAGATGCACGCCCGCGACGATCAGCCACACGGGCTTGCGCTCCCGCTCGACGTCACCGCCGACCGGTTCGGGCACCACGAAACCCCCGATCGTGGGGTCCATCAACTCCACCCGCGCGTCCATCCGCAGCGCGTCGGATCCGCCAGCGGCCGGCAGCGCCTCGGCGATCACCCCCAGCGGGGACGGCAGCCCACCACCGAAACCGAAGCCGAACATGTCACTCGCGCGCGACGCGCGGGTGGCGTCGGCCAGCCCGAACAGCGGGTTGGCGTACAGGACCACCGGCGGACGCTCGCGGTCGAGGCCGCCGTCCCTGGCTCGCAGCAGGTACTCGACCCCCGCGAGGAACCCCGAGCCGCCGACCAGGGCGAGCACCAGCGCGTAGGTGCAGACGACCGCGCCGGTGGTCCTGCGCGTCACGGCGGACACGCCGAGCGCCATGCCAGCCACGCCGACCGCGACGGCCAGCACCAGCGCCACGCCCCGCAGGAGGTCGCCCGGGGCGACGCCCCCGAGGAAGAACGCGCCGGCGCCGATCGGCACGACCGCCACGACCAGCAGACCGAGCCACGCGGTCGCCGCGCCGAGCTTGCCGAGCACGATCTGGGACGGGCGCAGCAGCGTCACCTGCAGCAGCGGCAACGTCCGGCGCTCGCGCTCGCCGGACAGCTGCGCCGCCGCGTATGCGGGCGACACGAACAGCACGAGCAGCAGCACGAAGAACAGCAGCCCCTCGAGCAGGAAGCGGCCGAGCAGCGGGCCCGCGATCGCGCCGTCCAGCTCCTGGCCGAACCCGGCGGTGAGCACCGCGACACCGACCCGGTACAGCAGGTAGCCGATGCCGCCAAGGACGGCCAGGTAGATCGTCAGGGTCATGACGGCCCTGCGGGAGCGCCAGCGCTCCAGCAGCTCCCTGCGCAGCACCGGGTTGACCCGCACCCGCCGGCGCGGGCGCGGGGGCGCCGCCGGCGCGGTCCGGGCGCCGCCCGGCGCGGGGACGTCGGTCACCTGACCACCCCCTTGGTCACCGACAGGAACAGCTCCTCCAGCCCGCCGTGGGCCTCGTCGAAGGCGACCACCCGCACGCCGGCGCCGACCAGCGCCGCGAGCAGGTCCGCCGCCTCGTCCTGGCCGCCGGGCAGCTCGGCGTGCAGCGTGCCGTCCGGCTCGGTCCGCACGGCGCTGGCGCCGGCCTCAGCCGCGACGGCCACGGCGCGCCGCTGGGACTCCTCGCCGCCCAGCAGCCTGGCTCGCACGGCGACGGTCGCGCTGGCAGCCTGGCGGATCTCGGCCGCGGTGCCCTGCGCGAGCATCCGGCCGGCCTCGATGATCGCGACGCGGTCGCACAGCTCGCCGAGCTCCGCGAGGATGTGGGAGCTGATCAGGATGGTCTTGCCCTGGCGGGCCAGCTCCCTGACGATCTCGCGCAGGTCGACGCGCGCCCGCGGGTCCAGGCCGGACGCGGGCTCGTCGAGGACCAGCAGCCGCGGGTCGTGGACCAGGGTGCGGGCCAGGCCCAGACGCTGCTGCATGCCGCGGGACAGGCCGGCCACGTCCGTGTCGCGCTTGCCGGTCAGCTCGACCAGCTCGAGCAGGTCGGCGGTCTGGCGGCGGCGGAGCGGCCCGGGCAGGCCGTACGCGGCGCCGAAGAAGTCGAGATACTCGGCGCACGACAGGCCCTCGTAGAGGCCGAAGAAGTCGGGCATCCAGCCGATCAGCCGGCGCACGGCGCGCCGCTGACGGACCGGATCGTGGCCGAACACCTCCACCGCGCCCGCGTCGGGGTCCAGCAGCGTCGAGATGGCCAGCATGGTGGTGGTCTTGCCGGCGCCGTTGGGGCCGATCAGCCCGAACACCGCGCCGGCGGGGACGTCCAGATCCAGCCCGTCGACGGCGCGCACCCGCCCGTAGCGCTTCACCAGTCCGCGCACCCGGACGGCGGGGGCCGCCGCGCCGGGCTCGCCGGCGTCGTGGCGCTCGGCCACCTCGGTGCCTGCCCTGGAGTCGCTCACGCCGCCTCCTCCGCTCCGGTCGCGCGCAGGCCGCGGCCGGAGAACTCGAACGGGTACAGCTCGCCAGTGGCGCGCACCCACACCTCCCCGAGCGGTCCGATCGCCGTCGGCGGACCGCCGTCGGGCAGGCCATCGGCGACCGGCACCCAGCGGCGCGCGGCGGGATCCCAGACGGTGAGCTCGATGGCGCCCTGGCCGTCGCCGCGATCCAGGTCGGCCCGCACGGCGTCCGGGTCGGTGCCAGGCGGCAGCCGGAAACGCAGGAACGCCTCCGTGGCGTTCTCGACGGCGTTGGGGCTCGGGCGGAACACCTGTCCGCCGTCGGCGATCGCGAGCCGGTCCACGGCGAACGCGCTGACCGCCGCGGCGGGCGCGGGTCGCCGCGCGACGGCGATCAGCCGGCCGCGATCGACCGCGGGCTCGGTCTCCACGCGGGCGCCGTTGCCGGACGCGGGGCGCGTCCCGAGTGCCCACACGAGTCCGGGCCCGCCGTCCATCGGGCCGGCGCGCACCAGCGCCTCCAGCGTGGCCGGGCCGTCCTGGCGCAGCCCCTCGAAGGCATCCCGGTAGGGGTTGGCGACCGGCAGCGACTCGCCGCCCAGCTCGACGGTGCCGGACTGGCCAGGCAGGAGCGTGCCGACCCGGGCGCTCGCGGTCGCCGCGCGCACGATCACGTCCTCCACCGGATCGCCGCCCGCGTTGGTGACGGTCGCCGACACGCCGTCGGGGCCGGCCGCGACGTCGAGCGTGAGCGGCGGGGGGGTGTCGACGGCGCGGGTCGCGACCACGCCGCCTGGCTGCAGGGCGGCCAGATCGAGGGTGGCGCGGGTCTGGCCGTCCGCGGTGGCCACCGTCGCCTCGCGCCCGCCGTCGGCCACGGTGGTGACCGTCCAGTCGGCTCCCGGCAGGGTCACGGTGCGCTCGCCCTCGCTGGGGGCGCGGGCCATGACGATGTCGTGGTCCACCCCCACGCCGTCGATCCAGACGGTGGCCGACGCGGTGACGCCCCCGGGCGGTCGGGAGCCGCTGACCCCCGCCAGCGCGCCCGCGGTGAACACGACGGTGACCAGCGGCACGGTCACCCATGCCAGCTCCCTGCGGCGCATGCGGGCGAGGACAAGGCCGTTGACCGGTCCGACCACCAGCACGTAGGCGATCGTGAACACCGCGAGCCACGGCAGGCCCGGCACGGCGCCGCCGCCGTCTGCCAGCAGGCGCACGAACTGGTAGGGCACGCGGTCGACGGCCCACTCGCTGGTGGCCGCCGTCCGCCCTCCCGGCCCGGTCACCGCGCCCCAGAACTCCGCGGCGCCGCCCGCCAGCCCCGACCCGGGTGCGTCCGCCACCGCCACCACCCGGCCTCGTCCCGCGGCGCCGGCGACCGCCACCACCTCATCGCCCTCCAGGCCGGCCTGGGCCGCCGTCATTGTCCATGCGCCCTCGACGGGCTCGAGCGTGCCGGGGGTCGTCACCGGCGAGGCGATGGCCGCGGGCAGCTCGACGTCGGAGACGGCCACCAGATCCGTGCCGGCGGTCACGCCCGCCGCGAGGTTCCGCCGACCGTCGTCCGACAGCTCGGCCATGCTCGCGGCGTCGACCACCAGGGCGTCCAGCGGCTCCAGCGCGGCGGGGGACAGCTCGACGAAGGCCGGGTCGACGCCGACCCACGCGCCGTCGAGCCCTGGCGCCTCGGCCCGCAGCGCCGGCGCGCCCTGCGGCGCGGCGCCCAGCACGCCGACCACGAAGCCGGGCCCGCCCCGCTCCACCTGGGCGCGCACCTCGACCGGCTCCCGGTCGGGTTCCTCCAGGATGACGCTGACCGAGCCGGAGGGGACCAGCAGCCTGTACACACGCGGGGTGCGGGCGGTGGCCTCGACCTCGCGCAGGACCTGCTGGACGCCCGAGACCGAGCGCGACCGGACGGTCAATCTCGCCGCCAGAGCGCGCGCCGGGTCCAAGCGCACCTCGACGGGCAGCCACGCCCCCCCGGCATGGCGGCCGTCGTAGCCCGCCTCGACCCGCAACCCGAGCTCCGCGACGGCCCGGTCGGCGTCCGGCTGCGCCGCCATCGCCGGGCTGGCCGCGGCCGCGAGCGCCAGCAGCGCGAGCGCGCACCATGCGACCGCGCGCCGCGCGGGGTGCGCCGCTGGCATCCTGCCCTCTCGCTCCTCGGGTCGCTCCTCGGGTGCGCGGTCCGCGCCGCCTGCCAGGACGGACGCACGACGCGAGTCGAGGGTTGCCGCCGGATCAGAACGAGAGGAACGCCTCATCGAGCACCTCCCCGGCGTGGTCGATCCACAGCACCCGCGTGCCGCTGCGTCCCGGCATCAGGCGGCTCTCCCGGTAGCGCCACCTGATGACGATCGCGGCCATGTCCTCGACCGGTTGCGCGAGCCAGTAGGCGCCGCGGTCCTGCAGCGCCCACGCGGCGCCGTCGGGGGGCACCACCTCCGCCGACGCGCTGGCGAAGCCGTCGGCGTCGCAGCAACTGCCGCCCATGGAGCCACCGCCCATCCCGCCGGCGGGCCCGATCGACATGGCGCCGCCGAACCAGCCGCCCTCCTCGGCCGTCGCGTCGCAGGTGGCGCGCAGCAGCGGACCGTCCGCGTCGGGTGCCGCGGGGTTCGTCTCGGGTGCGGCGCCGCCCGGCTGGGGCGCGGCGCCCTCCGTGAGGGCGACACCCGGCGGCCCGAACTCGCCCCCGGAGGTGGACCGCCCTTCCACGATCACCGCCATACCAGCGGTGTCGACGACAGCGGAGACGAGCACGGGATCCGCGATGTCGAAGCTGACGTCGCACACCTGCTCCAGCGGCGCGGGTAGGTCGTCCAGGTCGGTGATCACGCGCGCGCCGAGCACGGGCGTGGTGACCTCGTCGGGCACCGCCGCGGGGGCGGCGCCGAAAGGCACGTCGCCGGCGAGGGTGTCCGGCACCTCGGTCTCCATGCCGGTCGGCGGGGCGGCCTCCGCCCGGGACGGCCCTGTAAGGCGGATCCAGCCCACGATCCCACCTACGGTCAGCGTCGCGACGAGGCCCATCACCGCGATCGCCAGCCACGCGGGCGCCGGCTGACCCGGTGTCTCGTCCCGTCCGTCCGTGTCCGCCACGGCCGTCCCCCCTGCTGCCGACAGCGGCGCTCGACGGCGCCGACTGCACCGGATATGCCCACCCGATCATGCCCCATCCGTGCGGCGCCGCGCTGCCGCCCGACCGGTCAGGTCGTTGTGGCGTGCCCGGCAGGGCGGGATCTCACCACGGATGGGAAGGGCTAGTGCTCCTCCGTGGAAGTTCCGTGAAGCACCGAGGGCACGACTGCGCGCGGCTCGCAAGGCGCGAGGAGCGCCTCGTACCTGGGCCGTACCTGGGCGACGACGCAACGCAGCGAGCCCCAGCCCGGCCGGCGCTTGAGGCCATGAACGGGCAGGCGTGGCCGAATGTAGGAGACTTCCGCGGAGGAGCACTAGGCTGGCCGGCTGCTCGCGCGCACGGCGCGGCAGATGTCGCGAAGGGGACTGCCGGTGCACGGGCTGGGTGAGCTGCGCGCCCTCGTGACGGAGACCAGGTGGCGGCGCTGGGCTGCCGCGGCGTTCCTCGCGCGGCTCCCCACGACCATGACGCTGCTGGCGCTCATCCTGGTCGGTGAGCGGGCGACGGGCTCGCTGGCGGTCGGAGCGCAGCTGGCCGGTGTCGCCACGCTGACCACCGGTCTGGCTTCGCCATGGCGGGGCCGGCTGCTCGACCGCGGCGAGCTGCGCGGTGGACTGCAGCGCGCCTGCCTCGCCAGCGCCGCGGTGATCCTCGCCCAGGCCGTGGCCCTGGCGACGGGCATGCCCGTCTGGGTGCTGTTCGCGCTCGCCGTCGCTCAGGGCGTCGCCATGGCCGCGATCATGGGCGGCTTCCGCGCGCTGCTCGTGCCCTCCGTGTCGGCCCTTCAGCTGCCGCGCGCGAACGCCTTCGACGCGATCTTCATCGAGCTGGCGTTCGTCAGTGGCCCGGCGGTCGCCGCGGGGGTGGCGTGGCTGATCGGTCCCATCGGTGTCCTGCTCGCCATGGCGGCCTCGATGGTGGCGGCCACCCTGGTCGCGCGGGGCCTTCCACCCTTGCCGCCCGCGCCCGAGCGGCCCGCTCTCGCGCCGTGGCGCACGCCCGGCGCGCTGCCGGTCTACCTGCTCGCGCTCGGCATCGGCGCCAGCGTCGGCCTGCTCGAGTCGGCGATCCCGGCCCGGCTCGACGAGCTGGGGAGCTCCGCCGAGGCGGGCGGAGCGCTGCTGACCCTCGTCGCAGTCGGCAGCGCAGCGGGCGGGATCGCGGCGACCTTCCTCAGAGATGCTCGGGGGGTGGTGTGGCGGCGCGGGGCGCTGCTGCTGGTCGCCATGTCGGTGCTGCTGTGGCCGACCGCGGTCACCGGTGCGGTGTCGCTGCTGGCCGTCGCCCTCCTCGCGTGCGGTCTTCCGATCGCGCCGCTGAACGCCCTCGGTGCGCTGGTGCTCCAGGACGTCGTCCCGCCAGGCCGGCAGGCGGAGGGCTTCGCGGTGTTCTCAGCGGCGATCATGTTCGGTGCGGGAGCGGGCCAGGGCGCGACCGGTGTGCTCCTGGACCAGGCGGGTCCTTTCCTGCCGGCGGGCGCGGCGCCCAGCCAGGCGGCGCTGGCCGCGTCGGCCGCGCTGCCGCTGCTGCTGGCGGCCGCCGTGGTGATCGTGGCGGCCGTGCGCGCACGCACGCGGCGGCCGCTTGGCGTCGGCTGCGCGCCGGATGGTGCACCCTAGGAGGACATGGAGCCGCTCTCGCTGTTCGACACCGACCTCCAGCCGGTCCCGCGGCTACCCGGCGGCGACGCGGTCGGGGTGTCGGTCGCGCCCGCCGCGCGACCCGCGTCGCCGCCACGGCTCCCAACAGCGGCCACCGGCCCCACGCTGCTCGCCGTCGACGGCAACTCGCTGGCCCACCGCGCGTTCCACGCGTACGGACAGGTGGGCATCACCGACGGCAGCGGCGGCGACCGCGGTGGCGTGTACGGGTTCCTCGCGCTGCTGGCCGCTCTGGGCGACATCACGGCCGCGGACGCGGTCGTGGTGGGGTTCGACTGCCGCGACTCGTCGGCGCGCCGGGACCGCTGGTCCGGCTACAAGGCGCAGCGCCCCCCGAAGGACCCCGCGCTGTACGCCCTGTTCGACGTCGTGACCGGTGTCCTCGCCGACCTCGGCGTGACCGTGGTGCAGCCTCCCGGCTGGGAAGCCGACGACGTCCTCGGCTCCGCCGCGGCCGCCGCGGAGGCGGCGGGCTGGCGAGCGGTGCTCGCGACCTCCGACCGCGACGCCTTCTGCCTGGTCAGCGACACGACCACGGTGCTGCGCCTGCGCTCTGGGATCGGCAATGCGGTGAGCGTCGACCGGGCGCGCCTGCGCCGCGAGGTCGGCGTCACCCCCGAGCAGTACACCGAGTTCGCCGCTCTCCGCGGCGACACCTCCGACAACCTCCCAGGGGTGTCCGGCATCGGGCCTGCCCGCGCCAAGGCGCTGTTCGCCGCCTACGACGCCGTGGCGCACGCCGCCGCCGACCCGCTGGGCTGCCGCAGCGTCCTGGGTCCCGGCCCGGGCCAGGCTCTGCTCGACGACGTCGCGGCGGACGACTCGCGGTTCCACCGCAACGTTACGCTGATGACCATCCGCCGGGACCTGCCGCTCGACGTCGAGGCCTGCCGGCCGACCGCGACGCCGCACGCCGTCGCGCGCTGCTGCTCCGACTGGGGTGTCCCCGGCCTGGCCGCCCGCCTCGCGGTGGTGTTCGCCGCGGCCGAGACGTGGGTGCCCCCTGGCGACGCCGACGCGCCACCGACCTGACGCGTGCATGCGCCCGAGCGCCCAGGGATCGACACTCTGTCGAGATTCCTGCGCTATGCGTGGCTGTTCCGACACAGTGTCGGATCAGCCTGCGACCTACGACCGGTGGGGGCCGCCAGCCCCATGACCTGCTGACGCGTGACTGGCCGCGGCGGCGTATCGTGGACGACAGGAGGCTGATCGCCATGGTGCACGTCTGCCCGCGCTGCGAGCTCCGCTTCGTCAACGAGTCCGAGGTCGCGTCGCATCTGGCCGTCGATCACGGGCTGGACCAGGCGCAGGACTGGGGTCGTCCCCGGTACCGCATTGAAGGCAAGGACCTGCCGCCGCTGTACGTCGACACGCAGGAGCCCAGCGAGGTCCGCCGCGTCCTGGTCGTGGCGAACCAGACGCTCGGCGGGCCGGAGCTCACAGCTGCCCTGCGCGCGGAGATCGCCACAGGCCCGCTGCGGCTGCATGTCGTGGTGCCCGCCACGCACTCCGCGGACTATCCCACCCAGGTGAGCGCCGGCGGGGCGACCGCCGGGACGGGCCGACCGGGACCTGAGGAAGGCACCGACCAGCGCGGCCTCGACCGCGCCCGCTGGCGCCTCCAGCACGCCCGCAGCGCGTTCGCCGGGCTCGGGGTGCCGGTCACCGGCGAGGTCGGGCCCGCCGATCCGTACGCGGCGGTCGGTGCGGTGCTCGAGCGCGAACGTTTCGACGAGGTGGTGATCTCGACGTTGCCGCCCACACTGTCGCGGTGGCTGGAGACCGATCTCGCCGCCCGCGTGCGGCGCCGCTTCGGCGTCAAGGTCACGACGGTCGTCACCAGCTGAGCTGCTCCGGGTCGCGCCGGTCAGCCGTCGTCGGACCCCGGGGGGAGGGGCAGCGGTCCCCATGGCGGCGGCAGCGGGAGCGCGCCGCCCGGCAGCCGCGGCGGCGCCGCACCGGTCGCCACGCCCTGGTGGGAGCGCCAGTCCAGCAGGCGACCGCGGTAGTGCCGCCGCGCGCGGCGCCCCAGCGCGGTGACCATCCCCGCGTTGAGCGCGCCGCCGAGCGCGCCGCCCACGATCGGCACGGCCTTGGCGACCCGCCCCCTGGTGAGGTCGAGCCCCAACCGGCGCGCCATCTGCCGGGCGCCGGCCATCAGCATGCGCTGGCTGGCCGGTGTCGTCAGCGCCTGCTGCGCCACCTGCTCGACCAGGACGCGGGTCCCCTCGAACGCGACGGTGTTGACGCCCGTGGCCACCAGCAGACCGAGCCGCAGGTCGGCGGCGCCCTCGGGCGAGGACGCCTCGAACCCGTAGCTGGCCATCACGCCGCTGGTCGCGCGCACGACCCAGTACAGGGCGCCAACCGTGTCGGCGGGCAGCGCCACCGCCCACGTGGCCAGCCCGCCCACGTTGGTGAGGAAGCCCTGCGCCCCGGCGATGGCGCTGTTCGTGCGGACGAAGTGGCGGGCGAGCAGGTCCAGCTGCTCCACCGGCAGGCGGCGGAGGCTCTCGAGCTGCTCGCGGGGGTCGCGGCCGAAGACGGGCAGGCCCCGCGCCACGGCGGTGGCGACCACCCGCTCGGGATCGACCCGCGCGCGCTGCACCAGCTCCTCGAGCAGCCGCTCGAAGCCGCCAGGCGTCGCCGAGGACGCCAGGCCGCGGAACTCGCCGATGCGTGCCATGACCTCCTACCGTGCCCGGTGCCTGCGCCCCCTACGCGCCCGGTCGTCCTGGCAGCGCCAGGATCGGGGCGGGTAGGCTCCCGCGCATGGGAGAGGGCGAGCGCGGCGAGCAGGGGGGTGGGCATCGAGTGGCCAAGAACGTGCTCACCCCGCAGGCGGAGGACTTTCCCCGCTGGTACCAGGACGTCGTCGCGAAGGCCGAGCTGGCCGAGAACGGCCCGGCGCGCGGCACCATGACCATCAGACCGTGGGGCTACGCGATCTGGGAGCACGTCCAGTCCGACATGGACCGCCGGATCAAGGCGACGGGGCACGACAACGCCGCGTTCCCGCTGCTCATCCCGATGAGCTACCTGGAGCGCGAGGCCGAGCACGTCGAGGGCTTCAGCCCCGAGCTGGCCGTCGTGACCCACGCTGGCGGCGAGGAGCTCGCCGAGCCGCTGGTGGTTAGGCCCACCTCCGAGACGGTCATCGGCGACGCGATGTCGCGCTGGATCCAGGGCTACCGCGACCTGCCGCTCAAGTTGAACCAGTGGGGCAACGTCGTCCGCTGGGAGCTGCGGCCGCGCCTGTTCCTGCGCACCACCGAGTTCCTCTGGCAGGAGGGTCACACGGCCCACGCCACGTGGCGGGACGCGCAGGACGAGACGCTGCAGATCCTTCACGAGGTGTACGACGCGACGATCAGCGAGCTGCTGGCCATCCCGACGGTCATCGGTCGCAAGACCGAGCGCGAGCGGTTCGCCGGCGCTGAGACCACCTACACCCTCGAGGGGTTGATGCGCGACGGCAAGGCGCTGCAGATGGGCACCTCGCACCACCTCGGGCAGAACTTCGCCAAGGGCTTCGACATCGCCTACACCGACGCCGACGGTGAGCGCAAGCTCGCCTGGACGACCTCGTGGGGCGTTTCCGCGCGGGTCGTCGGCGGGCTGATCATGAGCCACGGCGACGACCGCGGCCTGCGCCTGCCGCCCCGCTGCGCGCCCGCGCAGGTGGTCGTGGTGGCTGTGCGCGACGAGGTCCTCGACGCGGCCCGGGACCTGAGCGGGCGGCTGCGCGCCGCCGGCGTCCGCGTGCGCCTGGACGAGCGGACCAACGTCGGCTTCGGACGCCGGATCGTCGACTGGGAGCTCAAGGGCGTCCCGGTGCGGCTGGAGCTCGGCCCCCGTGAACTCGACGCCGGGCAGGTCGCCCTCGCCCGCCGCGACGGCGACGGCGCCAAGGACGCGGTGGCGCTCGACGCGGTCGTGGACCGGATGCCCGGGCTGCTCGCCGAGATGCAGCAAGCGCTCTACGACCAGGCGCTTGCCCGCCG
Organism: Euzebyales bacterium; assembly: GCA_013695145.1. Classification (GTDB taxonomy): domain Bacteria; phylum Actinomycetota; class Nitriliruptoria; order Euzebyales; family Egibacteraceae; genus JACDBB01. Next base: position 11,313 of record JACDBB010000122.1, read on the forward strand.
CGAGGCAGCCACGCAGGACGTTCAGGGCGTCTCCGACATCGACGGTCCCGGCTTCTTCCGCGTCCCTTACAAGGTCGTCGGCGACGCCGGCGAGGACGCCCTCAACGAGCGCGGCTACTCGATCCGCTGCCTGGTGACCGCCGACGGCGACGTCCCCGGACCCAGAGGCGACGACGACGAGGATCTCATCGCCTACGTGTCGAAGGCGTACTAGTTTCCCGCCGCCTCGGGGGGCGTGAGCGCCACGACCGCGAGGGCGGCGGCCGCCGCCAGAAGCGGGACGGCGACCGTGACGCCTGCGGGCCAGGGCGACCACGTTGCCAGCGCGCCGAAGCGCTCCGTCAAGCCGGTCCCGCCCAGTAGGCGCGCAGAATGAGGACACCGGCGGCCGCCTGGATCCCGCCAGCGCCCCCACACCGCTCATCCCGGGCGAGCGCGCCTACGCGGATTCACCGCGTGCGGCGTGAATCCGAGTAGAGCATGTCCCGGTCGCGCCAGACACCGGGTCGGCGTGCGCACCGGTCATCCGCCCAACCCCCATCGCAGCGCTCGTCCTCACCCGTGCGACGCGAGTGTAGGGGCGCGGCCGGTTGGCCCAGCGCCGCGTCTACACTGCCGCTGCGGCGCGAGGAGACCCGACGACGGAGCGAGCGCACGGAAAGGGTGGTCGCGTGGAGTTGAGCCCGGAGGTCGTGGGCGGGTTGCTGGTGCTCGCGATACTGGTCGGGATCGCCGGACTTGTCGTCGGCCTGGTCGCCCTCAACGGTCAGCGGCGGGTGCGGCAGGCCTATCACGCCTTCTCGATGGGCAGCCGTGACGACGTCCTGACGCTCCTGGAGCGCCACGTCACCGAGGTGGCCGGCCTGCGACGCGACGTGGCTGAGCAGCGGCGGTACGCCGAAGAGCTCCGGGAGCTGCTGAAGGGGGCGGTCAGCCGGGTGGGCACCGTGCGCTACGACGCCTTCGACGACATGGGCGGCCGCCTGTCGTTCTCGACCGCCTTCCTCGACGAGCGCGGCGACGGCGTGGTGGTCTCCGCGATCAACGGGCGCACCGACACCCGCATCTACGCCAAGCCGGTCGCCGCCGGAACCAGCCGCCACAACCTCTCCCAGGAGGAGACGGCGGCGATCTCGCGTGCCCTGTCGCCGGGGCAGCCGCGCGACGGCATGTTCTCCCGCCCCCGCCGCCTGCCCACCGCCGACGTGGACGAGCCCGCAGCCGACGCCTCGTGACCCTCCCCGCGGTCGGCTTCCTCGGGCCCGAGGGCACGTTCACCGCCGAGGCCGCGCACCGCGCCGCGCCGGACCACCGGCGGGTGCCGCTGCCGACCATCGCTGAGGTCTTCCGCGCCGTGCGCGAGCGCAGCGTCGACCTCGGCGTCGTCCCGATCGAGAACCTCATCGAGGGCTCGGTCAACGCCACGCTGGACGAGCTGGCGTTCGGCCCCGGGGGCGAGTACGTCCGCGGCGAGCTGCTCCTGCCGGTGTCGCTGCACCTGCTGGCCCGGCCAGGGATCTCCGTGGACCAGCTGGTCGCCGTCCGGAGCATGCCCCACGCTCTGGCGCAGAGCCGGGAGTGGCTGGCTGCCAACGCGCCACAGGCTGCCCAGGAGGCGGCGACCTCGACCGCTGAGGCCGCTCGTGAGGTCGCCGAGGAGTCCGACCGGCCGGTCGCCGCGATCGGGACCCTGCTGGCGGCGGAGCGCTTCGGCCTCGCGATCCTCGCCCGCGACGTCCATGAGCACGACGACAACGTGACGCGCTTCGCGCTGCTCGCCCCCTCGATGCACGCGCCCACGGGCGCGGACAAGACCTCGCTGGTCGTCTTCTTCGGCGAGGACCGGCCCGGTCTGCTGCTGCGAATCCTCGACGAGTTCGCGCTCCGCGGCATCAACCTGACCAAGATCGAGTCGCGCCCAGCCAAGACCCGCATGGGCGAGTATGGGATCTTCATCGACGCGGAGGGCCACCCCGCCGAGCCGCGCCTGGCCGAGGCGCTGCGCAGCGTGCACCGCCACGTCGCGGAGCTGCGGGTGCTCGGGGCCCTCCCGCGCGCCGATCTTCAGCCGGCGCACGTCGAGCCCAGGGACGCCGCCGACGCCTACGCCGAGGCCGCTAGCTGGTACGCGCAGCTGCTGGGCAGGATCGACGGCGCGAACTGACCCGCAACGCCTCCTGGGGTTGGCACGTCCAAGGCGCCATGCGAATCCCTACCGCCATCCTTGCCGTGCTCCTCGCAGTCGGGCTGGTGCTCGCTCCCGCCGCGGCCGCGCAAGAGGGCGCCCGAGTAGAGCGCGTCTCCGGCGACGGTCGCGTCGCCACCGCCATCGAGGTGTCGCGCTCGACGTTCGAGCGCGCCGACACCGTGGTGATGGCCTACGCGCACGAGTATCCCGACGCGCTGGTCGGCGCGCCGCTGGCCGCGGCCCTCGGCGCCCCCCTGATCCTCAACGACAGGGATCGCATGTTCCCAGGGGTCTCCGAGGAGCTCGAGCGGCTCGATCCGCAGCGAGTGGTGCTGCTGGGCGGCCGCCGCCAGATGGGACCCGAGGTCGTCGACGGCATCGAGGCGCTCGGCATCGCCGTGGAGCGCGTGTCGGGCAGCACCCGCTTCGGCACCGCGGCCGCCGTCGCCGAGCGGCTCGCCCAGGAGCGGGGCACGGCCACGGCGCGGGTGTTCGTGACGGAGGGCATCGACGCTGACCGCACCCGCGGATGGCCCGACGCGCTGGCGGTCGCTCCCTACGCTGCGCACGTGGGCATGCCGACGCTGCTGGTCGACACCGACCTGATCCCTGACGACACCGCCCGCGCGCTGGCTGCGCTGGCCCCCGCCGAGGTGGTCATCATCGGCGGCGAGGGCGCCGTCAGCGCCGCCGTCGAGCGCGATCTCGCCGCCGATGGCAGAACGGTCACGCGCATCTTCGGCCCCACCCGCTACGCGACGGGCGCGGCCGTCTACGACGAGGCGGTGGCGGAGGGCATGAACCCAGCGACCACCTGGCTCGCGACCGGCGGCAACTACCCGGACGCACTCTCCGCTGGGGCGACCGTTGCCGCCCGCGGGGACGCGTTCCTGCTGGTCGACCCTGTCGACCTCGACCGGTCCGCGCCCACGCGCGAGCGCCTCGCCGCCAGCCGCCCCGATCTCGTGCGGATCCTTGGCGGGACGGCGGCGGTGAGCGATCAGGTGGTGGAGCAGGTCCGCGACGTCATCGGCGCGCAGTAGACGCGGCAGGCGTCGCGCCCCGGCCGTGGAGCGCTGTTCGTCAGTCGTCGGTGTCCACGCCCTGCTCCTCCAGCTGTTGCTCGATCTGCTGCCGCAGGTCCTGCTGGAGCTCGGGGTTGGACAGGAACGTGGCTACGCCAGCGATGATCAGCCCGCCGAGGAGCAGGCCGAGGACGCCGAGGATGATGCCGCTCATGGCGACGCCGCTGCCGGCGACGTGCCATTCCCGCTTCGCGCGACCGCGGCCGACGACGCCGAGAATGATCGCGATGATCCCGAACAGGACCGCGACCGGAGCGGAGATCACCGCGACGGCGCAGATGAGCGCGGACAGTCCGAAGACCAGCGCGAACGCGGCGGCCGCGCTCGTCTTCGCGGGCACCGGCGCCTCCACGGACCGGCGCTCCTCCACAACGACGTCGTCGGGTCGTGGGTCGGTCGCGCGGGGCTCGGCCGCGGGCGGGTCGGTGCGGGGATCTGGTGTGCGAGGGTCCGGCTCACGCGCCATGGTCTGCCTCCAACGGCTGTCGTCCACCTGGGAGGACCTTGACTACCCGCTGAGAGGCGAGGACACGCCTGCGTGATCTTGAGGCAGAATCGCCCCCGCCGTCTCCCGGCGATTCACGGATCAGGAGGAGGAGAGATGCGCCTGTCCCATCCCGCGCTGCTCGGACTGGTGGGGTTGCTCGGCGCCCTGGCGGTCGGGGGCATCGCGGCGCTGTGGCCGGGGGCTCCTCACGTCGAGGCGACCGACTCGGAGCAGACGACCGAGCTGGTGGCCGCACGCCTCGACGCCGTGGAGACCCTGGACGTCGATGACGTGGGGTTGCTGCCTGAGGCGACGGTCGTGGCCGTCACCGCGACGATCGACGACACCGGTGAGCAGGTCTCCTTCGAGATGGTCGACGACACCGGTGACACCTTCCGGCCAGGCCAGCAGGTCCGCCTGCAGGCGATCACCGACGCGGACGGCCAGACGACGTATCTGGTGAGCGACTTCCGCAGGGACGGGCCGATCGCCCTCCTCGCGGGCCTGTTCATCGTCTCGGTGATCGCACTCGGACGCTGGCAGGGGGTGCGGGCGCTGGTCGGACTGGCGCTCACCTTCCTGCTGATCGTCGGTTTCATCGTCCCCGCGATCCTCGCCGGGTCGGGGCCGGTGGTGGTCGCCCTCGTGGGGTCGCTGGCGATCATGATCGTCACCCTGTACCTGTCGCACGGGCTCTCGCGCAAGACCACAGCCGCCGTGGTCGGCACGGCCGTCGCCCTGCTGCTGACCGGGATCTTGGCGGCCGCGTTCACGTCGCTGGCCAGCCTCACCGGGTTCACCAGCGAGGAGGCACGCCTGGCCAACGTCGAGGTGGGCGGGCTGTCCCTGCGCGGACTGCTGCTCGCCGGCATCATCATCGGAGGGCTCGGGGTGCTCGACGACGTGACCATGTCGCAGTCGTCCACCGTGTTCGCCCTGCACCGCGCGGACCCCCGGGCCGGCTTCGGCGGTCTCGTGCGCGCCGCGCTCGTGGTGGGGCGGGACCACATCGCCGCGACCGTCAACACGCTCTTCCTGGCCTACGCGGGCGCGTCGCTGCCGCTGCTGATCCTGTTCGCGACCGGCATCGACCCCTTCGGCACGGTGATCACCTCCGAGATCGTGGCCGTCGAGGTGGTGCGGACGCTGGTCGGCTCGATCGGCCTGATCGCCGCCGTGCCGGTCACCACCGCGCTGGCCGCGGGCCTGGTGGTGGCCGAGCCCGAGGAGGCCGCGGCCGAGGACGCCGGCGGGCACGATCACGGCGTGGTCCCGGCGTCGCCTCCTGGACAAGACGACGACGCGGGCTGGGTCCGCGAACTGCGGGAGGCGTACCGGCTGCCTCCAGACACGTGACTCGCGTTTGCCTTCCGGGGAGTCGCCGCTAGCCTGACCGCCAATGCTGCGAACCCTCTTCATCGCCGTGTCCACTGTCGCGCTCGTCGCGGCCCTGACGCCAGCGGCCTCCGCCCAGTCCGCCGAGTGGGATCAGGTCGTCGACATCACCTTCCCCACACAGGCCGCCGAGGTGACCTACACCGACACCTACGACGCCCCGCGTGGCAACGACTGCGGCATCCACAGGGCGACGGACCTGATGGGCGAGAAGATGGTGGAGATCTACGCGGCGGTGGGTGGCGAGATCACCTGGATACCTGGCCTCGATGGGGAGTCGCCGCCTTCCTACGGCTACACGATCTCCGTCGCGGGCGACGACGGCAGGGGCTACAACTACGTCCACCTGAACGACGACACCCCTGGTACGGACGACGACGCCGGCGGAGCCGAGAACGCTTACGCGCCCGGCCTGGAGGAGGGCTCGCGCGTGGAGCGCGGCCAGCTGATCGGCTGGATGGGCGACTCAGGCAACGCGGGGGGCGTCCAGCCGCACCTGCACTTCGAGATCCTCGACCCGGGGGTGACCTCGGATCCCTACGGCTGCTCCGGGTACGTCAACCCGATCTTCTCGCTTGATGACGCGCAGCGCCGCGGCGACGTGGTGGACGGCGGCGGCAGGCGGGAGCAGCCGCCCGCGGACCGGTCCGGGCGCACCGCGATCGTCGATCGGGTGTTCGGGCCGGAGCGCGTCGGCACCTCCGTCGCCCTGTCCGAGGAGGCGTTCGCGGCGGGGGCGGACCACGTGGTCCTGGCGTCCGGCTGGTCCTACACCGACGCGGTGGTCGCCGGGCCGCTGGCCGCGGCGGTCCGCGGTCCGGTGCTCACCACCTCCGGCGGCGCCCTGGACCCGCGCGTCGCGGAGGAGATCGCCCGGCTCGGGGCCAGGCGGGTCACGCTCGTCGGCGGCTCCGCGGTGCTGACCGCCGCGGTCGCCGACGCCGTCGCCGCGGTCGATGGTGTGGAGCGGGTCGCCCGCCTGTCGGGCCCCGACGCCGCCTCGACGGCCGCCGCCGTCGCCGCCGAGGTCCGCGGTCACACGGGCGAGACGGGCGCGCTCGTCGCCCTCGGCAGGCACCCGGAGCCAACCAGAGCATGGCCGGACGCGCTCGCCGCCGGCTACCACGGCGCCCTCAGCGGGCAGCCCGTTCTGCTCGTGCGGCCCGGCGCGCTCCCCGACGCGACGGCCACCGCGCTCGGCGCGCTGACCGACGCGGCGATCGTCGGCGGGACCGGCGCCATCTCGCAGCCGGTCGAGGACCGGATCGCCGCCCTGGTCGACACGCGGCGGCTGTGGGGAGCCGACCGCTACGCCACCGCGACCGCCGTCGCGGACGACGTGCTGGAGGCCGGGCTCACCTCAGGCGACCGCCTCTGGGTGGCGACCGGCCACGACTACGCCGACGCCCTCACCGGGGCAGCCGCGGTCGCTCGCACCGGTGACCTGTTCACGCTCGTCGACGGCACCGCGTCCGGAGGCGACGGTTCCATCGAGCCGTGGCTGACCGGGCATCGCAGCCAGATCGCCGCGGGTCGCGTGATCGGCGGCACCGCCGCCATCTCGGACCGCGCGCAGCAGCTGCTGATCCAGCGCCTGTCTCGCTAGCTCCGCCGCGGCCCCGTGGATGCGGGGCGACGCGATAGCCTGCGCGCGCAGTGCTGACATGTGGCCACGGGAGGACTCAGGTGATCGACATCCGCCTGCTCCGCGACGACTTCGACGCGACCGCTCGCGCGCTGGAGCGGCGGGGCGTCTCCGCCGATGAGCTGAGTCGGATCCGTGAGCTGGACGAGCGGCGCCGCGGCCTGATCGCCGAGGGCGACGAGCTGCGGGCACGCCAGCGCCGGCTCGGACGGGAGGTCGGCGCCGCTGGAAGCGACGACGAGCGCCACGCGCTGATCGCCGAGGTGCGGCAGGTCTCGGGCCGCCTGGACGAGCTCGAGCCGGCGCAGGCCGAGGTCGACACCGCGATCGACGAGGCGCTGGTGCGCATACCCAACGTGCCGCACCCCGATGCGCCCGACGGCGTCGACGAGGCGGACGCGGTGGAGCTCGCGACCTTCGGCGAGAGGCCGGCGTTCGATTTCGATGTCAAGGACCATGTGGCCATCGGCGAGCATCTCGGCATCATCGACGTCCCGCGCGGCGTCAAGGTCGCCGGCAGCCGCAACGCCTACCTGCTGGGCGCCGCGGTCTTCCTCGAGTTTGCGCTGGTCCGCCACGTGCTGGGCGCGGTCGCCGAGCTCGGGTTCACCCCCGTGATCCCGCCGGTGCTGTCGCGCGCCGAAGCGCTGTACGGCACCGGCTTCCTCCCCGGCGGCCGCGAGCAGCTGTACGAGATCCCCGCCGACGACCTGTTCCTCGTCGGCACGTCCGAGGTGCCGCTCGCGGGTCTGCACATGGACGAGATCGTGGCCGCCGACCAGCTGCCGCTGCGCTACGCGGGCTTCTCGACCAACTTCCGCCGGGAGGCCGGGACCTACGGCAAGGACACCACCGGGATCTTCCGCGTCCACCAGTTCGACAAGGTGGAGATGTTCACCTTCACGACCCCCGAGGACTCCTGGGACGAGCACGAGCGGCTGCGCGACACGCAGGTGCGCATCCTGACGAGCCTGGGGTTGCACGGCCGGGTCGTCGACATCCCGGTGGGCGACCTGGGCGACTCAGCCGCCCGCAAGTACGACTGCGAGGTGTGGCTGCCCGGTCAGGGGGCGTACCGCGAGCTGACTAGCTGCTCCAACTGCACCGACTACCAGGCGCGACGGCTCAAGGTGCGCTACCGGCCGGAGGCGGAGCGTCCGACCGAGCTGGTCCACACCCTCAACGGCACGGCGTGCGCGGTCGGCAGGACGCTGATCGCGCTGCTCGAGACGCACCAGCGGGCGGACGGCAGCGTCGGCGTCCCCGAGGTGCTGCAGCCGCACCTGGGCGCCGAGGTCATCGCCGCGAAGGGCCTGGGTTAGGCGCATGACGGTCGTCGGGGTCGACGTCGGCGGCACCAACATCCTGGCGGCGCTGGTCGGGACCGGCTCCGAGGTCGTCGGGCGCGCGAAGGCCACCACGCCAGGTGGCGGTCCCGAGGAGGTGCTCGACGTCGTCTGCGAGCTCGTGGGCGAGGTGGCCGAGGAGCCGGCCGCGGTGGGGGTCGGGATACCCGGACCCGTGACCGACGGGGTCGTGCGGTTCGCGCCGAACCTGGTCGGGTGGGCCGAGCCCGTGCCCGCCGGACAGATCCTGTCCGAGCGGCTGGGAGTGCCGGTGGTCGTGGACAACGATGCCACCGTCGGAGCCGTCGGCGAGTGGGTCGCGGGCGCCGGCGCGGGCGCGTCGTTCCTGCTGGGCGTGTGGCTTGGCACGGGCGTGGGCGGGGGGCTGGTGCTCGGCGGTCGCGCTTACCGCGGCGCGTTCGGGGGCGCCGGTGAGCTCGGCCACGTGGTCATCCTCAAGGGCGGCGCCCTGTGCGGCTGCGGTCGCCGCGGCTGCGTTGAGGCCTACGCGGGCCGGGCGTCGATGGAGCGGATGGTCGAGACGGCGATCGGCGCCGGTGAGCACACGGCCCTGCACGAGATCATGGCGGAGCGCGGAAAGGGTCGGCTGACCGCTGGGGTCTGGGCGCGCGCGCTCGCCGCGGAGGACCCGTTGGCGACGCGCATCATCGACGAGGCCGTCCAGGCGCTTGGGGTCGGCGTGGCCTCGGTGATCAACTTGCTCGACCTGGACACCGTGGTCGTGGGCGGCGGGCTCGCCGAGAAGCTCGGCCAGCCGCTGGTCGACCGCATCGCCGACGCCGCCCGCCCCTACCTGCTGGTCGCCGACGCGGAGCGCCGCTTCATCGTGGCCGCCCTGGGCGACGACGCCGGTGTGGTCGGCGCCGCCGCGCTGGCCCGCGACCTCGTCCGGCACTGACCGGAGGCTTGACTACCGCTCGGGGATCTGGACGGCGTCGCGCTCGCTGATGCGGCGGTGGACGCGAGCCGGGTTGCCCATCGCCACGACGCCTGCCGGCAGGTCCCGCGTCACGACGGCGCCCGCACCGACGACGGTGTCGTCGCCGATGCTCACCCCCGGACAGACGATCACGCCGCCGCCCAGCCACACGTTGTCGCCGATGGTGATCGGCTCGGCGTACTCCCAGCCGAGCCGTCGCGGATGCGGATCGATCGGGTGGGTCGCTGTCAGCAGCTGCACGCGCGTGGCGATCTGGCAGGCCGCACCGATGCGGATGGGCGCCACGTCGAGCAGCACGCAGCCGAAGTTGATGAACGTCCCGGCGCCCACGCTGACGTAGCCGCCGTAGTCGCAGCGCAGCGGCGGCCTGATCACCACGTCCTCGCCGACGTCACCGAGCAGGCTGCGCAGCAGACGGGCACGCTCCTCCGCGTCCGTCGCTCCGGTGGCGTTGAAGCGCACGAGCAGCTCCTGTGAGCGCTCGTAGTCGGCCGTCAGCTCCGGATCGTCCGCGATGTAGAGCTCACCGCGCAACATCCGCTCCTTCATCTCTCCCATGCCTGCGCTCCTGCGGCCGACGTCTCAAGGTTCCATGGCCATCGCTGCGCGATGGCCACAACCGAGATTGTGAGAATCGCCCGCCTGTCGCAGGCTGGTCCGACACTGTGTCGGAACAGCCACGCATTGCGCAGGAGCCTCGACAAGGTGTCGACCCCTGGGCGCCCCGGGCTATTCACGTGTCAGCCGGGTCTGCCGCGCTCGTATCGCGCATCGTCTCAGCGTAGGGCTCGTCGCGCTAGCGCGCGCGGCAGCCGCGCACGCGTGTCGAACGGAGTCGATGGGCTCCGCTGCGCGTCGTGCGTCCGACGCGATGGCGTTCGGCCACGAGGTCGGGCGTACGCTGTCCGACGGCCGGATCGCTCAGGTCGTGCGCACTTCTCCGGAACCTTCCCTGCTCCGCCAACCAGGACCCTGACCAGCGGCGACGCCTGCACAACCGCCGGTCAGGAGCCAACCGTCTGCTCAGGAGGCCCGTAACGATGGTGCGTCTCACCGAGTCCTTCGACACCGGCGACGGGCTCGTACGCTGGGCCGCGCTCGGTGACGGGCCGGCGGTGGTGCTCACCCACGGCACCCCGTTCTCGTCGTTCGTGTGGCGCGACATCGCCCGCGCACTGGCCGTCTCTCACCGCGTCTTCGTGTGGGACCTGCTCGGCTACGGCGCCAGCGACCAGGCAGAGGGCCAGGACATGAGCATCGGGGCACAGGCTCGCGTGCTGTCCGCGCTGCTCGACCACTGGCAGCTGAACGAGCCCGCCTTGGTGGGCCACGACTTCGGCGGGGCGATCACGCTACGGGCGCTCCTGATCCACGAGCGGCGCGCGAGGCGCCTGGCCCTGGTCGATCCGGTGGCGCTGGCCCCGTGGGGCACCGGGTTCTTCCGTCTCGCCCGCGAGCACACCGAGGTGTTCGCTGCGCTGCCCGCGCTGCATCACGAGGCCATGCTGCGCGCTCACGTGGCCACGGCCGCCGCCACGCCGCTGCGCCCAGCGGTGCTCGACGCGCTGGTGGCGCCATGGCTGGGTCCGACCGGTCAGGCTGCCTACTACCGCAATATCGCTCAGAACCACGAGGGCTTCACCGACGAGATCGAGCCGCGCTACGCCGAAGTCGAGGTGCCCACCTTGGTGGTCTGGGGCGAGGAGGACGCATGGATTCCACTCGCCGACGGCCAGCGTCTGCACGAGCGACTGCCCACGAGTCAGCTGCGTACGATCCCGGGCGCCGGCCATCTCGTGCAAGAGGACGCGCCCGCGACGCTGGCGGCAGAACTCGCACGATTCATCGCCTAGCCGTCGATCAGTTCCGGCCAGCGTCGCTCGCCTGAGCTGGTGGAAACGGCGCGTCGCGCCGTGCTGCCGAGCGGAGGCGGTGGGATTCGAACCCACGAGACCCGCGAGGGGCCTACCGGTTTTCAAGGCTCTCGGGACGCCTGACCACGCTGTCCTGTTGGTCGCCAGAACTGCTACCCACGGGGGCGCTCGGTCTCCGGGCTATGCCCAGCCGTGCCCGCCGATTTGCACCCGTGTCGAGTCGTTGGGTTGCGAACTCGGTTGCACCGGGCGGTTCTGACGCCCGTGGTCGGAAGCTCCGTCGCCGCCGCCGTCCTCGGATCCGACTGAGGGGGGTCCAGGCCACTACGTCGCGGGTGACCTGATGTCACCGGTGCCAGCCCACGGTCCGCCGGGCTCGGAAGCGGGTCGGACGTCGGACGTCATGGCGCTCGGTCAGGACGTCGGCCGGGTGTTGTCCGACGGCCGGATCGTCGGCCGAGCTGAGCCGTTCGCGAAGGTGTTCGCGTCCAGCCGCGCGGTCAAGCGTGAGGTGGGGCTGGCGGCGTGGGGCGTGCTGGAGGACATTGCCCTGGACTCCCGGGTCGACGATCGGGGGCGGCTGGTCGCTGAGACCAACGTGCGGCGGATCGCGGCGAACCTGGGGTTGAACAAGGACACCGTCAACCGGCATCTGCGGCGGCTGCGGGAGTACGGGTTCGTCTTGCAGGAGGAGCTGCGCGACGCGGGCTCGGGCCGCTATGACACCTGCCGCTACGTGCTGGATCCCTCGGCGTGCCTGGAGCGGTTCACCCACACCCCCGACGCCGAGCGGCCGCGTCCGAAGAACCCGGACACGGTGGAGCCGGACACGGTCGGACCGGACACGGTGAACCCGGACGAGAACATAGAGATGTTGCTGTTGTCCCAGAGACACAACAACAACAGCCGGGGTGGCGTGATGTGGGCGCGGAGTTGCGCCGCTGCGGCGTGGCGGGTCATGTCGCGGCGGATCTGCTGAGCCGACACC
>JACDBB010000124.1 GCA_013695145.1 Euzebyales bacterium
GCGGCCGTCGGAGGGCTGGTCGGCGCCGCCATGCGACCGCGCCTGGCGACCGCGATCCGGCGCCGCTGCCCCGCTGCCCAGCTGGTGCCACCCGCCGGCGACGCGCTGGCTGGCGCGGCGCTGATCGCGGTGGCCAGCGACGGCCCGCTCGAGGCGCTGATCCACCGCAGCCGGACGGGCTGACGGCCCCGGCCCGTCGCGCGAGTCAGCAGTCCATGGCCATCGCTGCGCGACGGCCACAACCTCCGACGGTGAGGATCGCCCTCGCAAGCTCGGGCGCATTCACGGGTAGTGGCGCGACTTGGGCGCGGGGCGCTTCTCCAGGCCCGCGAGCTCGCGGCGGAAGTCGTCGGGGGTCGTGAAGTTCTTGTAGACGCTCGCGAAGCGCATGTAGGCCACGTCGTCGACCATGCGCAGGCCGTCGAGGACCTCCGCGCCGACCACCTGACTGGGCACCACACGCTTGCCGAGGGCGCGCACCCGGGCCTCGACCCGCGCGGCGACCCGCCCCATGGCGGCGTCGTCGATGTGGAGGTTCTTGGTGGCCTTGGCGATGCCCGCCAGCACCTTGGCGCGCTCGAACGGCTCGACCTCGCCGCTGCGCTTGCGCACACCTAGCGCCTGCTGCTCCACCCGCTCGTGGGTCGAGTAGCGCTGCTCGCAGCGAGCGCACTCGCGCCGTCGGCGGACGGCAACGCCGCGCTCGGCGGGCCGCGAGTCGATCACCCGTCCGGCGTCGGCCGCGCAGTAGGGGCACCTCATGCGCGGGTGCTCCCGTTGTGCCTGCTCATGTGGGTCTCCTTCTGGCCGCTCGAGATTTTTCTTCGCCGGACCCTGGCCACCTTGTCCACCGGCCGCTCCACAACGTCGCGGGGGTGCTCCCCAGACCCTCCATCCTCGTCCCCACTCCATCCACACCCGTCAAGTCGGTGAACGCGCTGGCAGCCCCGCTGGGGGCGCCGCCCCTCCACAGCCGGCGCCCCTGCGGGCGCCCACAGCCTGGGGACGATTCTGGGCCTGGACATGGTGTCCCACCCCCTTGCTAGGGTGCACCTACGCGGTCGAGCGCCGTGCACGTTACCACAACATCTAGTGGGATATCTTTGCAAGCACCACAGCATGTAGGGGTACTGGCTGGATCGGGTCCTTGACCCCGCCGCCCCGATGCGGCATCCTGAGACACTGGAATTACAAGGGCGTCGTTCGGCCATCCACGCTGGGCTGGCGTCTCGCGCAGCTACTCGCGCACACCACTTACGACCGCACACCGACCGCACACCGAGGGGCAGAGGCATGGTCACCACGCGCGCAGCACTCCGAGCAGTCGAGGCCGACACCGGGCGGTGCGGGCTCCAGGTCGATCGCTACTTCACCACCCAGGGGGTGCACCCCTACGACGAGCTCGACTGGGTGCTCCGTGACGCGGTCATCAAGGACTGGCGCACCGGCAACCCCTCCTTCGAGCAGCGCGACGTGGAGTTCCCGTCGACCTGGTCGATGAACGCGACCACGATCGTGGCGCAGAAGTACTTCCGCGGGACCCTCGGCACGCCCGAGCGCGAGTCCAGCGTCAAGCACATGATCGACCGGGTCGCCGACGCCATCACCCGGTGGGGCACCACGGACGGCTACTTCGCCGACGACGCGTCGGCCGAGGTGTTCAACCACGAGCTCAAGCACCTGCTCGTCAATCAGAAGACCGCCTTCAACTCGCCGGTCTGGTTCAACTGCGGTGTCGAGCCCACCCCGCAATGCTCGGCGTGCCAGCCCTACGACGCGCTTGTCAGCACCCCCGATGGGCTGGTGCCGATCGGTGAGCTGGTGGAGTCCGGCGCCGTCGGCGCCAAGGTGTATGACGCGCACGGGCTCACCAAGGTCGTGGCTGTCAAGCGCAACGGGCGCAAGCGCGTGCTTCGGCTGCACCTGCATTCCGGGCAGCACCTCGACGTGACGCCGGACCACCTCGTCTGGCGAGCCGACAGTCGCGGGCGCGGCCGGTTCGTCCAGGCGGGTGACCTGCGGAGCGGCGACCGCCTCGAATGGCATCGCGTCGGCTCCGAGGGGTCCGGTGAGATCACTCGTGAGGCGCTCGCGGAGGCGGCGCTCGCCGGCTGGCTGCAGGCCGACGGCTTCGTCGGCCAGCACCAAGGCACCAAACGCTCGCTGACGATCGAGGCCACGACCGTCACCGACGCGGAGCTGCGGTGGGTGACCGACGCGCTGGACGTCGTGTTCCCTGACACACACAGGCACGAGCGGTCCGTGGCCACGCAGGACACAGCACTGGACTGCCGCCGCACCCGTCTGCACGGGCGTGGCCTGGAGGGCTTCGTCCAGCGCTGGGAACTGCGCACCCGCGGGGTGGACATGCGGGTACCGCAGTCCCTGTACACCGCTCCGTTGCCGGTCGTGCGCGCCTACCTGCGCAGCCTCTTCCAAGCCGAGGGGTACGTGACCGTCGGAGAACGCAGCGCCAGCATCGGGTTCGACATGATCTCCGAGCAGGTCGTGAGAGGCGTGCAGGCCTTGCTGCTGCGCTTCGGCATCTTCTCCCGCGTGTCACGCAAGTCCGATCCCAGGCCTGACCGAAAGGGCTGCTGGTTCCTGAGCATCGGCAACCTCGGGGATCGCGCCAGCTTCCACAGCGAGATCGGCTTCATCGACCCGCGCAAGGCCGACACGCTCGGAAGGAGTCTCGCGCTGGAGGGCAAGGCGTCCGCGCCTGTGAAGCAGCCCCGCATCGCGCGCGTCTCAGACCGCGGCGTCATGGACGTCTATGACATCCAGACCGAGAGCGGCGAGTACCTCAGCGGCAACCTCCGAGTGCACAACTGCTTCATCCTGTCCGTCGAGGACACGATGAGCTCAATCCTCAATTGGTACGTGGAGGAGGGGACGATCTTCAAGGGCGGTTCGGGCTCGGGGGTGAACCTGTCCCGCATCCGCTCCTCCAAGGAGCGCCTCAAGGGCGGCGGCGAGGCCAGCGGCCCGGTGTCGTTCATGCGCGGCGCGGACGCGTCGGCGGGGACGATCAAGAGCGGGGGAAAGACCAGGAGGGCCGCCAAGATGGTGATCCTCGACGTCGACCACCCCGACATCGAGGAGTTCATCTGGTGCAAGCAGCGTGAGGAGGCCAAGGTCCGCGCGCTGCGCGAGGCCGGATTCGACATGGACCTCGACGGCGCCGACTACGCCTCGATCCAGTACCAGAACGCCAACAACTCGGTGCGCGTGAACGACGAGTTCATGCGGGCCGTGGTCGACGGGGGCGACTTCGATCTGGTCGGCGTCACCGACGGCGAGGTCAAGCAGACGCGGCCCGCCCGCGACCTGATGCGCCAGATCGCCGAGGCCGCCTGGGAGTGCGCCGATCCCGGCGTGCAGTACGACACGACCATCAACGACTGGCACACCACCCCCAACGCCGGCCGCATCAACGGCTCCAACCCCTGCTTCACCGGCGACACGCTCGTCGACACGGCCGACGGGGCGGTCCCGATCGAGGTCCTGGCCAAGGACTTCGCGGCCGGCAACCAACTGCCCGAGGTGCTGACGTACGACCTCGCCAGCGGCCGTTGGCGGTCGGCCCGCGTGCTGCGCGCGTGGGAGACGAAGCGGACCACCGAGCTGGTCGAGGTGACCACAGCCGGGGGGGTCGCGCTGCGCTGCACGCCCGATCACCGATTCCTGACCGCTTCGGGGGAGTGGCTACCGGCAGCCGAGCTGGTGGTGGGTCAGCGTCTCCGCGCGGCCGACGGCGAGTCCCGCACCGTGGAGGACACCGTTCTCGCCGTGCGGCCAGCGGCGTCCACCGAGCCCGTGCCGGTGTACGACCTGACGGTCGAGGACACGCACAACTTCGCGGTCGCCGCGGCCCTTGGGTCCTCTGTGTGCGTCCACAACTGCAGTGAGTACATGCACCTGGACAACTCCGCCTGCAACCTCGCCTCGCTGAACCTGCGCAAGTTCGAGTCCGGCGGCGTGTTCGACACCGAGGCGTTCACCCGCGCGGTGGAGATCACGTTCACCGCGCAGGAGATCATCGTCGGCAACAGCTCCTACCCGACACCCAAGATCGCCGAGAACGCCCGGGCGTATCGGCAGCTCGGGCTCGGGTACGCCAACCTCGGCGGCCTGCTGATGAGCCAGGGGCTGGCCTACGACTGCGAGGAGGGGCGCGCCTGGGCCGCGGCCATCACGGCGCTCATGACCGGCCACGCCTACCGCACGTCCGCGGAGCTCGCTCGCGTCCAGGGACCGTTCGACGGCTACGCGGCCGACCGCGACGGCACGCTGCGGGTCATCGCCAAGCACCGTGACGCGGTCGAGACGATCGACGCCGACCTGGCGCCGGCCGCGTTGCTCGACGCGGCCCGAGCGTCGTGGGACGACGCGCTGGAGCTCGGCGCCCAGCACGGCATCCGCAACGCGCAGGCCAGTGTGCTGGCACCCACCGGAACCATTTCGTTCCTGCTGGACTGCGACACCACCGGCATCGAGCCCGACCTCGGCCTGGTCAAGATGAAGAAGATGGTGGGCGGCGGTTCGATGAAGATCGTCAACCAGACCGTGCCGGTGGCGCTCAAGCGGCTCGGCTACCAGTCGGAGCAGGTCGAGGCGATCGTCGCCTACATCGACCAGCACTCCACGATCGAGGGCGCGCCCGCCCTCCGCGACGAGCACCTGCCGGTGTTCGACTGCGCGATGGGCGAGCGGTCCATCTCCGCGATGGGGCACGTGCAGATGATGGCCGCGGTGCAGCCCTTCATCTCCGGCGCGATCTCCAAGTGCGTGGTGGGTGACACGCTCCTGCCCACCGAAGATGGACTCGTCCGCATCGCAAGCCTCCACCAGGGCGAGCAGGCGGACACCTTCCGCGACGAGATCATGGCGGTCGCTTCGCTCGGTGGCACCCAGAAGACCGATGCCTTCTACTTCGGGGGGTCGCGCCGGGTTCGCCGCGTGAGACTCCGCTCCGGTCACACCGTCACCGGCACGGAGAACCACCGGCTGATGGTGGCCACCGACGACGGTCCCGTGTGGCGGTACCTCGACGAGATCCAGTCCGGCGAGTGCGTCGCGGTGCGGTACGGCGCGGACCTGTGGGCCGCCGCGCCGCCGCGCCTTGACGACTACGCGCCCGTCCCCCCCTATGGCAGCCAGAAGCGCGTCAAGCTCCCCACGGAGATGACCAGCGAGCTCGCGTTCCTGCTTGGTGCGTACGCGTCCGAGGGCCACGTCAGTCGGTCCAACTGGACGATCGTCATCAGCAACGCCGTCGACGAGGTGCTCGAGCGCGTCAAGGGCGCATGGGCCGGTGAGTTCGGCGTCGAAGCGCAGATCGTCCGACAGGACGGCAAGTGCCCTGGTGTGGTTGTGGCCTCCAGGAGCATCGTGGAGTTCCTGGACCACCTGGGGTGCGGGCGTCGAGCGTCGGCCAAGCGCATCCCGGATGTGGTGCTGCGGTCGCCTCGCGACATGGTGTTGGCGTTCCTCCAGGGCCTCTGGCTCGACGCTTACGCATCGGTGTCCCATATGCCGAAGGTCGCCATCTGCCTCGACTCGCCGCAGCTGCTGGACGACCTCCAGGCGGTGCTGACGAACCTTGGGGTCGTCCACGGACGGATCGCCAAGTACAACGCGAGGTACGACAAGACCTTCGACGAGGTCTATGCCACGGGCGCCTACGCCGGCCGCCTCGCTCGGCTTGTCCCCTTCATGGAGCCGGAGAAGGCCGCGCGGGCGCGCCGGCTGACCGAAGCTGTGTCCCCGCACGCGACGGCCGACGTCGTACCCGGCATCACCGGTCGCGAGCTGTACGACCTGGTCCCGCGGGGGCGATCCAGCCGCTCGGGCAGCACAGGGAGCCGGAGCAAGTGGCGGTTCCTCGTCGATCCGCGCACCAGGCATGTCAGTCGGGGCACGCTCGTCCGACTGTCCGAGGAGGGCATCGAACTGCCGGCATGGCTGCAGTCGGTGCTCGACGATGACCTGCACTTCAGTCCCGTCGCGTCCGTCGAGGATGCCGGAGTCCGAGACGTCTACGACGTGTCGGTACCGACTACCCACGCCTTCGTGGGCAACGGCATCGTGAACCACAACACCGTGAATGTGCCCGAATCGGCGTCCGTCGAGGACGTCGAGGAGATGTACATCGAGGGCTGGCGGCTCGGGCTCAAGGCCGTCGCGATCTACCGCGACAACTGCAAGGTCGCCCAGCCGCTGTCGATCGACAAGCGCAAGGCCGAGCCCGCGGAGCCGGCGGCCACCCTGCCGGAGGCGCAGTCGCACGGCGTGATCCGCCGGCGCCTGCCGAAGATGCGGCCGAGCCAGACGCTGTCGTTCCAGGTCGGCGACGCCGAGGGCTACCTGACGGCGGGGGAGTACCCCAGCGACGGGCTGGGCGAGATCTTCGTCAAGCTCGGCAAGCAGGGCTCCACCCTGTCGGGCGTGATGGACGCGTTCGCGATCGCCGTGTCGGTGGGCCTGCAGTACGGCGTGCCCCTGGAGGAGTACGTCAAGAAGTTCACCAACATGCGCTTCGAGCCGGCCGGCATGACCGACGACGCCGAGGTGAAGTTCGCCAGCTCGATCGTGGACTACCTGTTCCGCCGCCTCGCGATCGAGTACCTGCCGATCGACCGGCGCCAGACGCTCGGCATCTACACGCTCGCCGAGCGCCAGGCGCAGCTGGACGCCCAGTACGGGGCGCCCGCAGCCGCCCCCGCGGCCGAGCCCGCCGAGGCGGAGCCGCAGGCGGACGCCGAGGGCCAGACGGTGCTCCCGGTCGAGCGGCACGGCCCGGTCGACGACCTCTACGGCGACGCCCCGATGTGCTACGCCTGCGGCGTCAAGATGCAGCGCGCCGGCTCCTGCCATGTGTGCTCCGCCTGCGGCGCCACCAGCGGCTGCAGCTGAACGAACGAATGAACGGACACGGAGACCCCGACTGACCTCAGGAGCAGCGATGGCCACGAACCCACGCGTCACCGGCGGCGACTGGCGCGAGATCGACGCGGTGTTCAAGCCCGTCTTCGACGACTTGGCGCGCAGCGCAAGGGAGCTCGCGCGGCTCGACGACCCCGTCGACGCCGAGTGCTGGATCTCCGAGCTGCTCGCCATGTACCACGGCAT
>JACDBB010000143.1 GCA_013695145.1 Euzebyales bacterium
GCCGAGCTGCGCTCGGCGGGGGTGGACGCGCGGCCAGGCGCCGACCTCGACGAGGAGAGCCTGCTCTCCGGCATCGACCTGGTGGTCGCGAGCCCCGGCGTCCCCCCCTCACGCGGGGTGCTCGTCGCGGCGGTCGCCAGCGGCAGACCCGTGTGGGGAGAGCCCGAGCTGGCCTACCGCCTGGCCGAGGGGCGGACGCGCTTCGTCGGTGTCACCGGCACGAACGGCAAGACCTCCACCAGCGAGCTGATCGCGGCCTGCCTGGGGGTCCCTGCCGCCGGGAACATCGGGACACCGCTGGTGTCGCTCCTGGCGGGCCCCGAGCCGCCGCCGCTGGTCGTGGCCGAGCTGTCGAGCTTCCAGCTGCACTTCACCGACGCGCTGTCCACCCAGGTGGGCGTCCTGCTGAACCTCGCGCCTGATCACCTCGACTGGCACGCCACGGCGCAGGCGTACGCGGACGACAAGGCCAGGGTGTGGGCGCGGCAGCCGCACGATGGCGTGGCCGTCGTCAACCGCGACGACGAACAGGCCGTCGCCGTCGCCGCGCGGCGCCCGCCCGCCGGCCAGCTGGTCCGCTTCACCCTCGGCGCGCCGGAGCCCGACGAGGTCGGGGTCACCGATGGCGTCATCACGGCCAGGCTCTCCGGTCGCGACCTGGAGATCGCCGCCACGGATCAGCTCGCCGTCAGCGGACCGCACCACCTCGCCAACGCCTGCGCCGCAGCCGCGGCGGCGCTGTGCGCGGGCGCCGCTCCGGCCGACGTGACCCGCGCGATCACCGCGTTCCGGCCAGGCCCGCATCGCCTGGAGCTGGTCGCGACCCTCGACGAGGTCGATTGGGTGGACGACTCGAAGGCGACCAACCCGCACGCCGCCGCGGCAGCCCTGGCCGCCTACCGGTCCGTGGTGTGGATCGCGGGCGGCCTCGACAAGGGGCTGGACTTCGCTCCGCTGGCTCCGCTGGTCGCCGAGCGCGCGCGGGCCGTCATCACGATCGGCGCGACCGGCCCCGACATCGCCGAGCTGGCCAGGAGCGCCGGCGTGCGCGTCGTCGAGGCCGGAACCATCGACGTGGCCGTGCCGGCGGCGGCCGAGCTCGCCAGGCCCGGTGACACCGTGCTGCTGGCTCCCGCGTGCGCCTCCATGGACCAGTTCACCGACTACGTCGCCCGGGGCCAGGCGTTCCGCTCCTGCGTGGAGCACCTCCGCCGGCCGCAGCCCACCGAGCGGGTGTGAGCGCGATGGCCAGCGACACCGCCCACCGCCGCCCCCGGCAGCGGCCGACCAACCGCCCCCGCCGGCAGCGGCCGTCGAACCGCCGGCGGCCCGCCGCCCGCACCCAACGCGCGCGCCTGACCGTCGCGGGCGGGAGCACACCGGAGTTCCTGCTCCTGGCTGCGACCACGACGGTCCTGCTCGTCGTCGGCCTGGTCATGACGTTCTCGGCCTCGTTCGTGCAGTCGGCGTCCACCACGGGCGACGCGTTCTGGGTGTTCCAGCGGCAGCTGCTGTGGTGCGCCGTGGGCGTGGTCCCGATGGCCCTCGTCGCGCTCACCGACTACCGCGGGCTGCGCCGGTTCGCCTTCGTGCCGCTGCTCGCCGGGATCGTCATGGCCGCCGTGGTGCTGGTGGAGGGCGTCGGCGTGGACGTCAACGGCGCCCGCCGCTGGCTCGACCTGGGGCCGGTCCGCTTCCAGCCGAGCGAGCTGCTGAAGCTGGCCGTGCCGCTCTACGTCTCCCACCTGCTGGCCCTGCGCTGGCCGCGCATCCGCCGCGGCGACCTGCGCGCGCTCCTCGTTCCCGCTGTGCCCGTCATCGGGCTCGCGGCGCTGTTGACCCTGCTCGGTCCCGACCTGGAGACCGCGCTGCTCATCGGGGTCATCGGCGGGCTGGCGCTGTACGCGGCTGGCCTGCCGACCAGGATCATCGCAGCTGGGGGCGTCGTCGGCGGCGCGATCGCCGCTGGCGCGATCGTGACCACCCCGTTCCGCCTGGGGCGCCTCGCGGCATGGCTCGACCCGATGGCCTACCGGTCCGACATCGGCTACCAGACGGTCCAGGGCTACCTGGCGCTCGGCTCGGGAGGCGTGTTCGGTCGCGGGCTCGGCCAGGGGAGGGGCCAGTGGCTGTTCATCCCCAACCCCCACACGGATTTCATCTTCGCGGTGATTGGCGAGGAGCTCGGACTCGTCGGCGCGTGCTTCGTGCTGGCGCTGTTCTGCAGCCTTGCGGTGGGCGGCATCCGCACCGCCCGCAAAGCCCCCGACGTGTTCGGCCGCCTGCTGGCGACGGCCATCACCGGCTGGCTCCTCCTGCAAGGGGCGATGAACATGGGCTCGGTCGTTGGCCTGGTGCCGGTGACCGGCGTCACCCTCCCGCTGGTCAGCTTCGGCGGCTCCTCACTTGTGGTGACGATGGCGGGAGTCGGGATTCTCCTGTCGATCGCCAGGGCTGGGCGGAGCGCAGCCACCGACGAGCAGGTGGAGGAGCGTTGACGGCTCGGCGCATCGTCCTGACCGGCGGCGGCACGGCGGGTCACATCAACCCCGCTCTGGCGACCGCCGAGGCGCTGGTCCGCCTCCGGCCCGACGTCGAGGTCGAGTTCGTGGGCACCGCCGACCGCCTCGAGAGCCGCCTCGTCCCGCAGGCGGGATGGCCGCTGCACACCGTCGAGGCCGCACCCCTGCGCCGGTCGCTGAGCCCGACCAACCTGGCTATCCCCCTGGTGCTCGCCCGCTCGTGCGCGAAGGTCCGCCGCCTGCTGCGGGAGCGCAACGCTGTCGCGGCGTGCACCTTCGGCGGCTACACGTCCGGTCCGCTGGCGCTGGGGGCGCGCCTGGCTGGCGTCCCGCTGGTCCTGCACGAGCAGAACGCCGTCCCTGGGCTGGCCAACCGGCTCGCCGCGCCGCTGGCGGCGGCCATCGCCGTCTCGGTGGAGGCCGCAGCGCCGCGCTTCCCGCGCGCCCGACGTGTCGAGGTGACCGGCAACCCGGTCCGCGGCGCGCTCACGCCCGAGAAGGGTGTCCAGCAGCGCGCGGAGGCGCTGGCAGCGTTCGGCCTCGACCCGGCACGCCGGACCCTGTTGGTCTTCGGCGGCAGCCAGGGGGCGCGCCGCCTGAACGAGGCCGTGCTGGACGCCGGCGGCCGCTGGGTCCAGCCGGAGCGGCTGCAGATTCTCCACGCCGCGGGCGCGGACCACCACGACCGGGTGAGCGCCGCCTGGCGGGAGCGGGACAATGGTCTGCTCGTGCGGTGCGTCGGCTACCTGGACCGCATGGATCTGGCCTACGCGGCCGCCGATCTGGTTCTCAGCCGCGCCGGGGCGTCGACCGTCGCGGAGCTCACCCTGGTGGGGAGGGCCGCGGTGCTCGTGCCTCTGCCCCACGCCGTCGCGGACGAGCAGACCGCCAACGCCGGAGCGCTGGTCGCCGCGGGTGCGGCCGTGCTCGTGCGGGACGGGGATCTGGACGGCGCCGCGCTGGTGGCTGCCGCCGAGCCGCTGCTGGCTGACGCCGACCGGCTGTCGACCATGGGCCAGGCCGCCGGGCGGCTGGGGGTGCCCGACGCCGCGGACCGCCTCGCCCTGCTGATCCTCGACGTCGCCCGAGCGTCGCAAGGCGGCGTGCCGCAGGATGGGCCATGCGATGAGCGCTGAGCCGACCGCACCGCAGTTGCCCGCCGACGCCCGAGTCCACCTCGTCGGTGTGGGCGGCGCCGGCATGAGCGCGCTGGCGTGGATCCTGCTGGAGCGCGGCCATCCGGTCAGCGGCAGCGACCTCCGCGGGGGTCGTGCCGCAGCCGCGCTGCAGGCCATGGGCGCGCAGGTCCATGTCGGCCACGATGCGGAGCATGCGGCAGACGCGGACATCGTCGTCGTCTCCACGGCGGTCGGTGAGCGCAACCCTGAGGTGGCCGCGGCCCGCGCAGCCGGGACGCCGGTCCTGCGCCGCGCCGAGCTCCTCGCCGCGCTGGTGGCGGGGCGCCGGGGACTGTTCGTCGCCGGCACGCACGGCAAGACGACCACCACGTCGATGTTGACCGTGATGCTGCAGGGCGCCGGACTGGACCCGTCGTTCGCGATCGGCGGGGTGCTGCACGACTCCGGCACCAGCGCGCACCACGGCACGGGCGAGATCTTCGTCGCGGAGGCCGACGAGTCCGACGGCTCCTTCCTCGCCTTCGCGCCGGAGTGCGCGATCGTCACCAACCTCGAGCTTGATCACCACGATCACTGGCCCGACCTCGCCGCGCTCACCGACGGGTTCGTGCGCTTCCTCGACCGGCGCAGCCCGGGAGGGCTCGCGATCTGCTGCGCGGACGATCCGGGCTCCCTGGCGCTGGCCGAGCGAGCCCGCGACCCGGTGCGTACCTACGGCGAGGCGGCTGACGCCGACGTGCGCGTGGTCGACCGCGACGCCAGACCCGACGGCTCGAGGTTCCGGGTCACCGCGGGCGGCCGCGACCTCGGCCGGTTCCGGGTGCGCCCGCCTGGCCGGCACAACGTGCTGAACGCCGCTGCCGCGGTCGCGGCCGCGGACTGGGTGGGAGCGGACATCGACGCCGTCCGCGCGGCGCTCGAGGCGTTCTCCGGTGCGCAGCGCCGCTTCCAGCGGCTCGGCGAGATCGGCGGCGTCACCGTTGTGGACGACTACGCGCACCATCCGACCGAGCTGGCCGCTGTGCTGGCGGCCGCGCGCCAGACCGCACCGCGAGGACGAGTCGTCGCTGCGTTCCAGCCGCACCGTTTCTCGCGCACCGCGGCGTTGGGCGCCGAGCTCGGCGCCGCCCTGGGCGCCGCCGATCTGGTCATCGTCACCGACGTCTACGCGGCCGGTGAGCCGCCTGTGCCGGGCGTCACGGGAGCGCTGGTGGCCGATGCCGCCCGTCAAGCCGGCGCCGAGACCCGGTACGTGGCCGCCGCCGGCGAGCTCCCCTCGCTGCTCGTAGAGGAGGTCCGCGCCGGCGACCTGGTGCTGACGCTCGGCGCCGGCGACGTCACCGAGGTCGGACCCGTGCTGCTGCGCCTCCTGGAGGATCGACATGGCTAGGGGTCGGCCCCGGGAGGGTGACATGGCTAGGGGTCGGCCCGGGGAGCGTGGCATGGCCAGGACAGCGGCGGCAGGTCGCGCGCTGGTGGCGGCGCTGCGCGAGGTCGTCGGTAGCGCGGTGGAGGCTGATGTCCCGCTCGCCCGCCACACCACGATGAAGGTCGGGGGCCCGGCGACGGCGCTGGTGCGCGTCGAGGCTCCCGCTGACCTGGCCGGGATCGCCCTGGTGTGCGACGAGCTCCGCGCCCCCTGGCTGATCCTGGGGCGCGGCAGCAACCTGCTGGTCGCCGACGGCGGATGGCCGGGCGTCGTGGTCGCCCTCGGCCGCGGGTTCCGCGGTGTGCACGTCGACGGCTGCGCCGTCGAGGCGGGTGCCGCCGAGCCGATGCCCGTGCTGGCCACCAACGTCGCCGGCGCCGGCCTGGCGGGGTTCGCGTTCGGCGTTGCGATCCCGGGTGCGCTGGGCGGCGCGGTGCGCATGAACGCTGGAGCGCACGGGCGCGAGCTGCGCGACGTGTTGGAGTGGGCGGAGGTGGTGCGCCTGGCGGCCGGTGGCCGGCGCGAGCGCTGGTCGGTGGCCCAGCTCGAGATGAGCTACCGCCACACCGCGCTGCCCGATGACGCGGTGGTCGTGCGTGCCCGGTTGCGGCTGGAGCGCGCGGACGCAGCGGTCATCGCCGAGCAGATGGCCGACATGCGCCAGTGGCGTCGGGATCACCAGCCGATCAACGAGCCGTCCTGCGGCAGCGTGTTCCGCAACCCGGAGGGCGACTCGGCGGGCCGGTTGGTGGATGCGGCCGGCCTGAAGGGCCACCGCGTCGGTGGCGCCAGGATCAGTGAGAAGCACGCCAACTTCATCACCGTCGAGCACGGTGCGCGCGCCGCGGACGTCCATCTCCTGATCCGCCACGCCCAGGATCGCGTACGCGCGGTGCACGGGGTCGATCTGGCCACCGAGGTGGTCCTCGCCGGCTTCGCCGACGTGCCAGCCGGGTTCGAGGGCGGCCCCTGATGGGAGCCTCGGCGCCGACGCGCACCGCCATGGACCGCCGCATCCGTGAGCGGCGGCTGGATGTCGCCCGGTCCAACGCCCGCCGTCGCCGGCGGGTCACGCTCAGCGTCCTGGTCGCGGTCCTGCTCGCCGGAGGCGGCTTGGCGCTCAGCTACTCGCCGCTGTTCGCGGTCGACCGCGTACGGGTGACCGGTGTCGAGGCCGCCCGCCAAGCCGAGGTCGTGCAGGCCGCGGCGGTGCGGGAGGGTGAGCCCCTGCTGTCGGTCGATCTCGACCGCGTGGCGGGCGCGGTGCGCGGCCTGCCGTGGGTACGCGCGGCCGAGGTCGCGCGGCTTCCGCCGTCCACGGTGGAGGTGCGGGTGGCCCCGCGCGAACCGGTCCTGCTCGTGCGGGTCGGTCCCGCGACCTGGCAGCTCGACGCGGACGGGGTGCTCGTGGCGGGCGGGGGCCGTGAGGGCGTGCCGGTCGTGGACGCGCCCGCCGCCGTCCTGCCGCCGGTTGGCGAGGCCGTCCGTGACGCCACGGTCCAGGACGCACTGGGCGTCCACATCGGACTCACCGAGGGGCTGCGCTCCGCCGTCGACGCCTACGAGGTCACGGGCACCCGGTCGGTGCGCGCCCATCTCGCGCTGGACGATGCTGGCCCCGACGGACTCTGGGTGCGCTTCGGCGATGCCGAGCGCATCGCACGCAAGGTCGCGGTCACCGAGCTCCTGCTGGCCCAGACGCGTGAGCAGGCCACGCGGGACGGCGGGCTGGGTCCGGCGGCCGTCGCCGAGATCGACGTGCGCGCCCCGGACAACCCTGTGCTCATCCCGCGCGCGGCGGCGGAGGCCGGCGGGGACGCGGGGGAGTAGCCGCGCGCCGAGGTGAATGGGCTTGACCTCGGCCCACGCGTTGCGTAAGGTCTGCCGCGCTTGCAGGAAGTTGACATAACTCTAAGCCTGTACTTGAGGGTGAGAGTCGTGGTGCCGGGGCTTCCCCCAGCGCTGCGGGGCGGTCGTGATGACCGCCCCGCAGCGGCTGACCCGGCATCATCTTCCCCGACATGAAGGAGTGCGCCCGTGGCGGCACCTCAGAACTACCTCGCGGTGATCAAGGTCGTGGGGATCGGCGGCGGCGGTGTGAACGCCGTCAACCGGATGATCGAAGCCGGGCTGAAGGGCGTCGAGTTCGTCGCCGTCAACACCGACGCGCAGGCTCTGCTGATGTCCGACGCCGACGTGAAGCTCGACGTTGGCCGCGAGCTCACCCGCGGGTTGGGCGCCGGCAGCGACCCGGCGGTCGGGACCAGGGCGGCCGAGGAGCACCGCGACGAGATCGAGGAGGTCCTCAAGGGCTCCGACATGGTCTTCGTGACGGCAGGCGAGGGCGGTGGCACCGGCACCGGCGGCGCGCCGATCGTCGCCGAGATCGCCAAGAGCATCGGCGCGCTGACCATCGGCGTGGTCACCCGTCCGTTCTCGTTCGAGGGGCGGCGCCGCAGCGTCCAGGCCGAGAAGGGGATCGAGGATCTGCGCGACGCCGTCGACACGCTCATCATCATCCCCAACGACCGGCTGCTGGAGATCTCCGACATCGAGACCTCGGTGCTGCAGGCGTTCCGGCTCGCCGACGACGTCCTGCTGCAGGGCGTGTCCGGAATCACGGACCTCATCACGACGCCGGGCCTCATCAATACCGATTTCGCCGACGTCTCCACGGTGATGCGGGAGGCTGGCAGCGCGCTGCTCGGCATCGGCAAGGCCCGTGGCGAGCACCGCGCGCTCGAGGCCGCCAAGATGGCGATCAGCTCACCGCTGCTGGAAGCCTCCATCGACGGCGCCCGTGGCGTCCTGCTCACCATCGCCGGCGGCAGCGACCTCGGGCTGTTCGAGATCAACGAGGCCGCCGAGGTCATCGCCGAGGCCGCCGACCCGGACGCGAACATCATCTTCGGCGCGGTCATCGACGACGCGCTGGGCGACGAGGTGAAGGTCACGGTCATCGCGGCCGGCTTCTCGGAGCAGGCGCTGTCCCAGCAAAGGAGCGGACTGCGCCCTGTCGAGCGCGGCGAACCGGAGCCCGAGCCCGAGGCGGCCCCCGAGCCGGCTCCGGTGTCGCCACTGATCGAGGACGACGAGGACGAGGACGAGGTCTTCCGCCGGCCGGCGGAGCGGGAGCGGTCCCCGATCATGCTCGCCGACGATGATGACGACGACCTCGACATCCCCTCCTTCTTGAAGCGCTAGCCGGTGTCGGCATCTCATGGCCATCGCGTCGCGATGGCCACGGGCACCTCCCCCCTCAGGGGGCGTGTTCCAGGAGCGCCAGACGCCGTCTACGCGTTCAGCGGCAGGTCGACCGGCAACGTCTCCCTCGTTGTGGGACGCGCCGAGCCGGCGGCCAGGCCCAGGCTGACCGAGTCGGTCGGTCTCACCGCCGCCGACGCCGTCTTCATGCGGCAGGTGCACGGCGGTGCCGTCGCCCGCGTCGGGCGCGCCGAGGCCGGCCGCGGCGCGCGCGATCACGCGGAGGCGGTGCCGGGCGTCGACGGGCTCGTGACCACCGCCGAGGACGTCGGGCTGGTGGTGCTGGTCGCCGACTGCGTCCCGCTGCTCCTGGCGGCGCCTCACGCGGGGGTCGCCGCGGTCCACGCGGGCCGCAATGGTGTGGCGCGCAACGTCACCGGCACCGCGGTCGCCCTCCTGGCCGCCGCCACAGGCTTGGCGCCGGGCGATTTCGCGGCGGTCGTGGGCCCGGCGATCGGTGCGTGCTGCTACGAGGTGCCCGATCAGCTCGCCGACGACATCGCCGCCGCCGCGCCGGCTGCGCGCTCGGAGACCACATGGGGTACCGCCAGCCTGGACCTGCCTGCGGCGGTCCTCGCCCAGCTCCACGCCGCGGGGGTGCGAGCGGTGGGCAGGGCGGGGGGCTGCACGCGCTGCGACCCGGCCACGTGGTTCAGCCACAGGGCCGCGACCGCGCAGCACGCCGCGGCGGGACGCCAGGCTGGGATCGTCCGCCGCATGGCCGGCGCCCGGCGCGCAGCGCCTCCCCGGGCTGGCGCGCCTGCCTCCGTAGACTGATGCCGATGATGCCACCACAGTCCTCAACCCGCGCGAGCGGCGGTCCGCACCCCGACCAGCCGTCCGATGTCGCGCGCCGGCTGGAGGATGTGCACCGACGGATCGCCGGCGCGGCCGAGCGCGCCGGTCGCTCGCCGCACGCGGTGACCCTGGTGGCGATCAGCAAGTCCTTCCCGCCGGAGCTGGTGCGGGCGGCACGCCAGGCGGGGCAGGCGGACTTCGGTGAGGCGCGCGCCCAGGAGCTGGCACGCAAGGTCGAGGCGCTGGGCCCCGGCGTGCGCTGGCACTTCGTCGGTCGGCTCCAGCGCAACAAGGTCGCCGACGTCGTCGGCGTTGCCAGCCTGATCCACTCGATGGACCGGCTCAAGCTGGCCGAGGAGATCGCCGGGCGGGCGCAGCGTGGCGGTCGCGTCCAGCGTGTGCTCCTGCAGGTCAACACCGCGGATGACCCCAGCAAGGCCGGCGTGGCGTCCGGCGAGGCGCTCGCGATGGTCGCGAAGGTCCGGGAGCTGCCGGGGATCGCCTGCGAGGGCCTGATGACCATGCCGGCGCTTGACGCCGACCCCCGACCTGCCTTCGCGCAGCTGCGCGCACTGCGCGATGCCGCGCGCGAGCGTTTCCCAGAGGTGCAGCACCTGTCGATGGGCATGACGGGCGATCTCGAGGTGGCCGTGGAAGAAGGAGCCACGATCGTCCGGGTGGGGGAAGGCGTCTTCGGCCCCCGCCGTGCAGACTCCAGTTGATTCGCTGACACGCGGAGCACGATGATGTCGCAGATTTGGAAGAGGACCCTGTCGTTCCTCGGTCTGGTCGAGGAGTACGACGACGAGTACGCCGACGTGCCGGAGGATGCGGCACCGCCGCAGCGCGCGCCCGAGCCGCGCCCGGAGTCGTCGAACGTGCGACGCATCGCGCCCGCGCCGTCGCCAGGTCGCCCCGGGGTGGGGCCCGGCGACCGCGGCGGGGCCGGTGAGCCGCACTCGAACGTGCGCCCCGTCACCAGCGGCAAGGTTCACGTCACCAACCCGACCACGTTCAACGATGTGGAGGAGGTCGGCGAGAACTTCCGGAACGGCGTCCCGGTCATCATGAACCTCGGCAGCGCCAGCGAGGCGGTCGCCAAGCGCATGCTCGACTTCGCCTCCGGGCTGATCTACGGGTTGGACGGGCGGATCGAGCGCGCGGGGGATCGGGTGTTCCTGCTGACCCCCGCCGGGACCGACGTGTCCACCGAGGAGCGGCGCCGCCTGTCCGAGCGCGGCTTCTTCAACCAGGCATGATCCGCGGATGACCCTCGGCCACACCGCCTTCGGCGGGCTCGTCCTCGCCCAGACCGCCGTCGGCACCGTGCTGTGCGCGATCCTGCAGGTGTACCTGCTCATCCTGCTGGTGCGCGTGATCCTGTCCTGGGTCCCCTCACTGCCCGAGCCGCTGCTTGGAATCGCCCGCGGCGTTCGGGCGCTCACCGACCCGATCCTCGACCCGCTCCGGCGCGTCATCCCGCCGCTGCAATTAGGAGGCGTCGCCCTCGACCTGTCGGTCATCCTGCTGTTTCTCGCCATCCGTATCTTGCTCATGCCGATTGCATGCAGCCTGTAGACAAAGGACCACCGCCATGGCGCTCATGCCCGAGGACGTGCAGAACCAGACGTTCAGGGAGAAGTACAAGGGCTACGACGTCGACGAGGTCGACCAGTTCCTGGACGAGGTGACCGAGCGGCTCTCCGAGCTGATCGCCGAGAACGAGCAGCTGACCCTCCGCGCGGGCGAGCTCGAGGGAAAGCCGGGGACCGCGACGCCGACGCCCGCTCCGACCGCGCAGGCTGCCCCCGGCGACGGGCCGGACCCCGAGCTGCTGCAGCGCACGCTGCTGACCGCGCAGCGAGCCGCCGACCAGACGCTGGCCGACGCGCAGACCGAGGCTGACGACGTGCTGTCGCGCGCCCACGCCGAGGCCGAGCGGATGGTGACCGACGCCGAGCGCGAAGCCGCCGACCGCGCTGAACGCCTGCGGCACGACGCCAGCCAGGTCGCCCAGGCCGTGGAGGACCTGCGCCGGTTCCGCAACGAGTACCGGGAGCGGGTCCAGGGCGTCATCGCCGAGCACCTCGCGCTGCTCGACCAGGCATCCGACCTGCCCGAGGTGCCGACCGAGATCGAGGAGGCGGCCGCCACGGTGCAGCAGCACGCCGCCGCGGCGGTCGCTGCTCCTGACGCGGCTGATCCTGCCCCTGACGGTGACGACGAGTCCCCGTGGACCCGTTCGTCGTAGGCCATCGGCGCACGAGACCACTGGAGAAAGGGACGCGATGATCGTCGTCAGCATGCTGCTGGTCCTCGTCGGCCTCGTCACGCTGCTGCTCGGCGTGTTCCAGGTCGGCGATCAGCCGCTGCAGTTCGTGTACGCCTCGATCGTCTCCTGCGTCATTGCCGCGGCTCTGCTGGTCGTCGGTGTCGTCCGCAACCGTCCGTCCCGCAAGCCGGTCGCCGTCACCGGTGGCGACGTCAGGCGGGCCTCATGGTCGGGCGCCGGCCAGGGCGCGAGCCAGGGCGCCGCCGACACCTCCGGTCCGGCACCGCCCGCGGCGGCGGAGACGCAGCCGACCGAGCGCATCACCGACGCTGATTCGACCACGCCGATCTACCCGCCCGACACACCGGACGACGAGAGCTGGGCGCCTCCTCGCGACGATGCGACCGCCCCGCTGGAGGAGGCGGGCGCGGCCGAGCGGACGCTCGCCGGCGTCGAGGGCATGACGCCCGCCCAGCGTGACGCGGTCCAGGCTGAGTTCGGCTCCATGGAGGCGCTCAGGGCGGCCAGCGTCGAGCGGCTCGCGGGCGTGCGCGGCGTGTCCGTCTCGCTCGCCAAGCGCATCCACGACGCCGTCCACGCCTGAGTGGGTTCGCTAGCACG
This sequence comes from Euzebyales bacterium, assembly GCA_013695145.1. Taxonomy (GTDB): domain Bacteria; phylum Actinomycetota; class Nitriliruptoria; order Euzebyales; family Egibacteraceae; genus JACDBB01. Next base: position 12,046 of record JACDBB010000143.1, read on the forward strand.
GACACTTCGTACGAAGGGTTCGTACGAAGTGTCCGCGCTGCACGCTGGTCATTCCATGGCGGCCGCGGCGCGCTGGGCGGCGCGGGCGGCCCGCTCCATGGGGTGGCGGGCGTAGCCGTACGCCGCCAGCAGCCCGAGGTAGGCCGGGGCCATCAGCGGGCCCAACCGCTCCGCCTGGCGTACGTGGACCAGCTCGTGGCGCAGCAGCGCCGCACTGGGCGGCGCGCCTCTGGCCACGACCACGTGACCCAGCGCCATCGCGTCGAACCCGCGGCAGCGCATCAGGGCCGCCGTCGGCCCCCGTGTGCCGGTGAACAGCAGCGCCCCGTCGCGGACCTGGGTCGTGCCGCCACCCGCCAGCCCGGCCAGCAGCCCGGCGGCCGTCACCGGGCTGGCCCACAGGTAGGCCAGGGCACGGCCCGCTGGTGTGCGCGGCGGCCTCGGCTCCCACGCGGCCAGGGCGGTGAGGGCCGCCGGCTCCCACGCCGGGGGTGCGACCTGCACCGCCGCACTGACGCCGGTGCTCGAGCGCGGTGTGGGCGCCAGGCCACCTGGCGCGCCGCTGCGATCACCCGGCACGGTGCCGTCGGTGCGGCGCACCAGCCAGCCACGGCCGTGCCAGCCCTCGATCAGCTCGGAGCGTCGACGCCATGCCACCACCCCGGCGGCTGCGGCGCTCACCGCAGCCAGGCGAACCAGCAGCCGCGCCAGCACTAGCCGCTCACGTCCAGCGTCACGCGCACACCCACTTGGCCCGGTATCGCCAGCTCCTCGTCCGCGCTGTCCGCGGTCAGGTCCAGGTCGACCGCCAGCACCTCCGCCGCGATCGTGTCGCGGTGCGCCGACAAAGCTGTCGCGACCAGCTCGGGCGCAGCCACCCGCAGGACGATCCGGTCGTCCAGCTGCAGGTCGCGGCGCTTGCGCAGGTCGTTGACCGCGCGGACGAACTCGCGCGCGAGCCCCTCTGCGCGCAGCTCGTCGTCGAGTTTGACGTCCAGCGCGACGGCGTAGCCGCCGGCGGCCGCGACCTGCCAACCGGTCCGGGCCTCCTCGAGCACCTGCACCTGCTCCGCGCTCACCGTCACGTCCTCGCCCTCCACGGCGAGGCTGGCCGTTCCGGCGTCGGCCAGCGCGGCCGCGACCGTCGCGGCGTCGGCACGCTCGATGGCCGCGGCGACCTGCTTGGTTCGGGACCCGAACGTGGGCCCCAACGCCCTGAAGTTCGGCTTGAGCCGGTAACCGACGACGCCGTCGACGGCGTCGGGCACCGACAGGTCGCGCACGTTGAGCTCGGCGGCGACGACATCGGCGACCTGCGGCCAGCCGGCGCGCGCCGCGCGGGGCAGGGTGACGAGCGCACCCTGAAGCGGCTGACGCACGCCGATCCTGGCGTCGTTGCGCGCGCGCCTGCCCAGCTCGGTCACCTGGCGGGCAGCCGTCATCGCCGTGCGCAGATCGTCATCGACGCTGCGCGTGTCGACCTCGGGGAAGTCCCGCAGGTGCACGCTGTCCGGTGCTGCGCCGTCGGCGCCGCAGACTAGGTTCTCGTGCAGCTCGTCGGCCAGGAACGGGGTGAACGGCGCCAGGAGCCCCGCCACCTCGACCAGGCACGTGTACAGGGTGGCGAACGCCGCGGCCTTGTCGGGCGCGTCGGCGGCGTCCGGAGACCAGAACCGGCGGCGCGTGCGCCGCACGTACCAGTTCGACAGGTCGTCGGTGAAGGCCGCGATGCGCCGTCCCGCCGCCGTCGCGTCGTACGCCTCCAGGGCGGCGTCCACCGTGCTGACCGCGTCGGCCAGCTCGGCGAGCACCCACCGGTCCATCACCGGACGCTGGGCGATCGGCGGGGCGGGGATCGCCGGGATCCAGCCGTCGAGCCGCGCGTAGGTCACGAAGAAGTAGTAGGTGTTCCACAGGGTGAGCAGGAACTTGCGGATCACCTCGTCGAGCGGCTCGGGGCCGATCCGCTGCTCGCCCCACGGCGAGCCGGTGAGCAGCTGCCAGCGCAGCGCGTCCGCGCCGTAGGTCGCGACGACCTCCCACGGATCGAGCACGTTCCCCCGTGACTTGGACATCTTCTTGCCATCGTCGTCGACGATGGTGCCGAGCACCAGGACGGTCTCGTAGCTGTTGCGGCCGAACAGCAGCGTCGAGATCGCCATGAGCGAGTAGAACCAGCCGCGCGTCTGGTCGAGGCCCTCGCAGATGTAGTTGGCGGGGAAGCGCTCGGCGAAGAGCTCCTCGCTGCCTGGCCGCCAGGGGTAGCCGAACTGGGCGAACGGCATGGCCCCGGAGTCGTACCAGGCGTCGATCACCTCACCGACCCGCCTGGCGGTGCCGCCGCACGCGGCGCAACCGAAGGTCACCTCGTCCACATACGGCCGGTGCGGGTCGAGGTCGGACAGGTCGCGTCCCGCCAGCTGGCCCAGCTCCGCGCGGGAGCCGACGCAGGTCACCTCCTCGCAGTCGGCGCAGCGCCACAGCGGCAGCGGCGTGCCCCAGTAGCGCTCGCGGGACAGCGCCCAGTCGACGTTGTTCTCGAGCCAGTCGCCGTAGCGGCCCTCGCGGATGTGCTCGGGGTGCCAGTCGACCTTGGCGTTCTCGGCCAGCAGGTCAGCGCGGATCTGGGTCGTGGCGATGTACCAGGAGGGCTTGGCGTAGTACAGCAGCGGGGTCTGGCAGCGCCAGCAGAACGGGTAGGCGTGGGTGTACGTGCCGGCCGCGAGCAGCAGCCCGCGCGCCGCGAGGTCCTCGGTGATCGGCGTGTCGGCGTCCTTGACGAACTGGCCGGCGAAGGGCGCCACCCGCGCGTCGAACCGCCCTTCGAGGTCGACCGGGTTGACGACCGGCAGGCCCTCGGTCCTGGCGACCGCCATGTCGTCCGCGCCGAAGGCGGGGGACAGGTGCACCAGCCCGGTGCCGTCCGTGGTCGTGACGAAGTCGGCGACGGTCACGTAGCGCCAGGACTCGGCGTCACCGTCGGGGTCGTCGGCGGAACCGGGGCCCACGAAATCGAACGGGCCCGCGTAGTGGCTGCCGACCAGCTCGTCGAGGGGCACGTCACGCACGACCGCCGTTCCCTCGCCGAGGACATGCTCGACGAGGTCGGCGGCGAGCACCACGCGCCCGTGAGCTCCGGCGTCCGCCAGGACGTAGCGCACGTCACGGCCGACCGCGACGGCGGTGTTCGAGATCAGCGTCCACGGTGTGGTCGTCCAGATCAGCAGCGCCGCGCCCTCGTCGCCCAGCGTCCCCCCGCGCAGCGGGAAGCGCACGTACACCGAGGGGTCCTCCGCGGTCGCGTAGCCCTGCGCAACCTCGTGGTCGGACAGGGCGGTCCCGCAGCGCGGGCAGTAGGGGACGACGCGATGGCCCTCGTAGACGCGGCCGGCCTGGAACAGCTGGGACAGCGACCACCACACGCTGTCCACGTAGGAGGCGTCCATCGTCCAGTAGGCGTCGTCCCAGTCGAGCCAGTAGCCGATCCGCTCCGACAGGTCCTTGAAGTCGTCGACGTGGCGCTGGACCGACTCGCGGCACTTGACATTGAAGGCCTCGACGCCGAAGTCCTCGATGTCCTGCTTGCGCTTGAACCCGAGCTCGCGCTCGACCTGCACCTCGACGGGGAGGCCGTGGCAGTCCCACCCGCCCTGCCGCGGGACCCGGTAGCCCTTCATCGTCCGGTACCGGGGGTAGACGTCCTTGAACGTGCGCCCCGGCACGTGATGCACGCCCGGGCGGCCGTTGGCGGTCGGGGGGCCCTCGTACACCCGGAACGTGGCGGCGCCCTCACGCGCTCGCAGCGACCGGGCGAACACGTCGCGCTCCCGCCAGCGCGTGAGGACGGTGTCCTCGAGCGCAGGGAACGACGGCTGCTGATCGACGGGCTTGAAACCCACGCGGTACACCTTTCTGCGGTCGCTGCAGGGCCACCATGGTACGCAAGCGGCCGGGCCTTCGATGTTCGCTCGGGGCGCGGTCCGGCGACGCACCCGAGCGGGTACGGTGTGCGCGTGTCAACCCCGACCCGTCCCACGGACGCCGCAGCCCCGACGATGAGCGGCACCGCCCCGTCGCCGACCCGCCGGCGCGCGCTTCCCGGCCGCCTCGTCTACGTCGTATGGGCAGGCGTGGCGGCGATCTGGTTTGTTCTCGATCAGGCCACCAAGGTGCTCGCCGTCGACCTGCTCACCGGCCGCGGGGTGATCGACGCCGGGCTGGGCGGTGCGCTGGAGTGGGAGCTCGTCCGCAACACCAACGCCGCATTCGGGATCCCCGGGTTCTCCGGCATGTTCGTGATCGTCTCGGTCCTGGTGCTCGCCCTGGTCGTACGGGCGCTGCCGCGCACCGACCGCCTGTCGCTCGCGTTCGCCTACGGGCTCGTGTCTGGTGGGGCGCTGGGCAACCTGATGGACCGGCTGTTCCGCGAACCCGGGTTCCCCAACGGCGGGGTCATCGACTTCGTCAAGGTCGGCTGGTGGCCAAAGTTCAACCTCGCCGACTCCGCCATCGTCGTCGGTGCGCTGCTCATCGCCGTACTGATGTTCGTTGTGGAGCGCGAGGAGGCGGCGGCCTCGCAGGCGCGCGAGCGCAGCCGTTCCGTGCGGCCTGGCACCACCGGGCCGCGCGGCTAGGCCGGCATGGCTCGCCTGCTGGTCCGGGTCGCCGGTGAGAGCGACGCCGATCGTCGGCTCGACCAGGTGCTCGCCGGCTGGCTCGACGAGCCGCGATCCCGCACCCAGCAACGGTTGGCGTCCGGTGAGGTGGCCGTCGACGGCAGGCTGGCCGGCAAGTCGCACCGGGTGCGGCCGGGCGAGGAGGTCACCGTGGCCCGGCCGCCGCCCGCGGCGCGTGTGGATCCGCCGCCCCCCGTGCCGGTGCGGTGGGCGGACGAGCACCTGGTGGTCATCGCGAAACCCGCCGGACTGGTGGTCCACCCCGGCGCCGGGACGTCGAGCCGGCCCACGCTGGTGGACGCGCTGCGCGGGCAGGGCGTTGGGCTGGCCATCGGCGGCGACCCTGAGCGCCCGGGGATCGTCCACCGCCTCGACCGCGGCACCTCGGGGCTCCTCGCGGTCGCCTGCTCGATGGAGGCCTACGCGGGGCTGGTCTCGGCGTTCAGGCGCCACGCCGTCGAGCGGGTGTACTGGGCGCTGGTCGACGGGGTCCCCGACCCGCCGCGAGCCACGATCGAGGCCCCCATCGCACGGTCCCGCTCGCAGCGGACGCGCTTCGCCGTCGACCCCGCTGGTCGCGCCGCGGTGAGCCATTACGACGTCGAGGCGGCGCACCGCGGCTGCGCCGAGCTCAGCGTGCGTCTGGACACTGGCCGCACCCACCAGGTCCGGGTGCACCTGTCGGCGGTCGGCCACCCCGTCGCCGGCGACCGCACCTACGGCGCCTCGGTCGAGCGGGCGGCCGCACTTGGCCTGCGACGCCCCGCGCTGCACGCCCGCCGGCTGGCCTTCGAACACCCCGTCACCGGCGAGCGCGTCGTCGTCGAGGAGCCCCTCCCCGACGACCTGGCCGCCGCCCGGTCACGCGCGGCGGACCGGGGGCTCACCCCGTGGCGTGCGTGCTAGCCACGCGAGAACGCCCGAGGCCCCACGCCGCGAACGGCGCAGGAAACTCGCCACCCAGCGAGAAAGCTCTGGCCAGGCGCCCGTCTCCGCCCGCCACGCCGCGAACGGCGGAGGAAACTCGCCACCCAGCGAGAAAGCTCTGGCCAGGCGCCCGTCTCGAACACGTTCTGAGGCGGTGCGATTGCTCCTCGACGCCCACGTGTCGGTGGCAGCGCGTCCTTGTGACCTTCGACGTCAAGGACTTCCCCACCCCGCTGCGGGCCTGGGCGGAGGGAGATCGAACGAACGCCGATTGCATTGTCGTGCACGGGCTCGGCCACAGCGCCCTCGGGGCACCGCTACGCGGCCTCGAGCGGCTGTTCGCACGCCGGCCCGCCATCGACGGCGTGGACCGACGTCTGCGTGTTCCTCGGTCCCATCCAGACTCGCTGACCGGCGTCCGGAACGGCGAGGTCGGAGTCGTGCCCTAGACTCGCCGAGCCGGTCCGGGTACCGTGAGGCAAGGATCACACGGCTGTCATTCGGTCGGCCGAGCGGCCGCTTCCCCCAGCTTGGAGATCCGCATAAACGCCAGCGTCCGCAAGGGGGCAGTCCAGGTCGTGAGTGACTCCTTCGTTCACCTGCACGTGCACACCGAGTACTCCATGCTCGACGGGGCCAGCCGGGTCGACGCGCTCATGCGCAAGGCCGCCCGGCTCGAGATGCCGGCGATCGCCATCACCGACCACGGCAACATGTTCGGGGTCATCGACTTCTACAAGGCGGGCCTCGACCACGGGGTGAAGCCCATCCTGGGCAGCGAGATCTACATGGCTCCGACCAGCCGGTACACCAGGGGCAGCCGCAGGGCGGGGGACGAGCCGTACTACCACCTGACCCTGATCGCGGAGAACAACACCGGCTACGCCAACCTCATGAAGCTCGTGTCGCGGGCGTACCTCGAGGGCTACTGGTACAAGCCCCGCGCGGACAAGGAGCTGCTGGCCGAGCACCACGAGGGGCTGATCTGCCTGTCGGGGTGCCTTGGCGCCGAGGTCAACCAGCTGCTGTTGGCTGGCAACTACGACGGCGCGCTCGAGGCGGCCGCGTGGTACCGGGACCTGTTCGGGCCTGAGCGCTACTTCATCGAGGTCCAGGACCACGGGATCGCTGAGCAGGACGCCACCAACGGCCACCTGATCAAGATCGCCTCCGAGCTCGGCCTCGGCCTGGTGGTCACCAACGACAGCCATTACACCGACCAGGCCGACCACGAGGCGCACGACGCGCTGCTGTGCATCCAGACGGGCTCGCTGAAGAGCGACCCCGACCGGTTCTCCTTCTCCGGCGACCAGTTCTACGTGAAGCCCGCCCACGAGATGCACGCGCTGTTCGGTGACCACCCTGAGACCTGGCGCAACACTCTCCAGATCGCCGAGCGCTGCGACGTCGAGATCAACTTCGGCGAGCACCACCTGCCGAGCTTCGACTGCCCCGACGGCCTGAGCGAGGCGGAGTACCTGCGCAAGTTGGTCTGGGAGGGCGCGGAGCGCCGCTGGGGCCTGCCGCTGAGCCTGGAAGTGTCCGACCGGCTCTCCTACGAGCTGGGCGTCATCGAGCAGATGGGGTTCAGCGCCTACTTCCTCATCGTCGCGGACCTCTGCGACTACGCCCGCAGCGTGGGCATCCGCGTCGGCCCTGGCCGCGGCTCGGCGGCCGGGTGCGCGGTCGCGTACTGCACGCGGATCACCGATCTCGACCCGCTGGCCTACGACCTGCTGTTCGAGCGCTTCCTGAACCCCGAGCGCATCTCCATGCCGGACATCGACATGGACTTCGACGAGCGCCGCCGCGGCGAGATGATCCGCTACGCGACAGAGCGCTACGGGGACGACCGCGTCGCGCAGATCGTCACGTTCTCCACCATCAAGGCTAAGGCGGCGATCAAGGACGCGGCGCGGGTGCTCGGCTACCCGTACGGCTTCGGCGACCGGCTGACCAAGATGATGCCGCCGCCCGTCATGGGCAAGGACTTCGCGCTGGATCGGGCGCGCGAGCTGAGCGGGGAGCTCAAGGCGGCGTGGGAGACCGAGCCGGACGCCCGCAAGGTGCTGGACACCGCGCTGTCGCTGGAGGGCCTGCGCCGGCAGCACTCGATCCATGCCGCCGGTGTGGTGATCGGGGCCAGGCCGATCACCGAGCACTGCCCGGTCCTGCGGGTCGAGGCCGACGGCGAGATCGTCACCCAGTACGACGGCGGCATGGTCGAGGCCATCGGCCTGCTGAAGATGGACTTCCTGGGGCTGCGCAACCTCACCGTCATCACCGACGCGCTGCGCCACATCGAGACCACGACCGGCCAGCGGATCGTCATCGAGGACATCCCGCTCAACGACGCGCCGACCTACGAGATGCTGTCGCGCGGCGACACCGACGGCGTGTTCCAGTTCGAGTCGACCGGCTACAAGGCGCTGTGCCGCCAGCTCAAGCCGGACCGCTTCGACGACATCATCGCGCTCGGCGCGCTGTACCGGCCCGGCGCTATGTCAGCGGGCGTGCACACCGAGTACGCGCGCCGCCGGCACGGCCTCGCGCGGGTCACCTACCCGCACCCGGACCTGGAGGACGTCCTCGGTCCCACCTACGGCCTGCTGATCTACCAGGAGCAGGTGCAGCGCATCGCGCAGATCGTCGCCGGGTTCTCGCTGGGCGAGGCGGACCTGATCCGCAAGGCGATGGGCAAGAAGCTCGCCGACAAGATGGCCGAGCTGCGCCAGCAGTTCCTCGACGGCGCGGTCGCGCAGGGCTATGACGCCCAGCTCGGCGAGGACCTGTGGTCCCTGATCGAGGCGTTCGCCAGCTACGGGTTCAACAAGTCCCACGCGGCCGCCTACGGGCTCGTCACCTACCAGACCGCCTGGCTCAAGCGCCACCACCCCGTCGAGTACATGTCTGCCCTGCTGTCCAGCGTGAAGAACAACAAGGACAAACTCCCCGCTGCCCTGCACTCCTGCCGCATGATGGGCCTCGTCGTCCTCCAGCCGGACGTCAACGAGTCCGAGCTGGACTTCGCGCCCGTCCCGTCCGCGCAGGGTCAGATCCGCTTCGGGCTGTCGGCGGTGCGCAACGTCGGGGAGCAGGTCGTCCATGAGATCGTTCGCGCCCGGGCCCGGCACGGAACGTTCGCCGACTTCGGTGACTTCTGCGCCAAGACCGACGCCGCGGCGCTGAACAAGCGCACCGTTGAGTCGCTGATCAAGGCTGGCGCTTTCGAGTCGCTCGGCCACCCGCGCAAGGGTCTGCTGCTCGTCTGCGAGCAGGTGGTCGAGCAGGCGCTGGCGACCAAGCGGGCAGAGTCCGAGGGCCAGTTCTCCCTGTTCGGCGGCGACGCGGACGCCCAGGCGACCATGCCGGACGTGGACATCCCCGACACCGAGTTCGAGCGGCGGGAGAAGCTGGCCGCCGAGCGGGAGATGCTCGGCCTGTACGTCTCCGACCATCCGCTGTTCGGGCTCGAGCCCCTCCTTGCGGAGCTGTCCTCGACCCCGATCTCGGAGGTCCTGTCGGGCGAGGCCCAGACCACCAGGGGACTCGTGTCGCTCGCGGGGATCCTCACGGGGATCGGCAAGAAGTTCACCAAGGCCGGCCAGCCCTACGTCGTGGGGACGCTCGAGGACCTGACCAGCGGCGTCGACGTGATCTTCTTCCCGCAGACCTACCAGGCGCACGGGCAGCTGCTGGTCGAGGACGCGGTGCTGTGCGTCACCGGGCGGCTGGACAGCGGCGAGACGCCCAAGGTCATCGCCGCCGACGTCAGCGCGCCCGACCTGTCCGAGCTGGACGGCGCCCCGCTGGAGATCTCGTTGTCGCCGCGCCAGTGCACCGGCGAGATCGTCACCAGGCTGCGTTCGGTCCTGGGCGAGCACCGCGGCGTCATCCCGGTGCACCTGCACCTGCTCAACGGCAAGCCGCGACCCACGCGACTGCACCTCGGCGACGACCTCCGCATCGCCCGCACCCCCAACTTGTACGCCGAGCTCAAGGTCCTGCTGGGGCCTGACGCGATCCGGTGAGGCGCAGCCCGGCGCGGCAGTCCCGCCGTCGGAGCGCGGCCCCCTCGACACCGTGTCGAGAAGGCCGCGCTATGCGCAGGAATCCCGACACGGTGTCGGCGGACGACGGGGCGGGCGACGCAGCACTGCGCGGTCGACGCATCGGCGTTTGCCGTCGCCGCGGCGGCCGTGTTCGCTACCGACTTCATGCCAGCAGCGCAACGAAACGGAGCGTCGAATGCGGATCGGGATCCTCACCGGCGGGGGCGACGTGCCGGGGCTCAACCCGTGCATCAAGTCGGTGGTCAACCGGGTCGTCGACGACGGCCATGAGGTCATCGGCATCCGCCGCGGCTGGGCGGGCCTCCTCGAGTGCCAGCCGGGTGACCCCGACTCCGTCGCGGCCTGCACCGTCGCGCTCGACCCCGCGCGCGTGCGCACCATCGACCGCACGGGTGGCACGACGCTGCACACGTCGCGCACGAACCCCAGCCGCGTCAAGCCCGACGAGCTGCCGGAGTTCCTCGCGCGGCGCTCGCCCGCCGAGGACGGCGCGGTCGACTGCACCGCTCACGTGCTGGACGTGCTCTCCGCGCTGGGGATCGACGCGCTGATCCCGATCGGCGGGGACGACACCCTGTCCTACGCCCTGCGGATGGACACCGAGGGAGTGCCGGTCGTCGCCATCCCCAAGACCATGGACAACGACGTCCACGGCACCGACTACTGCATCGGGTTCTCCACGGCCATCACCCGCAGCGTCCAGTTCATCCACGATCTGCGCACCAGCGCGGGGTCCCACGAGCGCCTCGCGGTGGTCGAGCTGTTCGGCCGCTACAGCGGCGAGACCTCCCTGATCGCGGCCTACCTGGCCGGCGTCGACCGCGCGATCATCTCCGAGGTGCCGTTCGACCCGGACAGGCTGGCCGAGCTGTTGATGGGCGACAAGGGCCGCAACCCGTCCAGCTACGCCATGGTGACCATCTCCGAGGGCGCGACGGTGGAAGGCGGCCAGCTCCACCTCACCGGCGACGAGGACGCCTACGGGCACCGCAAGCTCGGCGGCATCGGCGCGGTCACCGGCGAGCTGCTCAAGACGCGAACGGGCCAGGGCATCGTCGCGCAGCAGGTCGGCTACCTGATGCGCTCGGGGCGCCCGGACTCACTCGACCTGATGGTGGCGACCAACTACGCGGTGATGGCCGCAGACCTCGCCGTCGAGGGCTCGCGCGGGCGGATGGTCGCGCTGCGCAGCGGCACCTACACCAACGTGCCGATCTCCGAGACCGAGGAGGGCGCCCGCCGCGTCGACGTGGACGCCCTCTACGACCGCGAGGCCTACCGGCCGAAGGTCCGCCACGTCGGCGGCAAGCCGATGTTCCTGTACTGACCGCCTCACTCGCCGCCCTCGCGCAGCTCGACTGTGACGGGCTCGTAGGACTCGCCGGTGGTGTCGACGCCGGCCTCGGCCAGGCGTTCGAGCGCCTCCTCGGCGATGTCGGTGCGGTACACGTCATCGTCCGGAGCCGCGGAGATGATCTCCTCCGAGGTGGACACCTCGACGGTCTGGTCCCACAGCGCCTGGTCCATCAGGCCCACACCGCCGGGCGACGGCCAGATGAGCTTGTTGGTCTCGTTGAGCATCCACGCCTGGTGCGACTCGCCGAGCGTCGGGGCGTTCTCCAGGACGATGTCCACGCACGCGTCGAACTCGTCGCGGCAGTAGGCCCAACCGCGCAGCGAAGCCTCGACGAACGCCACGGACGCGTCGCGGTAGGCCTCGTCGTCCTCCAGGCGCGCGGCGTCCGCCCAGACCGCGTCCTGGAGCATCGCGGTCCCCTCCTCGTTCCAGTCGATGACGGTAAGGTCGTCCTCGGTGTACAGCTGCCCGGTGTCGGGATTGACGGTCTCTAGCACCTGCGCGTACTCGTTGTAGGTCATGGCCTGCGCGGCGTCGATGTCGCCCGACAGCAGCGCCAGCATGTCGAAGGCCTGCTGCGCCAGGGTCACGTCGGTGTCGGGGTCGAGCCCGGCCTGGCGCAGCCCGGCCAGGAGCTCGAACTCGTTGCCGAACCCCCAGTTGCCCACGTTGGTGCCCGCCAGGTCGTCGACTGATTCGATCCCGGAGTCGGCGAGCGCGACTTGCAGCGTGCCGCTGCGCTGGAACACCTGGGCGATGTTGGTGATGTTCGCGCCCTCCTCGATCGACACGAGGGCCTTCGGAACCCACGCGATCGCGAAGTCCGCGCCACCGGAGGCCAGCACCGACTGCGGAACGATGTCGACCCCGCCCTCCAGGATCTCCACGTCGAGGCCGGCGTCGGAGTAGAAGCCCTGGTCGAGCGCGGCGAAGTAGCCGGCGAACTGCGCCTGGGTGAACCACTGCAGCTGCAGCGACACCGGAGTCAGCTCGGCGTCGGCGGCCGCCTCGGTCCCGTCGGTGGGCTCGTCTGCTGGCGCCTGGGGCTCAGCGGTGCCCGCAGAGTCGGCCGCGGTGCCGTCATCGGCCGGCGTGGCGGTGCCATCCTCGCCTCCGCAGCCGGTCGCGACGAGGCCGAGCACGATCAGGAGCACGGTCAGTAGCCGGCGGGTGGATCGGGTCATGGTGTCAACCCCTTCGTCGAGCCGCCCCCTGCTGGGCGCGGCGGTGAGCTGTTGCGGACCGTTCCGTCGGCTACGAGCGCTCCTGCTGCGTGCCGGCGTGCCAGGGCAGCACCCAGCGCTCCACGACGGTGACGACGGTGTACAGGGTGATCCCCAGCGCCGCGCCCGCCGCGACCGCGGCCCACGCGTCGGCGTAGCGGGACAAGCCCGCGCGCTGCACGATCAGGGGGCCCAGCGCGTCCTGCCGGCCGCCGAAGTACTCGGCCACGATCGCGGCGATCACCGACAGCGACGCCGCGATCTTGAGGGCGGTGAAGAAGAACGGCAGGGCGTTGGGGATGCGCACCTGTTTGGTGATCGCCCATGGGCTGGCGGCGTAGGAGCGCATCAGCTCCAGCTGGATGGGTTCGACGCGGGTGAGTCCCTTGGCGGTGTTGATGAACACGGGAAAGAACACGACGACCGCCACGACCGCCTGGTTGGACCGGGGCGACATCGTCCCGAACCAGGCGTTGAACACGGGCGCCAGCGCGATGATGGGCAGCGCGTTGAGCGCGGCCGCCAGCGGCGTGAGCGTGCGGTCCGCCGCACGGAACCGGCTGGTCGCCAGCGCGGCGAGCACCCCGAGCGCCACCCCAATGGCGATTCCCGTGAGAACGATGAACCCGGTCGCGCGTGTGGCGCTCCAGATCGAGTCCGCCCCCTCGACGAAGCTGGCCGCGATCGCCGACGGACGCGGCAGCAGGAAGCCCTGCGGCCGCCAGACGGCCAGCCCGCCCTCCCACAGCCCGAGGATCGCCGCCCCAGCCAGGAGCGGCGGTCCGACGCCGCCGACGCGGGCGCGCGCCCAGCCGCCGGGCGGGATGGCCGCGCTCACGCGGCGCCCCCCGCGCCGTCGTCGGCCTCGACCGCTCGCAGCGCCTCGCGGACCTCGGTGATCGTGGCGAAGAACCGCTCGTCCTCGCGCGCGTCGTCGTCGCGCTCGCCCAGGTCGACCGTGATGCGGGCGGCGATCCGGCCAGGGCGTGGCGACATCACCACCACCTGCGAGGACAGGAAGACGGCCTCGGGTATCGAGTGGGTCACGAACAGGACCGTGGTCTGTGTCGCCGACCAGATGCGCAGCAGCTCGTTCTGCATGTGCTCGCGGGTCATCTCGTCCAGCGCGCCGAACGGCTCGTCCATCAGCAGCAGGGTCGGTTCGAACGACAGCGCCCTCGCGATGGCCACCCGCTGCTGCATGCCGCCCGACAGCTGCGCGGGCCGATGGCCGGCGAACTCGGACAGCCGGACCAGCTCGAGCATCTCGGCGGCACGGTCACGGCGTGCCCGGCGGTCCCACCCCATCAGCTCGAGGGGCAGCTCGACGTTGCGGGCCACGGTCCGCCAGTCGAATAGCCCGGCCTGCTGGAAGGCCATGCCGTAGTCCTGATCGCGGCGCGCGGACTCCGCGGACTTGCCCAAGACGCGCACCCCGCCGCTGGTCGGCTGCGTCAGCGCGGCGACCAGCCGCAGCAGGGTGCTCTTCCCGCAGCCCGAGGGGCCGATCAAGGACGTGAACCCGCCGCGCGGCACGATCAGGTCGATGTCGGCCAGGGCCGCGACCTCGCCGGGTCTGCCGGCGTTGAAGACCTTGCTCAGGGCGGACACGGCGACCGCATCCGCCGCCACCTCGGTCTCGCTCACCGTCACCCCGCCTCCTGCCCCCGGCCGGCCAGCACGGCGCGCTCTGCGGCGGCGATGAGGCCGACGACCAGCAGGCCGAGCGCCGCGGCGCCGACCACCGCCGCGTATAGCCGCTCCGGCCCGGTCGTGTAGCGGCTGGCGAAGTCCAGGATCAGCCGGCCCAGCCCACCGCGCACCCCCGCGGAGATCTCCCCGACGATGGCGCCGACGATGCTGGCGGTCGCGGCCAGCCGCAGCGCGGGGAACAGGTAGGGGAGCGCGGCGGGGAACCGCAGCCGTCGCAGCACCTGCGTCCAGGTCGCAGCGTAGGAGTCCATCAGCTCCACGGCCGCGGGCTCGGGCGACTGCAGCCCGCGCAGCCCGTTGACCGCGACGGGGAAGAACGTCAGATAGGTGGCGATGACCGCGACGGACATCCAGTCGGACCAGTCGAACGGCAGCCAGCCGAGGTTCCCCCGTCCCCAGATGACCACGATGGGGGCGATCGCCACCAGCGGCACCGTCTGGCTGGCGATCACGTAGGGCAGCAGCCCCTTCTCGAGCCAGCGGGCGCGCAGCAGCAGCACCGCGGTCGCCAGCCCCACCACGATCCCCGCGGCGAAGCCCACGGCGGCCTCGCGCAGGGTGAAACCCGCCGAGCGCAGGATCACCGCGGCGAGGGTCTCCTCGCTGCCTCGCTGCACGGGCTCCACCAGCGAGGAGGCGATCGCGCTCAGCGGCGGCAGGATGAGGTCGTCGGTGGCCGGCAGCCAGCCGCCGATCAGCGGCCATGCGCGCCACGGGGCGCCGAGCGCCTGGCCGGCGGCCTTGTAGCCGGCGTACGCGGCGCCGAGGGCCACGACCGCCCCCACCAGCAGCGCCACGCGGCTCAGCCCCGCCGCGGCGCGCTCCCGCCGACGGGATGACACCGCGACCGGTCCGCTGACCTCGGCTTCGTCTGCGACCTCGGGGGCCGTGCGGGCGCCCACCTGGCCCTAACCGTTCACCAGCGGGATGATCCGCTGCCCGTACGCCGACAGGGTCTCGTCGTTGCCGTCGTGCTGCAGGTAGATGGCGAACTGGTCGACGCCCAGAGACCGCAGCTCCTCGAGGCGCGCGACGTGCTGCTCGACGCTGCCGAGGACGCAGAACCGGTCGATGACCTCATCGCTGACGAAGTCGACATGCGTGCTGGTCGCCTTGCCGTGCTCGGCGTAGTCGTACCCGCGGCGACCGGCGATGTAGGACGCCAGCGCCTCGGGCACCAGCTCCGAGTCGCTGCCGTAGCGGGTCACCAGGTCGGCGACGTGGTTGCCGACCATGCCGCCGAACCAGCGCACCTGGTCCCGCTGGTGGGCGATGTCGTCGCCCACGTAGGCGGGGGCGGCCACGCAGATGTGCAGCGCCTCGGGATCCCTTCCCGCCTCCGTCGCCGCTTTCTTCACGGCCTGGATTGTCCACGCGGCGATCTGGGGGTCGGCAAGCTGGAGGATGAACCCGTCCGCCTGCTCGCCGCACAGCTTGAGCGCTCTGGGGCCGTAGGCTGCCATGAGGACCTGCAGCCGCGAGCCCTGCGACCACGGGAACCGCTGCGGCTGGTCGAGGTAGGTGACGGCCCGCCCCTCGGCCAGCCCCTTGATGACCCCGATCGCCTCGCCCAGCGTGGCGAGGTTGCTCGGCGTCTTTCCCAGGACGCGCAGCGCCGAGTCGCCCCGGCCGATCCCGCAGATCGTCCGGTCGCCGAACATGTCGTTCAAGGTGGCGAACAGCGACGCGGTCACCGTCCAGTCCCGCGTGCCCGGGTTGGTGACCATCGGACCGACCTTCAGGCGGTGCGTCTGCGCCAGGATCTGCGAGTAGATGACGAACGGCTCCTGCCACAGCACGTGGCTGTCGAACGTCCAGGCGTAGTCGAAGCCGTACGCCTCGGCCCGCCTGGCGAGGTCCACCACCCGCCACGCGGGCGGGTTGGTCTGCAGCACCACTCCGAAGTCCACGTGCCTGCCTCCTCGTCTCGATCCCGCCGTCAGCGCAGGTACTGGCACAGCCCTCGCTTCAGGTACTGACCGTGCCCCTGGGCGCCGAGGTACGCCTCGCCCTGGATGATCTTGCGCCCGCGTGACCACACGGTGTCCACCCGCCCGGCCAGCTCGAAGCCCTCGTAGGCCGAGTAGTCCATGTTCATGTGGTGCGTCTGGACGCTGATGGTCTGCCGCGCGGCCGGGTCGTACAGCACCACGTCGGCGTCGGAGCCGGGCGCGATGACGCCCTTGCGCGGGTACAGGCCGAACATGCGCGCCGGCGTGGTCGCGCAGGTCTCCACCCAGCGGGCCAGGCTCAGCTGCCCCTCCACCACGCCCTGGTGGATGAGATCCATGCGGTGCTCGACCCCGCCGATTCCGTTGGGGATGGCGCGGAAGTCCTCGAGGCCGAGCTCCTTCTGGTCCTTCATGCAGAACGGACAGTGGTCCGTCGCGACCATGGCGAGGTCGTTGGTGCGCAGACCCCGCCACAGGTCCGCGGCGTGGCTGGCGTGCTTGGTGCGCAGCGGCGGTGAGCACACGTAGCCGGCGCCAGCGAACCCGGGCGCGCCCAGGTGGTCCTCCAGGGTCAGGTACAGGTACTGGGGACAGGTCTCGGCGAACACGTTCGCGCCCTCGTGGCGAGCGGCGGACACCGCGGCCAGCGCCTCGCTGGCCGACAGGTGCACGAAGTAGACGGGCGACCCGGCGACCAGCGCCAGCTGGATCGCCCTGCTGGTGGCCTCCCCCTCCAGGCGGGAGGGGCGCGTGAGGCCGTGGTTGATCGGGGCGGTCTCGCCGCGCTCCGCGGCCTGCTGCGCGAGCGCGTCGATCGCGATGCCGTTCTCGGCGTGCATGGTGATGAGCGCGCCGTTGGTCGCCGCGCGCTGCATCGCCCGGAGGATCTGGCCGTCGTCGGAGTAGAAGACGCCCGGGTAGGCCATGAACAGCTTGAAGCTCGTGATGCCCTCGTCGACCAGGCTGTCCATCTCCTTGAGGGCGGCGTCGTCCACACCGCCGAGGATCATGTGGAAGGCGTAGTCGATCGCGCACTGGCCCTCGGCCTTGGCGAACCAGCTGTCGAGCGATGCGCGGACCTGCGCGCCCGTTGTCTGCACGGCGAAGTCGATGATCGTGGTGGTCCCACCGAACGCCGCCGCGACGGTGCCCGTGGAGAAGGTGTCGCTGGCGAAGGTGCCGCCGAACGGCAGCTCCATGTGCGTGTGGGCGTCGATCCCGCCAGGCACGACGTACTTGCCGGCCGCGTCGACCACCTCGTCCGCGGTGATCTCGCCGAGTGCGGCGCTGCCTGGCTCGACGACCGCGGCGATCCGCTCGCCGTCGATCAGCACGTCCGCCGGCTGCGCGCCCGTCGCGCTGACCAGGGTCCCACCCTTGATGAACGTCCGCATGTCGCCCTCCTGATTCACGGGTCGGCGCTGGCGCGCCTCCTCGTCCGCTATGGCCATACGTACACGGCGTCGACGGCGGCGGCGCGCCGCGCGGCATGCCGCGCGGGGCTCGCGCCGCGCCGCCAGCCTGTCGGGCGAAGACCGTACACCGTGCGCGGCGATCGTGGCCGACCTCCAGATCGGGCTCGACGACGCGGCGTTGAACGCGGTCTACCGCCACCAGGCGGCGACGCGCTGACGCGCAGGGAATTCGTCGCCCCGATCGTGCGGCTCCTGCGCGATGGCGCTCGACGGATCGTCGCGCACCCCTCCGACCCGGAGCAGATCGCGGTGGTTATCTCTGTTCAGGTCTTCCTGTGCGCTTCTGCGCCTGCGCCGCGAGCATCGCAGGCTGGTCCGACACTGTGTCGAAACAGCCGCGCATAGCGCAGGAATCTCGACACGGTGTCGACCCTCTGGGGCTCAGGGCTATTCACATGTCAGGCGCTGACGCTGACGATGACGGCGATGATCAGCAGCTTCGCCAGCCAGTCGCCCGCGTGCAGCGCGGCGAGCTTCCCCCGCACCTTCTCATGGACCACGGAGCTGGTCAGCAGCACCACTGGGAACCCGACCCACAACGCGAGCCCCAGGACGGCGCCGGCCGCCCAGCCCGTGACGCCCCCGTTCACGGCGAGCCCAGCGACGACGGCAGCCAGAACGAGATGCTTGCCGAGCTCGAACGGCATCAGCCACGCCGGCGGCCGCTCCGTGTCCGTCGCTGCGCTGCGGAGCATGTTCCCCAAGGCGACGTAGTAGGCGAACGCCGCCACGAACCCGCCGCGCCCGCCATCAGGACTGCCCAGTAGTTGAGGTCGATCATGGTCCTTCGCTCCTTCGATCTGTGATCTGCGAGATGTCGCGACTGTTGACCGCGCGGCGCGGGGGAACTCATCGGCGGATCGCCGGCACCGCTCAGTTTCGGCGGGAAGCAGGGTCTCCCCTCGTGTACGGACGTGGAGCCGTGTGAGACGCGAGACGACCGGACGTCGTCGGGACCCGACCCGACCAGCCGACAACGCGAAAGGACGTCGACGATGACCAGCACCGCGCGAAACCGAGACGCGCGCCGAACCCTTGACAAGGAGTTCACGGCCGTTCTGCGGAAGAGCCCGAACAAGGGGGGCTGGACCTACGTGGTCATGCCCGGTTCCGCCGAGTTCTTCGGCACGCGAAGCCTGGTCAAGGTCCGCGGGACCATCGATGGTCGCCCGTTCCAGAGCGCCTTCATGGCGCTGGGCGACGGCACGCACAAGCTGCCCGTCAAGACCGACCTCCGCAAGGCGATCGGCAAGGACGCAGGCGACAGCGTCCAGGTCCGGCTCGACGAGCGGGTCGACTGACCGACCGTGAACAACTCACGAACGACGGTAGACCTGACGGCGGTGCCCGAGCTCGCGCCGGTTCGCTCAGCGGTCAAGAGCGGCCTCATGGTCTTGCCCCGAGCGGCTTTTGAGTCCGCGCAGCACCGGCCGGCCAGCGGACGATCCCCGGCCAGCCGGCCTCGTCCACGGCACGATCGACTGCAGCCGGGCAGCCGCGGCGACGACTCTGTCGAACGCCTCCTGCGATCCGCTCCCGGCCTCAGCTCCAGGACGCCTGCTCATACTGTTTAGCGTATCGCAACGGGTAGACCGCAGTAGAAGCACGAGGTCGGCGTCGGCGCCGATGTCGGCTCAGCGGTAGACGGCGTCGACGGCGGCGGCGAACGCCGCCGCCGCCTCGTCGACCTCCTCGGCGGTGACCGACAGCGGCGGCGCGATGCGCAGCACGTTGCCGTACAGGCCGCCCTTTCCGACGAGCACCCCGCGGCGGCGGGTCTCCTCCAGCAGCGCCGCGGCGGCCGCGGCGTCCGGTTCGATCCCGCCGCCCGGCTTGACCGTCTCGACCGCGAGCATGAGCCCCTTGCCTCGCAGCTCGGCCAGCCCGTCGGTGGCGTCGACGACAGGCTGCAGGAGGCCGCGCAGGTGCGCGCCGACCTTGGCCGCGTTGGTCTGCAGGTCGTGGTCGAGCAGGTAGCGCAGGTTCGCCAGCGCCGCGGCCGACGACAGCGGGTTGCCGCCGAACGTGGAGATCGAGTTGGCGGGCAGGCAGTCCATGATCTCGGCGCGGGCGACCACGCCGCCCAGCGCGACGCCGTTGCCGACGCCCTTGGCGAAGGTCAGCAGATCCGGGGTCGCCCCGTGCGCCTGGTAGCCCCAGAAGTGCTCGCCGGTGCGCCCCCAGCCCGTCTGGACCTCGTCGCAGATGAACGGGATGCCGTGCTCGGCGAGGACCTCGGAGAACGCCCCGAACAGACCGTCGGGGGGGGTGGCGAACCCGCCCACGCCCTGGATGGGCTCGGCGATCAGGCAGGCGACGTCGCCCGCGGTCATCATGTCGATGACGTCGCGCAGGTCCTGTACGCAGGCGGCGATGTAGGCGTCGTCGTCGAGGTCTCGGAACGGGCTGCGCAGCCGGTAGCCGCCGTGCACGTAGCTGACCGACAGGCCAGACAGGCTGGTCGCCGACCACGACCGGTTGCCGGTGATCGCGATGGTGGAGAACGACCGGCCGTGGTAGCTGTTGCGCATCGCCAGGACCTGGTTGGAGCGGCGGTAGGCGGTGCACAGCAGCAGGGCGGCGTCGTTGGCCTCGGTGCCCGACGTGGTGAGGAACACCTTGGCGTCGGGGATTCGTGACAGCTCGGCGATCATCTCGGCCAGCTCGACCATCGGCTGGGAGACGTACAGGGTCGAGGTGTGCAGGATCTTGCCGGCCTGTTCGCGGATCGCGTCGACCACCTCGGGGACCGAGTAGCCGGTCATCGTGGTCAGGATCCCGCCGAAGAAGTCCAGGTAGCGGGTGCCCTCGACGTCCCAGACGTGGCGGCCCTCGCCGCGTTCGATGGCGATCGGCTGGTCGTAGTACACCGCGAGCCAGGATGGCAGCACCGCCCGCTCGCGGGCGTACAGGTCGGCGTTGGTGCGCTCGGTCATCGCAGGTCCGCTCAGGATTCCATGACGGTCGCTGCGCGACCGCCACAACCAAGATTGTGAGAATCGCCTCCGCGGGCTCCGCGACTCACGACTCAGCCCTGGGTCAACGGCCCGTACAGGTCCGGCCGCCGATCCCGGTAGAACGCCCACTGGTTGCGGACCTCGGTGATCATGCCGAGGTCGAGGTCGCGGACCACCAACTCCTCGTCTGTGTCCGAGGCGGGGTCGCCGACGAACTGGCCCCGCGGGTCGGCGAAGTAGGAGCTGCCGTAGAAGTCGTTGTCCCCCAGCGGCTCGATGCCCACCCGGTTGATGGCCGCGACGAAGTACATGTTGGCCGCCGCGGATGCGGTCTGCTCGAGCTTCCACAGGTATGAGGACAGGCCGCGGCTGGTGGCCGAGGGGTTGAAGACGATCTCGGCGCCGGCCAGGCCCAGCGCCCGCCAGCCCTCGGGGAAGTGCCGGTCGTAGCAGATGTAGACCCCGACCCGCCCGACCGCCGTGTCGAACACCGGGTACCCCAGGTTGCCCGGCCGGAAGTAGAACTTCTCCCAGAAGCCCTTCACCTGCGGGAGGTGGGTCTTGCGGTACTTGCCGAGGTAGGTCCCGTCGGCGTCGATCACCGCGGCGGTGTTGTACTGCAGCCCCGGCTGCTGTAGTTCGTAGACCGGCAGGACCATGACCATGCCGAGCTCGGCGGCCAGCGCGGAGAAGCGCTCGGTGGTCGGACCGGGCACCGCCTCGGCGTAGTCGTAGAACTCGGTGTCCTGCACCTGGCAGAAGTAGGGCCCGTAGAACAGCTCCTGGAAGCCCATCACCACGGCGCCCTGCGCGGCCGCCTCACGCGCGCTGCGCTCGTGCTCGTCGAGCATCGAGGACTTGTCGCCGGTCCACTTGAGCTGGACCACCGCCGCTCGTACCGTCTCGCTCATCGTTGTGCCTCCTCAGCGTCTCATGGCGACCGCTTCGCGACCGCCATCAGCGCAACCGTCGGCGCAGGTTACCGCAGGCATCAACGCCGCTGGAGCGCCCGCTCCACCGCGGGGCTCGCCGCCAGCTCGGCGCCCGTGCCGTCCAGCGTGAGGCGGCCATCCTCCAGCAGGTACGCGCGGTGGCTCGCGGCCAGCACCGGCTCGGTCGCGGCCTCCGCCGCCAGCACGGTCAGACCACAGGTTCGGTTGGCCAGGTCGATCGTCTCGTACAGCTGGCGGGCGGCGTCCGGGGGGAGCCCGTCGCCGAGCGCGTCCAGCACCACCAGGCGGGGCGAGGGCATGAGCGCGCGACCCAGCTCCAGCATGCGCCGCTCCGCGGGATCCAGCTCCCCGGCGGCGCTGCGCGCGCGGGCGGCAAGCTGAGGGAAGCGCCGGTAGATGTCCTCGATTCGGGGGCGCACCCGCGTGCGGTCCCGTGCCAGCACCATTCCGAGCTCGAGGTTCTCCCGGACGCTCATGCCAGGGAACACGCTGCCATACTGTCCTACCAGGGTGATGCCCGCGGCGCGCAGCGCGTCGTGGAACCGCAGGCCGGTGATGTCGCGATCGTCGAACAGGATGCGCCCGCGGGTGACCGGCACCAGGCCGCAGAGAGTCAGCAGCAGCGTCGACTTGCCCGCTCCCGGCGGACCGACCAGGCCGACGATCTCGCCCTCGCCGACGTGGAGGCTGGCCCCGCGCAGCGCCCCGGTGCCGTCAGGGTGCTCCACGTGCAGGTCGTGGACCTCCAGCAGGGGGCGCGCGTCAGTCCACATCGGCCACCTTCTCTCGTGCGGCGGGGCCGGCGAGCTGATCGGGCCGCTCCCCGGACCGCGGCGGCCGAATCTTTGTTCCTGGACGGAGCCTGGTCACGCCTGCCGGCAGATGCAGCGCGACCAACAGGACCACCGCAGCCTCGGCCAGCGGACGCCACGTCACCGCGCCGACGGGCCACGCCTCGCGCACCCCGATCAGCAGGCCGGCTCCCACCATCGGGCCCCAGATGGTGGGCCCGCCCACCAGCGCGGCCCACACGACATCGAAGGAGCGCGCGAGCGAGAAGGCGCTGTCCGCGTCGATGAACAGCTGCTGGGACGCCCAGAGCGCGCCGACGGAGCCGGACGCGGCGCCCGCCAGCGCGCAGACCGTCATGCAGCGGCGGCGGGTCGGGGCCGCAGCGGACGGATGACCGGGACGCGTGCGGGCGGCGACGACCGCTCCGATGATCGTCACCAGCAGGATCGCCAGCGTCGCCTCGTACAACGCGCGGGGGGTGACCACGGGCGGGAGGGCGAGACCCTGGGGGCCGCGC
This sequence comes from Euzebyales bacterium, assembly GCA_013695145.1. Lineage (GTDB taxonomy): Bacteria > Actinomycetota > Nitriliruptoria > Euzebyales > Egibacteraceae > JACDBB01. Next base: position 34,661 of record JACDBB010000143.1, read on the forward strand.
GTGAGGGGAGTTGCGGTGCGCACCAGCTCCCGACCGGCCACCAGCAGGGCGACCGTGGTCAGCGCGAACGCCGGGGCGGGCAGGCGCCGCGCGACGACGCCCGCCGCGGTTCCCACCGCGCTCGCGGCGAGCGCGGCGAATCCAACCGCGGCAGGCGGCGACCAGCTGAGGGTGCCCAGCGCGGCCCCGGCGACGTACGCGCCGATGCCGACGTACAGCGCGTGGCCGAGATCCACCCGGTCGAGCTGGGTGCGGATGGTTCCCCACGCCGTCGCGAGGGCCGCCAGTGCCAGGAGCTGGGTCGCGGTGAACAGCCAGGTGCTGGCCGGCGGGATCCAGGTCGCGTGGTCGGCGGCGATCGGCGCCCCCGCGCAGGCTCCGGCGAGAACCAGGCCGGCCATCACCAGCCGACCCCTGCGGGCGACGGCCCGCAGCCCGCTCACCACCGCTCCTCTGCCGGCTGCGGAGCCGGTGCCGCGGTCGCAGGGGGGTGGTCCTGGGCGGCTCGCAGCGGTCGGACGAGCAGCCCGACCACCACGACGGCAGCCGACAGCAGGAGGACGACGCGGCTGCCGGCCCCCGGCGCGAGCGACGTGACTGCCACCTCGGTGCAGCCGACGGCGATCGCCGCTGCGATGACTGTGCGGACCCTGCGCAGCCCCGACACCGCGGCGACGGCCAGGACCTTGACCGTCACGGCGGTGCCCGTCATCGGCTGCACCCACTGCAGCTGGGCCAGCAGGACGCCCGCGGTCAGCGCCACCGCGATCGCCGCGACCACCGTGAGACGGACCATCCGTGGCACGTCGACACCCAGCAGGTGCGCGGCTGACCGGTTTCCAGCGACCGCTCGCAGGCTCTTGCCCGTCCACGTGCGCCGCAGCGCGGCGACGCACGCGGCGGCGAGCAGGCCGCCGAGCAGCGCGACGACGCCGTGCGCCGCGGTCAGCTCGACCGGGCCGATGCTCCACGTCCCCGCGGTGGTGTCGCGCGCGGTGACCGGCATGGCCGACGTCGCCGCGCGTAACGCGGCCTGGAGCCCCAGCGACAGCGCGAAGGTGGCCAGGACCGAGGCGATCGGGGGTCGTGTCAGCAGCGGTGCGAAGATCAGCCGGTGGAGGGCGGGACCGAGCACGGCGGCGGCCGGCACCACGACCAGCACGGCGGCCAGGGGCTCGGCGTCGTAGCGGGACTGCACCCACCAGGCGGTGTACGCGCCCACGACGGCCAAGTCGCCGTGCGCGAGGTTCACGACCCGCGCGACGTCCCACAGCAGCCACAGGCTGAGCGCGAGCACCGCGTAGATGAGGCCGAGACCGAGCCCCTCGACGGCCACCTGCAGGAGCGTTTCCACGCGCTAGACCCCGAAGCGGTAGCCGAGTCCGTGCTCGGTGAAGAAGTATTCGGGGTGGCCGAGGTCCCGTTCGATCTTCTGGCGCAGCCGGCTGACATAGACGCGCACGTACTGGGTCTCGTCCCGGTACTCCTCGCCCCACACGGCCTCCAGGATGGCGGTGTGCGGCACTGTCCGACCGAGGTGCTCCATGAGGTAGCGCAGCACCGCGAGCTCCGTCCGGCTGAGGTCCAGCGACTCGCCCCGGCACGTGGCGGCGAGGCGGTCGGCGTCGAAGGTCAGGTCGCGGTAGCGCAGCACGGTGCCGGTGGCGGCCTGCTCGCTCCAGCGGACGCGCCGCAGGGCGGAGCGGACGCGGGCAAGGAGTTCGTTCACCCCGAACGGCTTCTCCAGGCAGTCGTCGGCACCCTGGTCGAGGATCCGGACCTTGTCGGCCTGCTCGCTGAGCGCGGTCAGGACGATGATGGGCATGACGGAGCGCTCTCGAATCCGACGGCAGGTCTCCAGGCCGTCCATCCGCGGCATCATGATGTCGAGAATCGTGAGATCGAGGGGTTGGCTCTCCACGATCGCGAGGGCCTCGAGGCCGTTGCCGGCCTCGGTCACCTCGCACCCGCGCGCGGCGAGGTTGCGGGCGACGAACCGCCGCAGCGGCGGGTCGTCGTCGACCACCAGGACCCGTGGCGCGGTCACCGCGTGGCTCCCGCACCGGCGGGCTGGTTGCACGGAACACAGAAGCGGATCAGCGTTCCCAGCGCCACGTCCTCCAGCCAGATCCGACCGCCGTGCACCTCGACGAAGCCGCGGCAGATCGCCAGGCCCAGCCCGAAGCCGCCGAGTTCCCGCGTCAGGCCGTCGTCGCCGCGCACGAAGCTGTCGAACACACGGTCGCGCAGGTCTCCCGCGACACCTGGTCCGCGATCACGGACGCCGAACACCACCCAGCCGTCGGCTGCCTCGGCCTGCACGTCGATGGGCGCGCCCTCCGGAGAGAACTTGAGCGCGTTGTCGATCAGGTTGCGGACACAGATCTCGATGCGGGCGCGGTCCAGCTCGACGGCGGGCAGCGAGGGGTCCACCGCGACGCGGACGCGCGCCCGGGCGTCAGGGGCGAAGCCGGACACCACCCGGCCGAGGAGCTCGGCCGGGCCGACCGGCTCTGGGCTGAGGGTGACCATCCCCGCCTCGATCCGCGACACGTCGAGGACGTCGCGGACCAGCTCCACCAGCCGGTCGGTCTCGCTGCTGATCGTCGCCAGGAACTCACGCTGGTCGTCGACCTCCCACGCGACGTCGTCGGCGAGCAGCGTGGTCGCGTAACCCTTGATGTTGGCCAGCGGAGCCCGCAGCTCGTGGGAGACGGTCGCCAGAAGCGCGGATTTCATGCGTTCCACGGCCCGGTCCTCGGTGATGTCCTGCCAGAGCTGGCCGCGCCCCATCGGCGCTCCCGTGCCGTCGGTCACCACGAAGCTGCGGATGCGCAGGTCGCGGGCGCGCCCGCCCACCTCATGGGTGACGACGACCGGTGCGGGGGCCGGCAGCTCGTCGTCCGGCGGCGCAACGCCAGGGATGCGGCCGAACACCGTCTCCACGGGCGCGCCGACGATGGCCTCCGAGTCGAGGCCTGCCAGGTCGGCGGCGGCGGGGTTGTGATAGGCGATCGCGCCGCCGGGGTCGGTGAGGACCAACCCGTCGTCCAGGCTCTCCACGATGGCCTCCAGCCGGCTGGTCTGGCGGCGCAGCTGTTCGTCGACCTGGCTGTACAGGGCGGCGTTCTCCATCGCCAGGGACGCGAAGCCGACGAAGGTGGATGCCAGCTCCAGCTCCGAGTGGCTGTAACGGTAGGGCACCGGCTTGTAGACGAGCAGGACCGCGGGGGGTGCCACTGACGTCGACAGCGGGATGGCCAGCACGGACCCGAAGCCCTCGCGGTCGGAGCGCCGGCGCAGGTCGGCGTAGGAGTGGTCCCGTGCGGTGTCGGAGACCTGCACGGGGGAGCCGGAGCGCAGGGCGCGCATGGCGGGAGAATCCGGCGCGGTGGGGGAGATCCGTAGATCGCGGACGAAGCGCTCCGAAAGGCCGAGGCTGGCACGGATGACGAACACGTTGGCGCGCTCGTCCAGGCTGAGGACCGCGCACCGGTCGACGCCGAACAGCCGCTGGAGCTGGTGGAGGATGTTGTCGAACACCTCCTGCACGTCCAGCGACCCGGCGACGATCCGGTTGGTCTCAAGCAGTGTGGAGAGCTCCAGGAAGTTGCGGGTGATGTGGTCCTGGACAGCCTGGAGGCTGGTGGCCAGCCGCCCCACCTGATCGCCGCGCCGAGTGATCTCGTCCAGGTTGGTGCGCGCGGTGTCCGGGACTCGGCCGCGCCAGCGGAGGTCCTCGCTGGTGTCGATCAGACGCTCCAGCGGCGCCAGGAACCCGCGGCGCACCGCGAGCCACACCATGGCTCCCAACAGCAGCGCCGCGATGCCGACCGTCGCGAAGCCGCGCAGCACCGCCGACTCCACCGCGGCGCCTGCGGCACCGCGTCGCTGGAGGAGCACCCGCCCGCCTTCCGCGGTCTCCACGCTCACGTGGCGCCACTGGGTGCCGTCGGGATCGCGGCTGCGGAACTGCGTGGCGACTCGGGAGGTCCGAACCACAAGGCCGGTCCAGCGCCGCCACAGCGGGCCGTCCTCGCCGGCACCCAGGTCGGGAGGCACCAGCTCCCCGTCCGGGGTGAGGAGCGCGACACCGCTCACCCCGCTTAGGTCGACCACGGCGGCGTCACGCAGCCCGGCGGGCAGCCGGTCCACCATGCGAGCGATCCCCTCAGCGGTGGCCAACTCCCTGGCGCCGAGCTCGGCGCTGGACCTGCGAACGCTCCAGGTGGCCGCGGCGGCGCTCGCGAGCACGATCACGACGACGGCGGCCGACACGGCGCGGCGCAGCGTCCGGGAGGGATCGCGTCCCCGGTCCCGGCCGCCGCTGGAGGACTGGCCCTGTCCGGTGAGCATGACCGGTGAGTATGCCCGCCCTTCGCCGCGGAGGAGCCGACGGCAGGCTGGCGAATCGAAACGCCGCGTTTACAACTCCTGGCCCTGCTCTCAAGGAGCGTTGAGGAACCTTGCCCCGCGGAGCGCGCCGGGCGAGGGTCCATCCCAGGCCGGGTCACCCGGACCGAGAGACCGAGAGGGAGACCGGGCGACGCGCCCGGTCGATGCGGACACAGGAGCAGCCGATGGCCATGACGACGCAGCGAAGCTTGTGGGTGGTGGCGGTGCTGGCGACCCTGGCGCTGGTGCTGGTGGCGTGCGACGGCGGCGGGGCGGGCGCGGACGACCCCGGTGCGGAGGAGGTCGGCACCGAGGAGGCCGCCGAAGAGGAGGCCGGCACCGAGGAGGCCGCCGAAGAGGAGGCCGGCGCCGAGGAGGCCGCCGACGAGCGGCCCGATGTCGCCCTGTCGATCGCGACCGGCGGCACGGGCGGTGCGTACTTCCCGTTCGGGGGAGCGCTGGCCAGCCTGCTCAGCCGGGAGCTGTCCCACGTGAACGCCACCGCGGAGGCGACCGGCGCGTCGGTGGAGAACGTCCGTCTGCTCGAACAGGGCAACATCGAGCTGGCGCTCGTCCAGGCCGATGCCGCCTTCGAGGCATACAACGGCGTGGGATCGTTCGAGGGCGAGCCCGTCGAGCTGCGCTCGATCGTCGCCATGTACCCGAACTACATGCAGCTGGTCGCGCTGGCGGAGTCGGGGATCGCGACCTACGACGACCTCGCCGGCGCGCGGGTGTCGGTCGGTGACGCCGGCAGCGGAGTGGAGCTCACGTTGCGCGCCATCGCCGACGCGCTCGGCGACTCCTTCGACGACTTCGGTGACGTCGTGCAGTTCGGCTACAACGACCAGACGTCAGCCTTCCGCAACAACCAGATCGACGTCGGCAACTACCAGGGCGCGCTGGGTCTGGCGGCCATCACCGACCTGTCGTCGACCACCGACATCACGATCCTGTCGTTCTCCGACGAGCAGATCGACACCATCGTCGAGGCGCTGCCCTACCACGGGCCCGGCGTGATCGCGGCGGGCACCTACCCCGGCGTGGAGGAGGACGTCGCCGTCCCGGCCCTGTGGAACTTCATCGTGGTCTCGGCCGACATGGACCGCGAACTGGTCTACGAGATCACCAAGACCGCCTACGAGAACCAGGAGGCGCTCATCGCCGGCCACCCGGAGGGGGAGAACACCACCCTGGAGAACGTCGAACAGGGCGTCGTGCCCTACCACCCGGGAGCCATTGACTACTTCGAGGAGGCGGGACTTGACCTCCCTGAGAGGAGCTATCCCGACGAGTGGGACGGCTAGCACTAGGACTAGGACTAGGTCGGCGCAGGAGGGAGCCTCGGTGGTGCGGTCGCCGCGCCTGGCGGGACGCGCCGCGGACGTCCGAGTGGCCGCGCTCGTCGCCTGCGTGCTGGCTGCGGCGTGGATCTCGGTCGAGGTGGCGCGTCCGTTCGACGTCCTCGCCGTGGACGTGGCCACCGGCGATCGCCCCCGAACGGCCCTGCTGCTGCCCGCCACCGGTGAGGAAAAGTTCGAGGTCCGCTACGAGCACTCCTACAACCACTTCACCATCCGGGAGCTGTTTTCGCGCGAGCGCGACGAGGTCGTCGTCGTCGGCCAGCACGTCAACGGCAACGGCGCCGGCATCGGCGAGGTGGCGGGTGAGACGGCGTTCGTCGACGCCGGCCACGGCTGGTCACGGCTCACCGGTCTGGAGCGGCCGCTGGGCGGCCCGCTGCGCCTGCGCGTCGGCGCGATCGCCGACCACCGCCTGATCCACCGCTGCCGTGATGTCGCGCTGGTCGAGGTCGTCCCGCCTGGTGAACCGGTCCAGATCGGATGGGCGCGCGTCGGGTTGGTGGGGTGGGTGCGCGCCCACGTGTCGCTGCTGCGCGCCACGCCCGACGCGACCGGGTGCGCGGACCCGGCGCAGGGCAGCGGCCGATGAGCGGGTCGGAACCTGCCCCTGGAAGTCAGATGCTGGACGCGCCTGGCCAGGAGGTCGCCGCCGGCGCGGTGAAGGTGCGCGGCGCGGCGCTGTGGACGGTGAAGATCCTCGGCACCGTCTACGCGCTCTACTACATCGTCACGGCCCAGGCGGGGCTGCAGTCGCCCCAGGCGCACCGGGGCCTGTACATCGGCGGCGCGACCATCCTCATCCTGCTGCTGTTTCCCGGCAGACGCGGGAGGGAGCGGACCTCGGTCCCCTTCTACGACTGGGTCCTGGCCGGCCTGGCCGCGGTGTCATCGGTGTACTTCGTGTTCTTCTACCCGGACATGGTCGGACGAGCGGGGCTGCCGACCACGACCGACATCGTGATGGGCGCGCTCATCATCGCGCTCAGCATCGAGGTCACCCGCCGCACGGTGGGGTGGACCCTGGCGATCATCGGCCTCGCGTCCATCGTCTACGTGTTCGCCGGACCCTGGATGCCCGGTCTGCTGATCCACCGCGGCCACGGCGTCGACCGCTTCGTGGCCAGCCAGTTCATGTCCTTCGGCGGCGTCTTCGGGCTGGTCGCCGACATCTTCGCCACGTTCGTGCTGCTCTTCATCTTCTTCGGGACGATCCTCGAGCGCAGCGGCGCGGCGCAGTTCTTCATCGACCTGCCATACGCCATCGCCGGTCGCTTCCGCGGCGGCCCCGCCAAGGCGGCCATCCTGGTCAGCGCGCTGATGGGCTCCATCTCCGGCAGCGCCGTGGCCAACGTGATGACGACCGGCACGTTCACGATCCCGCTGATGAAGCGTGTCGGGTACCGCAAGGAGTTCGCCGGCGGCGTGGAGACCGCCGCCTCGACCGGCGGTCAGATGCTGCCCCCGGTGATGGGCGCCGGGGCGTTCATCATCGCGGAGTTCACCCGCACGCCGTACACGACCATCGTGCTGGTCTCGATCGTCCCGGCCCTGCTCTACTTCGTCACCGTCTACCTGCTGGTCGACTTCGAGGCGCTGAAGAAGAACCTCGCCGGCGTGCCCAGCGACGAGCTGGAGAGGCCGCTGGACGTCCTCAAGCGCGGGTGGTACCTGTTCCTGCCGGTCGGGGTGATCTTCTGGCTGATCCTGGCCGACTACAGCCCCGCGTTCGCGGCGTTCTGGGGCATCATCGCCGGGCTGGCCGTCGGATTCGTCCCCTACCAGGGTCGGCGCATGGGGGCACGCGACGTCTTCGACGCCATGTGGCAGGGTTCGGTGAAGTCGTTGGCCGTCGCGGGCGTGGTCGGCACGATCGGTGTGGTCCTGGGGGTGCTGAACCTCACGGGACTGGGGCTGAAGTTCACCGACCTGGTGGTCGCCGCCTCCGGCGGACGCCTGCTGGTGGCGCTCATCCTCGTCACGCTGGCGTCGTGGGTGCTCGGCGCGGGGCTGACGGCCACCTCGTCGTACGTCATCGTGGCGATCCTCGCCGCGCCCGCGCTGGAGCAGCTCGGCCTCAGCCTCCTCGTCGCGCACCTCATCATCTTCTGGGTCAGCCAGGACGCCAATCTCACGCCGCCCATCTGCATCGCCGCGTTCGCCGCGGCGAGCATCGCGGACGCCAAACCCATGGCCACCGGCTTCGAGTCGTGGAAGCTGGGCAGAGGCCTGTACATCGTGCCGCTGCTGATGGCCTACTCCCCGCTGATCGGGGGGACGCCCATGGAAGTGGCCCAGACAGCCGGCACCGCCCTGATCGGCATCTACGGGCTGTGCGCGGGCACCAGCCAGTACCTCCTCAGACGGACGCGCTGGTGGGAGACCGGGCTGCTCGTCGTCGGCGGGGGCCTGCTCATCGCACCCGGATGGACGACCAACCTGACCGGTACCGGCCTGATGGCGCTGGCGTGGGTGCTCCAGGGCGGCCTCCGGCGGACCGGCCGGAAGGTCACTGAGGTCGCCGCCAGCTGAGCGGGTCCGGCTTAGAGGCGCGCCCATCCGCCGGGACAGAGAGCACACCCCTTCCACGCGGCGGGTTCGGTCGGCGCGGCCCGCCAGTCCGCGCACCGTTCGAAGGGAACTTCTCCAAGCACTGAGCCCGCCAAGGCGGTTCCTCACCCGTCGGCCAGCACGCGCTCGACGATCACCTCCGCGATGGCCAGCGACGAGGTCGCGGCCGGGGATGGGGCGTTGCGGACCTGGACCACGCGGCCGTTGCGCTCGATCCGGAAGTCCTCGACCATCGACCCGTCGCGGTCGACGGCCTGGGCGCGGACGCCCGCGGGGGCGCGGACCACGTCACCGGGCCGCAGCTCGGGCACGTAGCGCCGCGCCGCGGCCACGAACCGCCGACGGCTCATCGCCCGCCAGACCTCGTCGGCGCCGGTGCGCCAGTGGCGGCGCGCCAGGCGCAGGAAACCTGGGTCCGTCAGCGTCGCGGCCAGCTCGGAGGGTCGCACGTCCCGCAGCCGGTAGCCCTCGCGGGCGAACGCCAGCACGGCGTTCGGCCCGACCAGCACGCCTCCGTGCACGGTGCGGGTGAGGTGCACGCCGAGGAACGGGTAGCGCGGGTCGGGAACCGGGTAGATCAGCCCCTTCACGAGGTCGCGCGCCTGCGGGCGCAGCGCCAGGTAGTCGCCCCGGAACGGCACGATCGTCGGGTACCGCGGGCCACCGGACGCGTGCGCCAGCCGGTCGGAGTACAGGCCGGCGCACACCACCACGCGGTCGAACGCGTCGGCCCCACCCCCATGGCGTACGAGGGCCTCGCCGTTGCTGGCGTCCACCCCGGAGACCGTGACGCCGGTGCGGACCTCACCGTCGGCGGCGCGGACGTCGTCGGCGTAGGCGGCGGCGACGGCGGTGAAGTCGCAGATCGCGGTGCGCGGGCTGTGCAGGGCCAGGCGGCCGTCGGCGTGGGGCTCGATCCGCCGCAGCTGTGCCGCGTCGAGCATGCGCAACCCCGCCACCCCGTTCGCGTGGCCGCGCTCCTCCAGCGTCCGCAGCCCCGCCTCCTCGCGCGCCTCGACGGCGACCACGACCTTGCCGCACTCCTCGTAGGGCAGGTCGCGGTCGGCGCAGTAGGCGCGCAGCAGACCAACCCCGCGGGTGCACAGCCGCGCCTTCAGCGAGCCGGCGGGGTAGTACAGGCCGGCGTGGACCACACCGCTGTTGCGGCCAGTCTGATGCCGGCCGAGCGCCGGCTCCTTCTCGAGCACCGTCACCCGATGGCCCGAGCCCGCGAGCTGCCGCGCCGTCGCCAACCCGAGGATCCCCCCGCCCACCACCGCGATCCGCATGTGCCGAGTCCCAATCTGTGCGAGTGAGGCTGTGCGAGTGAAGCGCCAGCCGCGATTCGCGATCATGGTAGGACCGCGACACCGAGGAGGCAGTGTGGCAGAGCGCGTGGCAGTGGTCATGGCCGGCACCAGGGGCATCGGGCGGGGGTGCGCCGAGGCCATCGCGGCGAGCGGTGCGGCGGTCGTCGTGTGCGCCCGCACCGCGGAGGACGTCGACGCCACCGTGGAGGCGCTGCGCGACCGCGGCGTGGAGGCGTCCGGCACCGCGGTGGACGTCGCCACCCCCGACGGCATCGCGCGGCTGTTCGCGCACGCCGACGAGGCGCACGGCCGACTCGACGCGCTGGTCGCCAACGCGGGCGGCCCCCCGCCCGGCACCTTCCTCGAGGTCGGTGAACCGGCGTGGCGGCGCGGCTACGAGCTGACGTTCCTGAGCGCCGTGCGCGCGATCCATAAGGCGGTGCCGCGCATGCGCCGCGCTGGCAGCGGGCGGATCGTGGTCATCGGGTCGTCCAGCGTGCGCTCGCCGCTGCCCGGGCTGGCCGTGTCCAACGCGTTCCGTCCGGCGCTGGCCGGTGTCGTCAAGACGGCCGCCGTCGAGCTGGCCGGTGATGGCATCACCGTCAACATGGTCTCGCCGGGCCGCATCGACACCGACCGCGTCCACCAGCTGGACACCGGCAAGGCGCGGTCCGAAGGCCGAGACCTCGAGGAGGTGCGCGCCGAGTCGCAGGCGGCGATCCCCGCCGGCCGCTACGGCACCCCCGCCGAGATCGGCGCCATGGTGGCGTTCCTGACCTCCCCGGCGGCCAGCTACGTCACCGGCCAGAGCATCCTGGTCGACGGCGGGCTCGTCCCCACCCTGCCCTGACCCTGCGCTAACCCAGCGCCACCCTGGCCTGGGCGAAGGCCTAGTCGCAGGTACGCGACCGTCTGCCTGCCCGTGATCCCGGTGGCCCCGAGGACCACGACGTCGAGTCCCGTTGCACCGACGCGCTCATCGCCAGGGAGCTTGGATTGAGCGACCAGCCCACGGCGCGGGCATGCCCAGCCCCGGTTCAGCGATCATGGTGGGGTGGGCGGTGCGCTGCGCCGGCCCGGGCCACCGTAGACTGCCGCTCGTGGACACGATCGAGCAGGTGGCACTGCCTGGCGGCCTGACGCTCGCGGGACTCCGCCACGCACTCCGAGACGCCGGGGCGGTGTTCGCCTTCCTCCACGGCAGCCGCACCACCGGCAGCCACCATCCCGGGTCGGACCTCGATGTCGCAGCATGGTTCGGACGCCGTGTCGGGGCCTGGGAGCCAGACCTTCCAGCCGGGGCGGACCTGCTGGTGCTCGACACCGCGGGGCTTGAGGTCTCGGGTCGGGTCGCCCAGCATGGCATCCTCCTGCTCGACGACGATCCACCGCTGCGGGTCGCCTGGCAGGCCGACCGCTGCAAGCGATATCTGGACGAGGCCCACCGTCGAGCCGATCTGGTGACCACGGTGCTCCGACGTGGTTGATCCGGTCCGACTTGCCCGGCTGCTGCAGCGTCTCGGCGAGCAGGTCGCGTTCCTGGGAGCCAGGGCCGCCGAGGACCGTGCGGCGCTGCGGCAGGACGAGGCCCGTCTGTCGGGCACCAAGTATCGGTTCGTCACGGCGCTCGAAGCCGTCCTCGACATCGCACACCACCTGCTCGCCTCCGAGATGTGGGGACCCGCGGAGGACTCGGCAGGGGCGGTCAAGCTCTTGGGCCGCCACGGCGTGATCGATGACGACCTGGCCGGACGCCTCGCTCGCGCCACCGGGTTTCGCAACGTGCTGGTGCACGGTTACGCCGAGGTCGACGATGACCTGGTGGTGGCGCGCCTCGACGATCTCGACGACCTGCAGGGGTTCATCGACCAGGTCCGCGACTGGGCGAGTCACGAGGCGTAGGGGGAACCCGTGACACCGAGCAGCGAAGACCTGGCCCCCTGCGCGTCCAACGACCTCGATGAGCTCTGGACCTACGACGGCGGACTCTCCGCCGCCTTCGCGCCGCTGTGGACTCCCCGCTACGAGTCGGTCGGGCTGCTCGTGGGTCACTGCGCAGGCAAGCGGGCGGTGTGGCAGCCGGCGAGGTGGTCGTCGACCATCCCGACCGCCTGCATCAGCGCGTAGCAGGTGGTCGGGCCCACGAACGTGAAGCCGCGTGCCTTCAGCGCTTTGGCCATGGCCTTCGACTCGGGAGTGGTGGCCGGCAACTCGGCGAACGCCGCCGGCCGTGGACGGACCCGCGGCGCGAACGACCACAGCAGCTCGCCCAGCGGCTGGTCCAGCGCGACCATCGCCCTGGCGTTGCGGATCGTCGCGGCGATTTTGGCGCGATTGCGAACAATGCCCGCGTCCGCCAGGAGACGGGCCTCCTCCCGCTGGCCCCAGCCGGCGAGCACCTGCGGGTCGAAGCCCGCGAACGCGCGCCGAAACGACTCGCGCTTGCGCAGGATCACCAACCACGACAGGCCCGACTGGAACCCCTCGAGGCACAGCTTCTCGAACAGCGCCACGTCGTCGCGGACCGGGTGGCCCCACTCGGTGTCGTGGTAGTCGCGGTACTCCGGCGGCGCGGCGCCCCACCCGCACCGCGCCAGGCCGTCGGCGCCGGTGACCAGCTCCGACGTCATGCGCCGGGGGCGGCCGGACCGTCGCTGTCGGCGTGCGCCGTCGCGCCTGGCTCCCCTGCGGCGTCCGCGGCGTCGGGGGCCGGCTGGCGGCCGCGACGTCGCTGGAGCGCCACGAGCCCCGCGACGCCGGTGACGATCACCGCGACGGACACCCAGCCGTTGGCGGTCAGCACGATCTCGAACGCGCGCTGGTCGGTGCGGATGAACTCCAGCAGGAAGCGAATGGTGCCGTAGCCGACCATGTAGACGAAGGCCAGCGAGCCGCGTCGCAGGGTGCCGCGGCGACCCAGCCAGACGATCACGGCTGCGAGGCCGAGGTTCCACAGCGCCTCGTAGGCGAAGGTCGGATGGACGTAGCCCACGGTGGCGCCCTGGGCGTCGGCCAGCTCCAGCGCCCACGGCACCGCGGGGTCCAGCGCCGTGCCGAACAGCTCCTGGTTGAAGTAGTTACCGAGGCGTCCGAACGCCTGCGCGACCGGCACCGCGGGGGCCAGCGCGTCGAGGAACGCCGGGACGTCGCCGCGCCAGCGGCGCAGCAGCACCAGCACCGTGACCAGGCCAAGGGTGAGGCCCCCGTACAGGGCGAGCCCGCCCTCCCAGACTGCGATCATGGCGAGCGGTTCGGTGAGGCGGTAGGTCTCGCCGAACGGCTCCGTCCGCGGCAGCACGTAGCCCAGCCGTGCGCCGAGGAACCCGACGCCCACGCCCCACAGGGCGATCCGGTCGGCCAGCTCGACATCGCCGCCGGCGGCCCCGTAGCGCCGCCGCAGGATCGTGATCGCGACCAGCACGCCGATCGCGATGGCCAGGCCGTAGAAGCGCACGGTGAGCGGACCGAGCGAGAAGCGGTCGTCGAAGGGGGCGGGAATCGTGGCGAGGGTCGGCCCTGGGGCGAGGATGGCGAGCGCGCGCATGCGCGTCAGGCTACCGGTACGGTGCGACGCCGCCCGCGCGGCCGTCAGTTCAGGTCGGCGCCACGCGGATCGAGGGGCCGCAGCGACGCGACGGTGCCGAAGCGGCGCATGATCGACGTCTCGCGTCGCAGGACGTCGAGGGTGGCCCGCAGCCGCAGGCTGGTCGACTCCAGCTCCAATAGCTCCTGCTGCTCGCGCAGCTCGCCCTGGACCGCGGCGGCCGCGAGGTAGGCCAGCTGGGCCGGGCCGTGGGGGAGGTGCTCCAGCAGCTCCGCGGGTGCGCCGAGCCCAGCGAGGTAGGGGACCAGCAGCGCCCGCAGCGCCTTGGCGTTCGGCCGGTCGAAGTCGGTGGCCGGCCCGTCGGGCAGCGGCTCGACGCGCGCCTTGGCGTAGGCGCTGCCGCCGACCTGCTCGCGGACCCTGAAGCGCTGCACGCCTCTGGTGAGGATGTCGAAACGGCCGTCGTCGAGCTCGGTGACCGACTCGATCTCCGCGATGGTGCCGACCTGGTAGATCTCCGGTGTGGTGCCAACCTCGAAGCCCTCCCTGATCGCTACCACCCCGAACCGCCGGTCGGCGTCGAGGCAGTCACCCAGCATCTGCCGGTAGCGCGGCTCGAACAGGTGCAGCGGCAGCGGCCGTCCCGGGAACAGGACGAGATGCAGCGGAAACAAGGGGAGCTCCATCGCTGCCAGGCTATCGTTGAGCAGTCGGGCACGCGCCGCGGTCCATGAAGGCCACGCGTGTCGTGGAACGTGGAGTCGGGCGCGCGGATAGCATCGGCGCGGTTCGCCTGCCCGCCGAGCGACGAGGACCAACCCCATGCTGTCCCGCATCGACCTGCGCGGTGACCGGTCGGATCCCTCCGCCCGGCTGCCCCGCGCCTCCGAGGAGGCGACCGCGGACGTGCGCGCGACCGTGCGCCGCATCCTGGACGCCGTCCGCACCGGGGGCGACGAGGCGGTGGACAGGCTGACCGCCGAGCTCGACGGCTACGACGGCGGCGTCGGCCACGAGGTCCACGCCGATGAGGTCGCCGAGGCGGTCGCCGGCATCGGCTCCGAGCTGCGCGCCGCGCTGGAGCGCGCGGTCGACCGGGTCCGCTGGTTCCACGAGCGCAGCCGGCCGCGCGACTGGAGCGACGAGCGCGGCGGCGCCCGCATGGGCGTGCGCCACAGCCCGCTGCGCCGGATCGCCGCCTACGTGCCGGGCGGGCTGTCGCCCCTGGTGTCCACCGCGATCATGACGATCGTCCCGGCGCGCGTCGCAGGGGTCGACGAGGTGCTCATGTTCACGCCGCCGCGCCCGGACGGGTCGGTGGCACCCGCGATCCTGGCGGCGGCGCAGCTGGCAGGAGGCGCCGACCGGATCTACCGGATCGGTGGCGCCCAGGCCGTCGCCGCGGCTGCCTACGGCACGGCGACGGTCCCGCGCTGCGACAAGGTCGTCGGCCCCGGCAACGCCTACGTCGCGGAGGCCAAGCAGCAGGTCGCCGCCGAGGGAACCTGCGCCATCGACCTGCGGGCCGGCACGACCGAGGTCGCGATCATCGCCGACGACACGGCCGATCCCCGCCAGGTGGCGGCGGACCTGGTCGCGCAGGCCGAGCACGACCCGCTCGCGACCGCCATCCTCATCACCGCTTCCACGGCGCTGGTCGACGCGGTGGACGCCGCGCTGACCGAGGAGGTCGCCGCGACCCGCCACCGGGAGCGGGTCGAGGCGGCACTGGCCGGCCAGGGCGCGGTCGTGCTGGTCGACGACGTCGACCACGCGATCACGGTGGCCGACGCCTTCGCCGCCGAGCACCTGGAGGTGCAGACCGCCGACGCCGGCGAGGTGGCCGGCAGGATCCGGTGCGCCGGGGCGATCTTCGTCGGGGGCTCGAGCCCCGTGAGCCTCGGCGACTACGCGGCGGGCCCGAACCACACGCTGCCCACCGGCGGCAGCGCGCGGTTCACCGGCGGGCTGCGGACCGACGACTTCCTCGTGCCGATCAACTGGGTGGCCTGCTCCGAGGACGCGCTCGCCGACCTCGCACCGGTCGTGTACGCGCTGGGAGAGGCCGAGGACCTGCCCGCGCACGCCAGGGCGGTGGAGGTCCGCGTGGGCGAGCGCGTCCCCCGCGTCGGGCCGTGAGCCTCCCGGCGCGCGCGCCCGTTCGCGACGACCTCCTCGGCGTCGAGCCCTACGGCGCCCCGCAGCTCGACGTGCGCGTGCGGCTGAACATCAACGAGACGCCAGAGCCGCCGCCGGCGGTGTTCATGGAGCGCCTGGCCGACCGGGTCCGCGATCTGGCCCTGCACCGCTACCCCGACCGGCGCGCATGGAACCTGCGCGCAGCTCTCGGGCAGCGGGTCGGTCTGCCGCCGGAGCGGGTCTGGGCCGCCAACGGCTCCAACGAGGTCCTGCTGCAGCTGTTCACCGCCTACGGCGGGCCGGGCAGGCGGCTCCTGCTGACCCGGCCCGGCTACTCCGCGCACCCGCTCATCGCGCGCGTCGCCGTGACGGACAGCGTCCACGTCGACCTGGACGCCGACCTGCGCCTCTCCGCGCAGGCCGCGGCGGACGCCGTGGAGCGTCTCGACCCGGACGTCGTGTGCCTCGCCAGCCCGAACAACCCCACCGGCATCCCGTTCGCGTTGGACGTGGTCCGCGCCGTCCATGACGCCGGGCGCGCCCTGGTGGTCGTGGACGAGGCCTACGTGGAGTTCGCCGCCGATGCGGCGGAGGGGGGCGATCCCGTGCCGGCGATCTCGGCCGTCAACCTCCTCGACGAGCTGCCCCGCCTGGTCGTGTGCAGGACCTTCTCCAAGGCGTTCCGCATGGCCGGCGTCCGGCTTGGCTACTGCTACACCCACGACTGGGTGGTCGACGACCTGCGGAAGGTCCGCCTGCCCTATCACCTGGACGCGATGACCCAGGCCGCGGGGCTGGTCGCGTGCGAGCTGGCCGCAGAGGTCACCGACCACATCGGCCGCACCGTCTGCGAGCGCGAGCGGGTCCGCGGCGCCCTGACGGCCCTCGACCTGCATGTCTGGCCGTCGGCGGCCAACTTCCTGCTGTTCCGGCCCGACATCGGTGGCGTCTTCCAGGGCCTGCTCGACCGCGGGGTGCTGATCCGCGACTTCACGACCGCGCCCGGCCTCGACGGCTGCCTGCGCGTGTCCGTCGGCACGCCAACCGAGAACGACGCGTTCCTCGACGCCCTCCAGGAGGTCCTGCAGTGAGTCCCCGCACCGCCCAGATCCGCCGCGCGACCAAGGAGACCCGCGTCGAGGTCGACCTTGACCTCGACGGCGGCGGCACCACGGACATCGCGACGGGTGTGCCGTTCCTCGACCACATGCTCGACCAGCTCGGCCGCCACGGCCGCCTGGGGCTGCGGGTGCGAACCGACGGTGACCTCGAGGTCGACGCGCACCACACCGTGGAGGACACCGGCATCGCGCTCGGTCAGGCGATCGCCGAGGCGCTCGGCGACAAGGCCGGCGTCGAGCGCTTCGGCGACGCGACCGTGCCGATCGACGAGGCGCTGGTGCGCGTGGCGATCGACCTGTCCGGGCGGCCCTACCTCGTGTACGAGGCCGACACGCCGGTCGAGCTGGTCGGGACCTACGAGACCACGCTGACCAAGCACTTCTTCGAGGCGCTGGTCGCCAACTCGCGGATCACCCTGCACGTGCGCAAGCTCGCGGGGGAGGGCAGCCACCACATCCAGGAGGCGGTCTTCAAGGGCGTCGCGGTCGCGCTGCGCCGCGCGGTCGCCGTCACCGGCGGCGGGGTGCCGTCCACCAAGGGTGTCCTGCGGTGACCCAGCCCCTGGTGGCGGTCCTCGACTACGACGCCGGGAACCTGCGGTCGGTCGAGAAGGCGCTCGAGCGCGCGGGCGCGGCCGCGTCCGTCACCGCAGACGCCGCCGAGGCCGATCGGGCCGACGCGCTGGTCGTGCCCGGAGTCGGTCACTTCGGGCAGTGCGCGCGGCAGCTCACCGCGGCCGGGTTCGCCGGGCTGCTGCACGACTGGGTCGCCGCCGCCCGGCCGGTGCTCGGCATCTGCGTCGGCATGCAGATCCTGTACGCCACCAGCGAGGAGGACCCCGGCGCTGTCGGGCTGGGCCTGGTGCCCGGCCGGGTGCGGCGCCTGCCCGCGGACGTGGTCGTGCCCCACATGGGCTGGGACCGCGTCCGGGTCGTCGCCGACGACCCGCTGCTGGAGGGCATGGACGGCGAGCGCTGCTACTTCGCCAACTCCTACTACGCGGAACCGGGAGAGGACGAGCACGTCCGGGCGGTCTGCGACTACGGTCCCGGCTTTCCCTGCGTGGTGCGCACCGGCAGCGTCGCGGGCACCCAGTTCCATCCCGAGAAGTCCGCGGAGGTCGGCGCCCGCCTGCTGGCCAACTTCGTGCGTTCGTTGAACGTCTGATCCGGGATCCCGGATCAGACGTTCAACGAGCGGGTGGCTGGGACGCGAAGCGGGATCCCTGCTGGTTGGCAGGGACCCCGCTCATGCGCGGACCGGTGGGAACTAGCCCTCCGGCATCATCACGGTGTCGATCAGGTGCACCGTGGCGTTGGCGGTCTCGATGTCAGGGACCACGACGGTGGCCTGGCCACCGCCGACGGTGATGGTCTCGCCGTCGGCCTCGATCGGCAGGGTCGCGCCCGTGAAGGTCTCCAGCTCGGTGACCTCGGCCAGGTCGGCCGCGGTCAGCTGCTCGCCGGGGACGACGTGGAACCCAAGCACGTCGGTCAGCAGCCCGTCCGGGTCGGCGAGGGCGGCGTCAAGGGTCTCGGGGTCCAGCGCGGCGAACGCGCAGTCGGTGGGGGCGAAGACGGTCAGGGCGTCGGCGCTGTTCAGGGTGTCGACCAGCCCCGCCTCGGTGACCGCGGTTGTCAGGGTGGTCAGGACGGGGTTGCTGGAGGCGGCGGTGCCGACGGGGTCGTCGGTCATGCCGGCGAGCGTGCCGTCTTCCGGGCCGCCCTCCACGGCGGCGACGATGGCGTCGGCGTCACACGCCTCCGCGGAGTCGCCCATGGCCATGTCCTCGGTGGCCATGTCCTCGGTGGCCATGTCGTCGGTGGCCATGTCGTCGGTGGCCATGTCGTCGGTGGCCATGTCGTCGGTGGCCATGTCGTCGGTGGCCATGTCGTCGGTGGCCATGTCGTCGGTGGCCATGTCGTCGGTGGCCATGTCCTCGGTGGCCATGTCCTCGGTCGGCTCGGCGGCCGCGGGGTCGGTCGGCTCCACCGGCGCACTGGTGTCCTCGCTGGCGCAGGCCGCCGCGATCAGCGCGAGGGGCATGATCAGCAGAGCGGTTCGGAGCTTCAGGTTCGCAAACAAGGAACTCTCCTTGGTCGGTCGGTTCGCGCGAGCGGTCCGGCCAGGGTGGCCGTCGCCCGTCGGGGTGAGATCTGTGGGTGTCATGCGTCGTCGACCGTGATCCGCAGGGTCATCCAGCCGCTCGCGCCGTTCGGGAACGGCTCGGCGCGCTCCTCGGTCTGGAGCTCGCCGGTTCCGTCGGTGGCGCGGACGCTGATGCGATGGGGGCCGGGGGTCGCGTCCCAGCGCAGCCTCCACTGGCGCCAGGCGTCGGCGCCCGACGCCTCGGCGAGCTCGGCTGAGACCCAGTCGCCGTCGTCGATGCGGACCTCGACCTGCTCGATGCCGCGGGTCTGAGCCCATGCGACACCCGCGATGTCGGTCTCGCCCGGTGGGATGCTCTCGAGGCTGCGGGGCACGTCGATGCGCGCCATGGTCTTGACGGGTGCCTGCTCGTCCCAGCCGCGCGGGACCCAGTACTGGTCGAACGCGTCGAACGTCGTCAGCTCGATGGCCGACAGCCACTTGGTCGCCGACACGTAGCCGTACAGGCCTGGTGTCACCAGCCGCGCGGGAAAGCCCCGCTCGATCGGCAGCGGCTCGCCGTTCATGCCGACCGCGACGAGCGTGTCGCGGTCGTATGCGGCCTCCACGGGGAACCCGCACGTGTAGCGGTCGACGGAGCGGCCGACGACCTGGTCGGCGGCGGGGTCCACGCCGGCCTCGTCGAGCAGGTCGGCCAGGCGCACGCCAGTCCAGCGGGCGTGGCCGACCAGGTCGCCGCCGACCGTGTTCGATACGCAGGACAACGTGATGTCGGCGTCGACCAACTCACGGTCCAGCAGGTCGTCGTAGCTGAGGTCGAGGCGGTCCACCACCATGCCGCCCACCGACAGCGTCCATCCCTCGACGGGGACCTGCGGGATCGTGAGCGCAGTGTCCACACGGTAGAACTGGTCGAATGGGGTGACAAACGGTGCGACACCGTCGATGCCGAAGGAGACGCCGTCCGGGATCGGGCTCAGAGACTGGGCGGCTGACGGGACCGTCACCACGGCTCGTGACGAGGCGGCGGTGAACCGCGTCGCCAGCGCGCGACCTCCGGCGGCGCCGGCCGCGGTGGCGGCCGCGACGCTGCCCGCCAAGATCAGGAAGGATCGCCGGCTGCCGGCGCCCGCTCGGCCCAGGCCGCCGCCTCCGGAAGCCCCCTCTTGGGATGCGGCGGCCGGGCCGGGGGCTGCGCGCAGCAGAGCGAGCAGCGCGATCGCGCCGCCGAGCGCGGCCATGACGCTGGGCACCGCAGCCAGGACCTCGCCGCCGCGGAAGAGCGTGGCGCCCACGCCGAGGACGCCGAGCACCGCCAGGCCAGCTACGCCCACCAGGGGGCGCCGGCGGGCCGCCATGCCCAGCACGGCGCCGAGCAGCGCGGCGATCACCAGCGTGCCGGCGACCAGCACCAGCTTGTTGTCCGACCCGAACGTCTCGACAGCGAAGCGCTCGACGGGGCCTGGTGCGAGGTCGATAATCGACTCGGCGACGGCCTCGACGGGGGAGACGAACACGCGCGCGACGCCGGCGGCGAGCTCGCCCGTGGCGAGCGCCGCGGCTGCGGCCAGCACGCCCGCCAGCGCGGCGGTCAACCGTCGGGGGGGAGGGGACGTGACGCTGGCGCGCGTCGGGTCAGCGACCGAGATGTCCATCGCTCGTCATTCGTAACCGGGGAGCTGCGAGATGGGTCCGACTTCTGTAGTAGGCCGACGGGCCGGGGTGCGGCGGTGCCGGGGTGCGGCGGCCGCAGGAATGTCGACACGGTGTCGGGCCGGGCTCGGCAGGGGCAGGAATCTCGACACGGTGTCGGGGCTGGCGGGTAGCGCACGTATCCTGGGGTGCTTCCCTGGCCCCGAGCACCGGACCTTCGATGAGCGCGCTGACGCTGTATCCCGCCATCGACATCCGCGGTGGCCGCGCGGTGCGGCTGGAACAAGGACGCGCGGACGCCGAGACGGTGTACGACGCCGATCCGGTGGCGGTTGCCCTGCGGTTCGCCGAGCAGGGAGCCGCCGCGCTGCACGTGGTGGACCTCGACGCGGCCTTCGACGGCGAGCCGCGCAACCGCCATCTAATTGAGGACATCGTCGACGCCACGGGCGTGCCGGTGCAGGCCAGCGGTGGCATCCGCTCCATGTCCGACCTGGACGGGGCGGTCGGCTACGGCGCCAGCCGCGTCGTGATCGGCACGATGGCGCTGGAGGAGCCCTCCTTCGTGGCCGCCGCGGTCGCCCGCCACGGCGACAAGATCGCGGTGGGCCTGGACGCCGAGGGCTCCATCCTCAGGGCCCGCGGGTGGACCATCGAGTCGGGGGACCTGTTCTCCGCGCTCCGCCAGTTCACGCTGATGGGGGTCGCGCGCTTCGTGTTCACCGACATCGGCCGTGATGGGATGCTCGCCGGACCCAACGTCGAGCGGCTGGTCGAGGTCGCCGAGGCGACGACGGCAAGGGTCACCGCCAGCGGCGGAGTGTCGAGCCTCGATGACCTGCGCGCGCTGGCGAGCGCGCACCCCCAGGTCGACGCCGCGATCGTCGGCAAGGCGCTGTACGCCGGGCGCTTCACGCTGCCCGACGCGTTGGGCGCGGTGAACGGGTGATCGCCGCACCTGTCGGGGAGGGGCTGGCGGCGCGGGTCATCCCGTGCCTGGACGTCGACGCCGGGCGCGTCGTCAAAGGGGTGCGGTTCGTCGAGCTTTCCGACGCGGGCGATCCGGCCGAGCTCGCGGCGAGCTACGACGCGGAGGGGGCGGACGAGCTCGTCTTCCTCGACATCACCGCCTCCAGTGACGAGCGCGAGTCGATCTACGACGTGATCGCGACGACCGCCGAGCAGGTGTTCATCCCGCTGACGGTCGGTGGCGGCGTGCGTTCGGTTGCGGACGCGCGGAGGTTGCTGCGCGCGGGCGCCGACAAGGTCGCGATCAACACGGCGGGCGTCGCGCGCCCCGAGCTGCTGAGCGAGGCGGCCGACGCCTTCGGCAGCCAGTGCGTGGTGGCGGCGATCGACGCGCGCCGCGCCAAGCGGAGCGTCGAGGACGGTTTCGAGGTCTACACCCACGGCGGCCGCCGGCCGGCGGGCCGCGACGCCGTCGCCTGGGCCGTCGAGTGCGAGCGGCGAGGCGCGGGCGAGATCCTGCTGACCTCGATGGACCGTGACGGGTCCAAGGTCGGCTTCGACCTCGAGCTGCTGGCCGCGGTCACCGCGGCCGTGAACGTTCCCGTCATCGCGTCCGGCGGCGCCGGCAGCGCCGAGCACATGGTCGAAGGCGTCGCGATCGGCGGCGCCGCCGCGGTGCTGGCGGCCTCGATCTTCCACTTCGGTGAGCTGCGGGTCCGCCAGGTCAAGGACGCCATGGCCCTCGCGGGCATCCCGGTCCGCCGCTAGGGCTAGGGGTGTCCCCCCGTGGACTCGGTAGCGCGGACATTTCGTACCGAGGGTTCGTACAAAGTGTCCGCACCGCGTCCCGTGGAGCCCGCGTGAGGCCGCGGGCGGCGTGAACCGATGTCGGTGCCCGGACACAGGGCACAGCGCGGGCGTACGGATAGGCTGCTGATCGTGCCCGACCAGCTCATCCCCGTGCCGCCTTCCGACCTGCGGTTCGACGACCGCGGGCTGATCCCTGCCATCGTGCAGCAGCACGACACCGGCGAGGTCTTGATGATGGCGTGGATGACCGCCGAGACCCTGAACCAGACCGTCCAGCGAGGCGAGACGGTCTTCTGGTCACGGTCCCGTCTCCAGCCCTGGCACAAGGGCGCGACCAGCGGCAACACCCAGCGGGTGGTGGAGATCGTCGCGGACTGCGACGCCGACGTGCTGCTGGTGCGGGTCGACCAGCGGGGCCAGGGCGCGTGCCACACCGGAGCGGGCAGCTGCTTCCACCGGCCCTTGCGCACGCCGGCGCCGTGACCGCCGCCGCCTACCAGCCCTCGCGCGAGGAGTTCGCGGCCCTGTGCCATGACCACGCCGTCGTGCCCGTGTGGCGCGAGGTGCTCGCCGACTTGTCGACACCGCTGGGCGTCTACGACCGCCTGCGGCACGCCGGCGGGCCGAGGTTCCTGCTGGAGTCCGTCGAGCGGGGCGAGCGCTGGGGCCGCTACTCGTTCATCGGCCTGCGCCCCTTCCTCGAGCTGCGGGCCCGCGCGGGCTGTGTCGAGCTGACCGGCGACGCCCCCGCGGCCGCCCGCGACGCAGCCGCGACCGGCGACCCGCTTGCCACCCTCGACGTCCTGCTGCCCGCGCTGCGCACGCCGGAACTCCCGGGTCTGCCGCCGCTGTTCGCCGGAGCGGTCGGCTACATCGGCTACGACGCCGTGCGCTTCATCGAGCGGCTGCCCGACAGCGGGGTCGACGATCTCGGCATGGACGACGTGCGGCTGGCCTTTCCCGGGCAGCTGGTGGCGTTCGACCACCTGCGGCAGCGCCTGCTGGTGGTGACCAACGTCCGTGCGGGTCGCGAGCCCGGCGCGGCCTACGACGCGGCGGTCGCGGCCTCCGAGGAGCTGGTGGCCGGCCTGGGCACCAGCGCGCACGCACCGCCGGTGCCGCCGCCGCGGGCGGCCGAGGTCACCGACGCTCGCGCCAACATGAGTCGCGACGACTACCTGGAGGCGGTCGAGCGCGCCAAGGCGCACATCGCGGCTGGCGACGCCTTCCAGATCGTGCCGTCGCAGAGGTTCTCGCTGGAGACCGCGGCCGATCCCTTCACGGTCTACCGGGTGCTGAGGGTCATCAACCCCTCGCCGTACATGTATCTGTTCGAGCTGCCCGAACCCGACGGCCGGATGACCGCGATCGTCGGTTCGTCCCCCGAGGCGCTGGTGACCGTCAAGGGCAGGCGCGCGGAGATCTGGCCGATCGCCGGCTCCCGCCCGCGCGGGGCGACCGATGAGCAGGACGCCAAGCTTGAGGCGGACCTGCGCGGCGACGACAAGGAGCGCGCCGAGCACGTCATGCTCGTCGACCTCGCCCGCAACGACCTGGGGCGCGTCAGTCGGCTGGGGACGGTGCGCGTCACCGACTTCATGGACGTTGTTCGCTACAGCCACATCATGCATCTGCTGTCGAAGGTGACCGGTGCGCTGCGCCCTGGGGTCAGCGGGGTCGACGTGCTGCGCGCGACCTTCCCCGCCGGCACCCTGTCGGGTGCGCCGAAGGTCCGAGCCATGGAGATCATCGACGAACTGGAACCGACCCGCCGCGGTCTGTACGGCGGCGGGATCGGGTACCTCGACCTCGCCGGCGACCTCGACCTGTGCATCGCGATCCGCACGCTGCTGTTCCGCGGCGGCTTCGCCCACGTCCAGGCGGGCGCCGGCGTGGTCGCCGACAGCGTCGCGGAGCGCGAGTACGCCGAGACCAGGGACAAGGCGATGGCACTCCTCGCCGCCGTCCGCGCCGCGGAGCGTCTCGGCGAGGAACGCTAGGCGTGGCCACAGGCCGGGCAGGGGCGGCGGTCGCGCTCGGGGTGGCCTCCGGCCTCGGGCTGGTTGGCGCGTCGACCGGCGCCTGGGTGGTCGAGACCGTGAGCACCGAGCTGGGCGGCGTCGAGCGGACCGAGCAGATCGCGACCGCGGGCGTGGACCTGGTCGGCCTCACCCTGCCGATCGGCGTGGCGGCCGCGATCGCCGGGATGCTGCTCGTCGTCGCGCGCGGCTGGCTGCAGCGCGGCGTCGGCGCGCTGCTCGTGCTGCTCGGCGCCGCGGGCATCGGGGCGGCCGCGGTGGGGATCGCGCGTGCGGCCGGGCTGCCAGGGGAGATCGGTGGCAGCGCCTGGTTCGGCCTCGTGGCGGCGGCTGGCGTCGGCGCCGCGGGGTTCACGGCGCTGCGGCCGGCTCCGCCGCCCCGCCTCGGCGCCCGCTACGACCTCGACGAGGAGGATCCGGACGAGGCTGAATGGCGGCTGGCGAGCGAGTCGCCTGCAGGCGATCCGGAGCTGGATGGCGACGCGGCGGAGCGCGACACGTGACGCGTCTCGCCGCCCTGGATCTGGGCTCCAACTCCTTCCACCTGCTGGTCGCCGACACGGTCGCGGGCGGCACGATCAAGCGCGTGGTGACCCGCAAGCTGACTTTGCGGCTCGCCGAACCGGTGGCCCGCGACGGCGAGTTGGGCCGCGACGGGCGACGCCGCGCCGGCGACGCGTTCGCCGAGCTGGTCGCGCTCGCGCGTGACGCGGGCGCGCACCTGATCGCGGCTGTGGGCACGCAGGCGCTTCGTCAGGCGGGTGACTCGGTCAAGCTGCGTGAGCGCCTGTTCGATCGCCACGGCATCGAGGTGACCGTCATCAGCGGCCTGCAGGAGGGCTATCTCAGCCTTCGTGGGATGCACGCGGCGCTGCGGGTGCCAGCCGACGCCGAGCTGCTCGGCTTCGACCTGGGCGGCGGCAGCTTCGAGGTCTCCTACGGACGAGCGGGCCCGCTCGCCGCCGCCGCGTCGCTGCCTCTGGGCGCGGCCGCGGTGCGCGACCGGCTGCGGCACGACCCGCCCCGGTTCCTCGAGCGGGTCGACCTGCACGCCGACGCGCTGGCGCAGCTGCAGCCCGTCGCTCGAGAGGTGAGCGGGCTGCGCGGCGAGCGTGCCGCGCCACCACGAGCCGCGGCCACCGCGGGCACGATCCGCGACCTCGGCCGCCTCGGGCTGGCGCTGGCGCTCGGTGCCGCGCCCGAGCGTGTGCGCGGCGTGGTCGTGACGCGCGATCAGCTGGAGCGCGCGTACACCCAGGTGTGCACGCTGCCGACCGGCGAGCGTCTCAGCCTGCCCGGCATTTCCGACAGCCGAGCCGACCTTCTGCCCGCGGGCGGGACCGTGCTGCTCGCCGCCATGGCCGCCTTCGACCTCGAGCACCTGGAGCTGTGCGACTGGGGCCTGCGCGAGGGCCTGCTGCTCGATGCGCTCTCCGACGGCGAGGTGGTGCACCTCGACGACTTCCAGCCTGTCTAGTCCATGACGCGGGCTCTACGATGGGGCGTCATGAAGCGAGCTGAGCGATGAGCGGGTTCCTGAGGCAAGCGTGCGCCGATGCGCGGCAGCGCGTGGCCGAGGCCGCGCGGCTGGTGCCGCTCGCGCAGTTGCGGGCGTCACCGGCGCCCGCCGTGCCGTCCCTGGCCGGCGCCCTGGCCGCTCCAGGCGTTGGCGTCATCGCCGAGGTCAAGCGAGCCAGCCCCTCGCGCGGGCACATCGCATGGGTCCCCGACCCGGCCGCGCGCGCCGCCGCCTACGCGCGCGGCGGCGCGTGCGCCATCAGCGTCCTGACCGAGCCGGCGCACTTCCACGGCACCCTGGGCGACCTGGAGGCCGCAGCCGCGGCCGTCGCGGTCCCCGTCATCCGCAAGGACTTCCTCGTCGACGCCTACCAGGTGTGGGAGGCAAGGCGCGCGGGGGCGAGCGCGGCGCTGCTCATCGTCGCGGCGCTGGACGACCGCGAGCTTGTCGCCCTGCTGCGCGTGTGCGACGAGGCCAGGATCGAAGCGCTGGTCGAGGTCCACGACGTGAGCGAGGCCCGCCGCGCGGGGGCCGCGCTGGAGGCCGCCGGCCCAGCCCGCCCGGTGGTCGGGGTGAACGCCCGCGACATGGCCACCCTGCAGGTGGACCCGCACCGGTTCGCAGCCTGTGTCGCCGCCCTGCCGCGCGGCTGCCTCGCCGTCGCCGAGAGCGGCATCGACAGCCCCGACGCCGTCCGCCGCGCCGGCGACGCAGGTGCTGACGCCGTCCTGGTGGGTGAGCACCTGGCCACGGCTATCGACCCGGAGGCGGCCACGCGCGCGCTGGCCACCGCGACCGTCAGGACCACCGCGTGACCACCCCCACCATCGCTCCGCCCGATCTCAGCCATTACGGCCGCTTCGGGGGACGCTTCGTCCCCGAGGCGCTCATCGCGGCGCTCGACGAGCTCGAGGCGGCGTTCCACTCGGCGCAGGCGGACGAGGCGTTCGGCGCGCGCATGAGCGAGCTCCGTCGCCATTACGGCGGTCGGCCGACCCCCTTGTACCTCGCAGAGCGCCTGTCCGCGCACGCCGCCGGCCCGGACGGCGCAGCCGCGCGCATCTACCTGAAGCGCGAGGACCTCGCGCACACCGGCAGCCACAAGCTGTGCAACGTCCTGGGCCAGGGACTGCTCACCGAGCGCATGGGCAAGCGACGCATCATCGCCGAGACCGGCGCGGGCCAGCACGGTGTGGCGGCCGCGACCATCGCCGCGCTGCTGGGCATGGAGTGCATCGTCTACATGGGCGAGGAGGACTGCCGTCGGCAGCGCCTCAACGTCATCCGCATGCGGCTGATGGGCGCCGAGGTGGTGCCGGTCACCAGCGGCACGCGCACCCTCAAGGACGCGATCAACGAGACGATGCGCGATTGGGTGACCAACGTCGAGACCACCCACTACCTCATCGGTTCGGTTGTGGGGCCCCACCCGTTCCCGATGATCGTCCGCGAGTACGTCAAGGTCATCGGCGAGGAGGTGCGCGCCGAGCTGCTCGGGCGAGAAGGACGACTGCCCGACGCCGTCGTCGCCTGCGTTGGCGGCGGCTCCAACGCCATGGGGCTGTTCCACCCGTTCATCGGCGACACCGATGTCCGCCTGGTCGGCGTCGAGGCCGGCGGCGACGGCGTCGACACCGGGCGGCACGCGGCGACCCTGAGCGGCGGCAGCGAGGGGATCCTGCACGGCGCCCGCTCGTTCGTGCTGCAGGACGACTACGGGCAGGTCCGTCCCACCCACTCGGTGTCCGCCGGGCTCGACTACCCAGGGGTCGGGCCCGAGCACGCCTGGTTGCACGACACCGGACGCGCCACCTACACCTCGGCGACCGACGAGCAGGCCCTCGAGGGATTCCGCCTGCTGTGCGAGCTGGAGGGCATCATCCCCGCGCTGGAGCCGGCGCACGCGGTCGTGCCGACCGTGGAGCTGGCTCGGCGGCTGGGCCCCGACGCGGTGGTCGTGCTGAACCTCTCCGGGCGCGGCGACAAGGACGTCGACGAGGTCGCCGAGGTGCTCCGCATGGTGGACGCGTGAGGGGAGACGTGACGGCGGCGATCAGAGCCGCCAACACCGACGGGCGCGCCGCGCTCGTGATCTACCTGCCGGCGGGCTACCCCGACCTGGAGACGTCGCGCGCGTGCTTGGAGGCTGCGGCGGGGGCGGGCGCCGACCTGCTCGAGGTGGGCTTTCCCTACTCCGACCCGCTGATGGATGGCCCGACGATCCAGGCGGCCAACCAGGTGGCGTTGGACGCCGGCTGCACCCCCGACGACGACTTCGCCGTGTGCGCACGGCTGACCGCCGCCGTCGACGTCCCGACTCTGGTGATGACCTACTACAACCTCGCGTGGCACTACCCCGGTCCAGGCCAGGAGGGCCGCGCGACCGCCGGAAGCTCCCGCGCCGACGGCCTCGACGATTTCGCCGCCGCGTGCCGCGCTGCGGGGCTGGCCGGGGCGATCCTGCCCGACCTGCCGGCAGAGGAGGGCGCCCGCTGGCGCAAGGCCGCGGCGGGAGGAGACCTCGACACGGTCTTCCTGGCGGCGCCGACCTCCCGCGACCACCGGCTCCAGGCGGTCGCCGACGCGTCGACCGGTTTCGTCTACGCCACCTCCACCCTGGGTGTGACCGGGGAGCGTCAGTCGCTGTCAGCGATGGCAGGACCGCTGGTGACGCGGCTGCGCGACGTCACCGACCGGCCAGTGTGCGTGGGCATCGGCGTGACCACCGGCGCGCACGCCGCCGAGGTCGCGGGCTTCGCCGACGGCGTGATCGTCGGGTCCGCCGCGGTGCGCGCGGCGGGCGAGGGCGGCCCCGAGGCGGTCGCGGCGCTGGTCCGCGAGCTCGCCGACGGCTGTCGGCGGTCCGCCAGCGTCGCCTGATCGGGCGTCCGGCGCCGGTTACCGACCGAGCGTCGCGCGGAGGCCCGCCTCAAGCGTCGGGTGCTGGAAGTTGTAGCCGCTGGCGAGCACGTTCTCGGGGAGGACCCGCGCGCTGCTGAACAGCAGGTCGCCCGCGAGCTCGAAGCCGAGGAGCGCGGCGGGCCCGGCCTTGGGGATCGGCAGCACCGCCGGCCGGCCGAGCACCCGTCCGAGGATGCGGGTGTACTCCGCGTTGGTCACCGGGTTGGGGGCCGTGGCGTTGATGGCGCCGCTCAGATCGGGGGCCACCAGGGCATGATGGATGACACCCACCACATCGTCGCGGGTGATCCAGCTCCAGTACTGGCGGCCGCTGCCGAACCTGCCACCGAGGCCCAGCTTGAACAGCGGCAGGCTCCTGCCCAGCGCGCCGCCGTCGGGGCTCTGCACGATGCCGATGCGCGGGTGGACCACCCGGATGCCCGCCTGCCGCGCGGGATCCGCCGCGGCCTCCCACGCCACGCACACGTCGGGCAGGAAACCTGATCCAGGTCCGGCGTCTGTGGTCAGGACCTCGTCGCCCCGGTCGCCGTAGTAGCCGATCGCCGAGACGGAGACCAAGGTCCGTGGCCCCTGCCCACCGTCGCCGGCGAGCGCAGCCATGGTCCGCGCGATCAGCGTGGTCCCCGTGGTCCGGGACTCCAGGATGCGGCGCTTCTGCGCGTCGGTCCAGCGGCGCTCGGCGATGCCCTCGCCCGCCAGGTGCACGATCGCGTCCACACCGCGCAGCGCCTCGGGGTCGAGCTCGCCCGCCTGGGGATCCCACCGGATCTCGCCGGAGCCGGTGGGCGGGCGTCGCACGATCCGGGTCACCTCGTGGCCACCCGCGGTGAGGAAGCTCGTGAGCGCCGTGCCCAGGAAGCCGGAAGAGCCGGTGATGGCGACGTGCATGGCGAGCGGCCTCCTGCGATGGCCGGACGGGTTGTCGTCGTGCACTGGCGACTGTAGTCCAACCTCGGTGCTGTGCGGCCCCGAGCCGGTGTGAGCGACTCGCCTTGTCGGTTCAGCGGCTCAGGATGCCGGGTAGCATCGTGACACCTGCTCCGGTGGCGGAACTGGCAGACGCGACGGATTCAAGTCCCGTTGCCTTCGGGCGTGAGGGTTCGAGTCCCTCCCGGAGCACAACACGACACAGTGCGGGACACCCGCGCGGAGGCCCGCTGGCCGGCTGCGTCAATCTGACCGCCCCGGCGCGGCCGCTAGACTCCGTGCCTCCGCCCCGGCGGTGCGCTCGGTCGCGTGCCGCGTCGGGGCACCGGCCTGATCGACGGGGTGCGCGTGCGACTCGGCGGCAACGTGGAGAAGCGCCTTGCGCAGGTGCGCCAGGAGATGGCGCGGCTGCGGGCGGAGTTGCGCGTGTTGGACGAACAGGTCACCTACGCTCGCGAGCTCGCCGACGACGCCGACACGAGGGCGGTGGTATCCCAGACGCCGCTGGCCGACCGCGAGCGCGGCGACGCGCAGGACGGCCTGCGCCGGGTCAGGCGGCAGCACGATGAGGCAGTGGCAAGGGTTGCGGAGCTGGTCGCCGAGCAGGACGCGCTGCTCGAGCGGCTGCTCCCGCGGACAGAGGCGGGTCGAGGTGACGGATGAGGAGCAGCAGGTGAGCGAGAACACGACGGCGTCAGCGCAGACCGCAGGGACGCAGACCGCGACCCCCGGGACCAAGGGCACGGCCACCGCGGACGCGGCCACGAAGGACCGCGGGATACGCGTGCTCATCGCCGAGGACGAAGCGCTCATCCGCCTGGACCTCAAGGAGATGCTGATCGAGGAGGGTTTCGACGTCGTCGCCGAGGTGTCCGACGGCGCCACCGCGGTGCGCCTCGCCAGGGAGCTGCGGCCAGACCTAGCCATCCTCGACCTCAAGATGCCGGTGATGGACGGCATCCAGGCCGCCGAGGCCATCACGTCCGAACGGCTGTCCGCCGTGCTCATCCTGACCGCGTTCAGTCAGCGCGACCTCATCGAGAAGGCGCGCAGGGCGGGGGCCATGGCCTACCTCGTCAAGCCATTCCAGAAGCACGACCTGCTGCCGGCTATCGAGATCGCGGCCAGCCGCTTCCGGGACATGCAGGGCCTGGAGGACCGGGTCGGCGATCTCACGGACCGGCTGGCGGCGCGCAAGCTCGTCGAGCGCGCGAAAGGCCTGCTGCAGGCGCAGGAGGGCCTGAGCGAACCCGCTGCGTTCCGGTGGCTGCAGAAGACCGCGATGGAGCAGCGGCTGACCATGAAGGCGGTCGCCGAGCAGGTCGTCGCCCGCTACACCGACCCGGAGGGCGGCGCGGACGGCTGAGCCGAGCGCGCCGTTGAGCACGCCAACTGTCAAGGAGACGAATATGACTCGCAGGCGCCGCGTGACCCGCCCGCTCGCTTCCAGACGGCGATTGGCCGTCGCATTGTGCGCCGCTCTGGCACTGCTGCTTGCCGCCTGCGGTGAGGAGGACACGGCGGCCGACCCCGCCCCTGCGGATCCGGTGACGACGGACGCAGCGGGGACGACCGCCGCGACGGCGACGGACGCGGCCGCGACCACGGAGGCGGGAACCGACGCCGCGGGGACCGACGCGGAGCTCAGCCTCATCGCCGAGGGGCAGCTGCTGGTCGGCTCGGATGTCGCGTTCGAGCCGTTCGAGTTCATCGAGGACGGCGAGAACAAGGGCTTCGACATCGATCTCATGAATGAGATCGGCGAGCGGCTCGGCCTCCAGGTCGAGTTCGTCAACACCCCGTTCGACGGGATCTTCACCGCGCTCGCCGGCGGCCAGTTCGACGCGATCATCTCCGCGATCACCATCACCGAGGAGCGCCAGGAGACCATCGCGTTCAGCGACCCGTACTTCGCGGCCAACCAGGCGCTGGCGGTCGCGGCGGGCTCGGACATCGCCTCCGTCGACGACCTGGCCGAGGGCGTCAGTGTGGGGGTGCAGTCGGGCACGACGGGCGAGGAGTACGCGACCGGGGAGTTCTCGGCCGCTGAGATCGTGTCCTTCCCGACCTCGGAGGCGGCGTTCAGCGCGCTCGAGGGCGACCAGATCGACGCGGTGTTCATCGACCTGCCGGTCGTCGGCGCCCGGGTTGAGGGGACCGACACCGTCGAGCTGGCCGAGGAGGTCGACACCGACGAGCTGTACGGCATCGGCCTCCCGCAGGACAGCGAGGCGCTGCGAGACGCCATCAACGCCGAGCTGGAGGCGATCATCACCGACGGTACCTACGAGGAGATCTACTCGACCTGGTTCGAGGGCGACGTGCCGGAGCAGTTCCAGTAGGGACACCACCCAGGCGGCCCGGATCTCGCCAGGAGGTAGGCGATGGAGCGCGTGATCGAGCTGTTCTTCGATCTCGGGCTCATGCGCGACGCCCTGCCCGCGCTCGTCACCGAGGGCCTGCGGGTCACCCTGACGGTCAGTGTCGGCGCGATCCTGATCGGGCTGGTGTCCGGCATGCTGCTCGCTCTGCTGACCATCTCGCGTCGCTGGTGGGTGCGGCTCCCAGGAGTCGTCTACATCGACATCTTCCGCGGGCTGCCCGCCATCCTCACGATCTTCCTGATCGGCGTCGGGCTGCCGATCGCGGGCGTCCGGCCGTTCGGACGCGTCCAGGTCGCCTACGGCGTCCTCGCGCTCGGGCTGATCGCCACCGCCTACATCGGCGAGATCTTCAGGGCAGGCATCCAGAGCGTCGACAAGGGCCAGATGGAGGCCGCGCGCAGCCTCGGCATGCCGTACCTGACGGCAATGCGGCTGATCATCATCCCGCAGGGCCTGCGCCGAGTGCTGCCACCGCTCACCAACGAGTTCATCGCGATCACCAAGGACTCGAGCCTGGTCTACATCCTCGGGTTCGCGACCGGCGACCGGGACCTGTTCCGGATCGGTCAGAACCTCCAGCAGCAGACCGGCAACTCCTCGGCGGTCGTCATGGCGGGGATCGCCTACCTCGTCATCACCGTGCCGCTGACCCGGCTCGTCAACCACATGGACAGGCGCCTGCGCGAGGGCAAACCGCTCGGCGGCCAGGCCGAGGAGGCCAGGTTGTCGGTCAGGACCGAGCACTGATGGCGGCGACGCCGAGGGTGGCGCTGCGCGGGCTGTGCAAGTCCTTCGGGACCCTGGAGGTCCTCAGGGATGTGAACCTCGAGATCGCAGAGCGGGAGGTCGTGTGCGTCATCGGCCCCTCCGGGTCCGGGAAGTCCACGCTGCTGCGCTGCGTGAACCTGCTCGAGGAGCCCACCGCGGGCAGTGTGGAGCTCGACGGCGTCGGCCTCACGGATCCCAAAGCCAACATCGACGAGCTGCGTCAGCGAGTGGGGATGGTGTTCCAGAGCTTCAACCTCTTCCCGCACATGACCGTGCTCGGCAACGTCACGGTCGCGCTGCGAAAGGTCAAGGGCATCGGCAAGGCCGAGGCCGAGCGCATCGGACGCGA
>JACDBB010000159.1 GCA_013695145.1 Euzebyales bacterium
GTGCTTCTCCTCCGCCCGGGAGGAGCGCATCCGTGAGGGCGTCCGCCGTCTGGCCGAGGTCGTCACCAGTGAGCTGGAGCTCATCCGTGCCGTCTCTGGCTGACATGTGAATGCGCCCGAGCCCCCCGGGGTCGACCCCGTGTCGAGATTCCGGCGCTATGCGTGGCTGTTCCGACACAGTGTCGGACCAGCTTGCGGCAGGCGATTCTCATCCTCCGGGTGGGGGCGCAGCAGCGGTTGCCGGGTGGCAGCGCACGGTTCAGCTCGCGGCGGGAGAAAACATCGTGCATGCCCGTGGATCTTGCCTTATGGCGCGACCCGGCGCCTGCGGGCGTCGGTCGTATTGGGGACCACCCGACGTAGCCTCAGGAAGGCGACGGGTGCACGCCCACGATCCCGCCCTGGGTTGGTGGAGCCTCAGGGCGGAACACGTGGCGTCGTGCTTCTTCGTCGGGATGCCGGGATTTGAACCCGGGGCCTCCACGTCCCGAACGTGGCGCGCTAACCAAGCTGCGCTACATCCCGTGCAGCGCGGCACTGGGGCACGCGCATCGTCGCAGTGTAGGTCCCCCGCGCCCCGGCCTCAATCCGGCAGCGGGGGGGGTGCTTGTACGGAACGTGTCCCCATCGGCAAACGAGGCTTGTAGCTGGCTGGCCGCGCTGACAAGCGGTGCCCGCGAGTCAGTCTGTCGTGTCGCCGAGCGACTCCAAGAGATTCCGGAGTGCGTCGGCGAGGTCGTCCCGCTGGGTCCTCGTGAGCGCAGCGAGCAGCCGGTTCTCGGTGTCGACGTGGTCGGGCAGGGCCTGGTCGATGAGCGCGCGACCGTCGTTGGTGAGAGCGACGTGCACGCCGCGGCCGTCGGTTTCGCTGGGGGTGCGCGTAACCAGGCCGCGAGTCTCGAGGCGGTCGAGACGCTGCGTGATGGCCCCCGAGGTGACCATGGCCGCCCGCATCAGCTCGGCCGGGGTCAGGCGGTGTGGTGGTCCACTGCGGCGCAGGGTGGCGAGCACATCGAACGACGCCGCGTCGAGCCCGTGCGCGCTGAACGTGCGGCGCAGCTCAGCACCGATCAGTCGCGAGAGCCTCGACAGGCGCCCGATCACCGCCATCGGTGACACGTCCAGATCGGGGCGCTGCGCACCCCACTGTTCCAGCACGCGGTCGACGTGATCCGCCACGCCTTCAGTCTACGGGAACCTTAGCGGTGAGCTATACTGTCTTAATGCTAAGCAATCGGATCGGGATCATCCTGGTGACCGCGGTGGCGCCCATCATCTGGGGGACCACCTACTTCGTCACCACTGAGCTGCTGCCGCCGGACCGTCCGCTACTGGCCTCGGTGGTGCGTGCCCTTCCAGCTGGCCTCGCGCTCGTCGCCCTCACCCGACGCCTACCGCAGGGGACCTGGTGGTGGCGCGCAGTGGTGCTCGGCGCCCTCAACATCGGGGCGTTCTTCGCGTTGCTGTTCGTCGCCGCCTACCGGCTGCCAGGCGGGGTCGCCGCCACCATCATGGCCGCGCAGCCCCTGCTGGTCGCCAGCCTCGCCGCCCGCCTGCTCGGTGAGCGCCTGACCCTGCGCACCACGATCGCCGCCGCAGCAGGTGTGGCCGGAGTCGGCCTGCTCGTTCTCCGAGCCGACGCGCGACTGGACGGCGTTGGTGTCGCTGCCGCAATCGGTGGCGCCGTCGTCATGGCCACCGGGGTCGTACTCGCAAGACGGTGGTCCTCGCCCGCGCCCCTGCTCGCGACCACCGGCTGGCAGCTCGCCGCCGGCGGGCTGCTGCTTCTCCCGGTCGCCGTCCTCGCCGAGGGACCGCCGCCTGCGGCGCTGACCGCCGCGAACCTGGCTGGCTACGGCTACCTCACGATCATCGGCGCCGCCCTCGCCTATCCCCTCTGGTTCCGTGGCATCCGCGCGCTGTCCCCCACCAACGTCACTTTCCTCGGTCTGCTCAGCCCCCTGGTCGCCACGGCACTCGGCTGGCTCGCCCTCGACCAGGAACTCACTGCGGCACAGATCCTGGGCGGGCTCGTCGCCCTCACCGCCGTCGTGGCGGCACAGACCCAGAACACGCACAGCGCGCGACCGCGCCCAGGCCAAGCGGCTCGCTCTCGTTCCGGCGCGTCACGGCGCGCCCCGTCAACCAACTGATCGAGGAGCTCTCTACCATGCGCATCACAGTGTTCGGCGCGGCCGGCAACGTGGGAAGCCGAGTGGTGGCCGAGGCGTTGTCACGCGGCCACGAGGTCACCGCCGTGGTGCGCGATCCGGCCCGTTTCGGCGAACTGCACGCCGCTGCCGACGCGCGCGCCGGCGACGCCGGCAACGTCGAGGACGTGGCCGAGCTGAGTGCCGGCCAGGACGTCGTGATCACTGCGACCCGCCCGGCGGCCGGCAGTGAGAACGAGCTCGTCGCGACCACCAAGGCGCTTCTTGCCGGACTAGCCCTGACCGGCGTTCGGCTGTTGGTCGTCGGCGGCGCGGCGACCCTGACCGTGCCCGGCGCCGGCGGTACGACCGTGATCGACGACCCGAACTTCGTCCCCGCTGCAGCGCGGGACATCGCGCTGGCATGCGCCGACCAGCTCGAGACCTGCCGCGCCGAGGCCGGGGTGGACTGGGCCTATCTGAGCCCGGCCGCCCTTCTGGAGCCAGGAGAGCGCACCGGCAAGTATCGGTTGGGCACCGACGAACTGCTGGTCGACGCCGAGGGCAACTCGACGATCTCCATGGAGGACCTCGCGGCGGCGCTGCTCGACGAGGCCGAGCGGCCCAACCACCACCGGACCAGGTTCACCGCCGCATACTGACTGGCCAGAGTCGCTCAGCTCAACGCCGGGCCGCTAGCCCGCTTCCAGGCGCTCCGGGCCGCCCGCTCGTTCGCCGCCGGTGACATGTTCCTCCCGACACGCCTACTCAAGCGGCGGCGACGACGTCGAGCATGGTGGCCTCGGGCCGGCAGGCGAAGCGCAACGGCGCGAACCGGGAGTGCCCCAGCCCTGCCGACACGTGCAGCCACAGGCCCACGCCGTGGCGTGAGAGGCCCCGAGCCTGGGACAGCGGCAGGTCACAGTTGACCACCAGCGGACCCAGCCAGGGGACACGCACCTGGCCGCCATGGGTGTGGCCGGCCAGCACCAGATCGAACCCGGAACGGTCGAAGCGGTCGAGCGCACGCAGGTAGGGGGCGTGCACCAGCCCCAGCCGCAGCGCGATGTCCTCCTCGGGCTTGGACCAGTCCACGGCCGCTGCCCGGTCGCGGCGCATGTGGGGGTCGCCGAGACCCGCTGCGTCGACCACGCCAGCGGGTGTGGTGACCGGCTCGCGGCGATTGTCCATCAGGGTCCAACCGGCGCCCTGCAGTCCCCGGACAAGCGCGCCGGTGTCCAGCCGTCGGCCGCGGTTGACTCGAGACGGGCCGGAGAAGTAGCGCAGCGGGTTCTTGAAGGTCGGGCCGAAGAAGTCGTTGGAGCCGAGGACCAGCAGGCCAGGCACGCCGGCCGGCAGCGTCAGCGCCGCCGCCGCGTCGTCGATCACGTCAGGGTGGCCCAGCACGTCACCCGTCAGCACCACCAGGTCCGGGGCCGCTTCGAGGCATGAGCGGACGAACGCGACCTTGCGGTCCTGGCCTGGCAGCAGGTGCAGGTCGGACAGATGCAGGACGCGGAGCATCCCGGGGGCGGACCCCAGCGCGGGCACGGTCGTGTGCCGCAGCGCGAACCATTGCCGCTCCCACAGCGTGGCCCACGCCAGCGCCGCGCTCCCTGTCGCGGCCAACCCGAAGAGGCCGCGCGTCCAGGCGCTGCGGCTCACCCGTCTCCCTCGCCGCCACCACCACCGTCGCCGTCCTGACCTGGTGGGCCGTCGTCGGGGGGTCCTGGGCTCGTGGGTTCTGGGCTCGTGGGTTCTGGGCTCGTAGGTTCTGGGCCCGTGGGTTCTGGGCTCGGCGAAGGCCCCGGTTCCTCGGTGGGCTCCGCGGTCGGGTCGGGGCTGGGTCCCGGAAGCGGTGGGCCGACCGTCGGATCCCCGGTGGGCCGCTCGCCGGGCGGTTCGAGCGTGGGCGTCGCCGTTGGCGTGGGGGTGGGCGAAGGCTCGTCCTCTGGCCCGCGCTGGCGTCCGACCTCGACGGTCACCGTCCCGCCCTCCTGGGCTGGCGAGCCGGCCGCGGGGTCCTGGGCGACCACGGCGCCGATCTGGCCGATGTCGTCGACCGGCACCTCTTCCACCCCGAGCGACAGGCCGAGATCGAGCCGTTCGACCGCCGCGCGCGCCTCGTCCACGGTCAGGCCCACCAGGTCGGGGATCCGCGGCTCCTCGCCGCTGCCGTCGGAGACCGACAGGCGCACAGCCGAGCCGGTCGGCGCGCGCGACCCGCCGCCCGGCGCCTGCCCGACGACCGTGCCGGCGGGCCGGTAGTCGGCGACCGTCTCGAGGATCGGCCGGAAGCCGGCCTCCGCGATCCGCCGCTGGGCGTCGTCCGCCTGCCGCCCGACCACGGCGGGAACCTGCGAGGTGGGCAGCGGCGGTGGCTCGGGGAAGCCGTCGGGCGGAAGCTGGAGCGCGTCGACCGCGCCGCGCATGAAGTCCGCCCAGATCGCGGTCGGCACGCAACCGCCGGTCATGCCCTGCGGGCAGTCCGGGTGTGTGAGAGGCTCGTTGCCGGACTCCCGGCCCACCCACACCGCCGCCGAGAGCCGCGGCACGAAACCCACGAACCAGGCGTCCCTGTAGTCGTCGGTGGTGCCGGTCTTGCCGGCGGCAGGCCTGCCGATCTGGCCGTTGCGCGACGCCGTGCCGCCGCTGATCGGGCCCTCGAGCATGGCGGTGGCCCGCGCCGCGATCCCCTCCTCGACGGCACGGTCGCAGCGGTCGCCGCCGCTGTGGATCACCCGGCCGGTGCGATCGCGGACCTCGGCGACGGCGTACGGCTCGCAGTGGACCCCGCCGTTGGCCAGCGTCCCGAAGGCCGACGCCATGTCCAGCATGTGCACGGTGTCGGTGCCGAGCACGGCCGCGCAGTTCCCGCCCAGCTCCTTGGCGATGCCCATGCGCTCGGCGGTCTCCTTCAGGCGCGCTGGTCCCGTGACCTCGTCGACGAGGTGCGAGAAGTAGATGTTGCTGGAGACGGCGGTCGCGCGCGTCATGTCCATGACACCGCCGCCGGAGTCCGCGTAGTTGCCCGGTTCCCAGCCGCCCGCGAGGTTCGCGCACTCGCCTGCCGGCTGGTAGGGGGAGGGCGTGTCGATCGTGTAGGCCGGCGACAGGCCGTCCTCGAGCGCTGCGACGATCTCGAAGGCCTTGAACGCCGACCCGGACTGGCGTCCCGGGCTCCCGAGACCGGGGACCGCCGGGTTGACGTCGACCTGGCCCTCGCCCTTGCCGAAGTCGCGAGGACCGAACCCCACGGCCAGGAGCTCACCGGTGCGCGGATCGACCGCGGACAGCGCGCCCAGCGGCTCCTCCTCGGCGGACAGGTGGTTGCGGATGGCCTGGTCGGCGAGGTCCTGGAGCTCAGGGTCGATGGTCGTGGTGATCTCCAGCCCGCCCGTGGCCAGGTAGCGGAACGCGCGCTCCGGGTCGTCGCCGAGCGCCGGCAGCGCCTTGAGCTGCTCGATCAGGTACGTCACGACGTCGTTGTCGGTGGCGTCGTCGCGCGGGCGGACGTTCAGCGCCAGCGGCTCGGCCGCCAGCCGTTCGGCCTCCTGTCGAGGGATGGCCCCGACCGCTGCCATCTGCCCGAGCACGATGTTGCGCCTGGCCAGGGCGTTGTCGGGGTTGCCGACCGGATCGTTGGTCTCGGGCGCGCGCAGCAGCCCCGCCAGCAGCGCACCCTCGGAGACGCTCAGCTGCGACGCCGGCTTGCCCCAGTAGTACTCGGCGGCCGCCGCGACGCCGTAGGTGCGGTTGCCGAAGAACGCGGTGTTCAGGTAGCTCTCGAGGATGGCGTCCTTGCCCATGCGCTGCTCGAGGTCGATCGCGTACACCGCCTCCTGCAGCTTGCGGTCCAGGGTCTGCTCGTTGGTCTCAAGGACCAGGTTCTTGACCAGCTGCTGCGTGATGGTCGACGCGCCCGCGGTGATCTCACCGGCCTGCACGTTGCCCGCGGCGGCCCGGACGATGGACTGCCAGTTGACGCCCGCGTGCTCGTGGAAGTCCTGATCCTCGGTGGCGATGATCGCCGCGCGGACGTGCTCCGGCACCTCGTCGAGTGCGACGAGGACGCGGTCCTCCTCGCGGATGACCGCCAGGCGGTTGCCGTCCCGGTCGAGGATGACGCTGCGCTCGGACAGCTCGCGCAGGTCTTCGGGCAGCGGTGGGAAGTCGAACACCTGCGCCTCCACCGTGCGCACCCACGATGCCGCGAGCGCGGCGCCCGGCGCGAGCGTCGCGGCCAGCAGCAGGCCGGCGCCAAGGATCAGCAGGGGGATGGCCAGGACCCGCAGCGTGACGCGTCCTGCGTCACCGACGGAACCCGCCGCAAAGGCGCGACGGGCGTGGGGCTGCTGGCGCGGGCTTCGTCGACTGGTCATAGGGGGTCGCGCCGGCTGGCGGGCCGGCGGGGCGATGGTGCCAGGATGCCAGCGACGCCGCGCCCCGCGCAATCGGCCGCCTGGCCGCGTCAGGTCGTTCGGTACAGGTAGGCGCCGACGGCCTCGAGCCCCTCCAGGTCGTGGACGTCGCCCGCCAGCCGGGGCACGTCGACCAGCACCTGCGGGTCGATGCCGTGCAGCCCCTTGGTGACCGCCTGGCGCTCGCGGCGTGCCACGTCGACGCGGTCGAGGTGGAGACTCAGCAGCTCGCCGGCGGCGCGCTGCTCGGGGCCGCCGTCCGCCAGCGCGGCGATGGCGGCGCCCGCCTTGCGTGCCGACAGGCCCTTCAGCGACGGTGGTGGCGGCAGCGTCACCCGGTTCACGACCAGCCCCGCGGTGGGCATCCCGTCCTGCTCGAGGCGGCGCAGGAAATAGCGCGCTTCGCGCAGCGCGGGCGGTTCCGGCGTGGCGACCACGACGAACGCCGAACCGGGCGAGGAAAGCAGCTTGTAGACCGCCTGGGCGCGGTCCTTGAAGCCCTCGTACATGCCCTCGAACGAGTGGAAGAAGTCGCCAAGGTCCTCCAGAACGCCCGCCCCGGTGATCTTGGACGCGGCTCGCATGAAGACGCCGGTGCCGAACGACACCGCCCTGCCGATCGTCCGTCCGGCCTTCAGCCCCGGGTTCAGGAACATCTTGAGGAAGCGGCCCTCGAGGAAGTCGGTCAGCCGCTTCGGCGCGTCGAGGAAGTCCAGCGCGTTCCGCGTCGGCGGCGTGTCGATGACGATGCAGTCGTAGGCGCCGCCCATGTGGAGGTCGTACAGCTTCTCCATCGCCATGTACTCCTGCGTGCCCGCCAGGGAGCCCGATAGCTGCTGGTAGAAGCGGTTCGACTTGATCCGCCGCGCACGTCGGGCGTCCTCCGCGTGCCGGTCGATGACCTCGTCGAACGTGTGCTTCATGTCGAGCATCATCGCGTCGAGCCCCTCGACGCCCTTCACGGGGCGGGGGATGTGATCCAGCGCGCGCAGCCCGAGCGACTGGGCCAGCCGGCGTGCGGGATCGATGGTCAGCACGATGGTGCGCCGCCCCGCGTGCGCGGCGCCGAGCGCCAACGCCGCCGCGGTCGTCGTCTTTCCGACACCGCCCGAGCCGGTGCACACGATCACGTGCGCCTCCGCGATAGCGCTGGAGAGGTCGCGCTTGCGGGCGGCGGCCAACACCTCGCTCACTGTCAGCTCACCTCGTCTGGGGTCACGGCGTCGGTGACGGCGTCGGCCAGCAGCCCCACCTCGCGCTCGGCGAAGTCGTCGGTGTAGAGCTCGGGCAGCTCCAGCAGCGGCAGGCCGAGCCTGCGCTCCAGCAGTTCGCGGCTGGTGCGCTGGAGCTCCTCGCGGCCCAGATGGCCGGCGGCGAGCGTGAGCAGGTCGTCCGCGCCCGCCGGTGAGACGCGGACGCCCGCGTCGGCCAGCATGGCCTGCAGGCCGGCCGGGTCCAGATCGGCGGTGATGGCCTTGCGCTCGTCATCGTCGAAGCGCTCGGGCATGACCCGGTTCACGACCACAGGGCCGAGCGCAACGCCCATGTCGCGGAGGGCGTGCGCACCCTCGAGCGTCTCGGTCACCGGCATCTCCTCGAGGAGGGTGACGAGCACCACGTTGGTCCGCTCCGCGTCCATCAGCATGTCGATCAGCGTCTGCGCCTGGGTGCGGATCGGGCCGAGGTTGACCAGCTCGGTGGTGGCGTCCGGGGCGCGCAGGAAGTTGACGATCCGGCCCGTGGGCGGCGCGTCCACCACGATCAGGTCGTAGTGGAAGTGCCCGTCGTCGTCCCTGCGCCGCTCCATCTCCTTGACCTTGCCGATCAGCAGCACGTCCTTGATGCCGGGCGCGGCCGCGGTGGCGAACTCCACGGCCGTGGACCGCACGACCACACGGGACAGGTGGCGAGCGCCGTAGAACATGTCGAGGTACTCCCGCAGGGACGCCTCGGGGTCGATCGACAGACCGAACAGCCCAGGCCGGAACTCCCATTCGCTGAAGTCCCATGCCTGCGTGCCGAACAGCTGCGAGAAGGTGTGTCGGCCCTCGACCTCCACCAGGCATGTCCGTCGCCCCGAGCGCGCGGAGGCCACCGCCACGGCTGCGGCGACGGAGGACTTGCCGACCCCTCCCTTGCCGGTGACGAGCAGCAGGCGGCGGTCGAGCAGACTGGCGACGTCCACGATGGGGCTTGCTCCTGGCGAGGCTGATGGAGGAACGCCAATCAGCATTCCCATGACGGTCGCTGCGCGACCGCCACAACCGGGCTTGTGAGAATCGCCTTCGCAGGCTCCGGCGACTCACGGCTCAGGCGGCGGCGGTGGCCAGCGTTCTACCCGCCGTGGGTAGGCCCGACGCGGCATCGTCGCGCGCTTCGGCGAAAAAGACGCCCACGTAGACTGGCTGCATGTCCTGTGCGCTCGCTGTCCCGCGCGCGACGCCGCGCGCGCGTCGCCTGACCGGCGTGCTGCTGCTGGCCGCGGCGCTGAGCCTGCTGGCCGGACTCGCGCCAGCTGGAGCGCAGGACACCAACAGCGACGGACCGCTGATCGACGTGGTCGAGGTCGAGGGGGTCATCGATCAGACCATCGCGGACTACATCAGCGAGCGCGTGGCGCAGGCCGCCGACGACGGCGCGCAGG
Organism: Euzebyales bacterium; assembly: GCA_013695145.1. Lineage (GTDB taxonomy): Bacteria > Actinomycetota > Nitriliruptoria > Euzebyales > Egibacteraceae > JACDBB01. The sequence continues at coordinate 9,216 of JACDBB010000159.1, forward strand.
TCCTGGTGCTGCGCATCGACACGCCTGGAGGGCTCGGCGTCTCGATGGACGCCATCGTGGAGACGATCACGACCAGCGACGTGCCCGTCGCCGTGTGGGTGGGCCCTCCGGGCGCGCAGGCCGCCAGCGCCGGGGTCTACATCGGCTACGCCGCCCACCTGCTGGCCGTGGCGCCAGGCACCATCATGGGCGCAGCCACGCCGGTCGACCTCGGCGGCGGTGACCTTCCAGAGAAGGCGATCACCGCCGCCGAGGCGCGGTTGGTCGGCCTCGCCGAACTGCGCGGCCGCGACCTGGACTTCGCGCGGGCAGCCGTGCGGGACGCGGCGGTCGTGGTGGCCTCGCCAGGCGGCGGCGCCAGCCTGCCGAGCGACGCCCCGCTGCCCGAGGGCGCCGACCGGGACGCGGTCCAGGTGCTCGACGAGGCCCGGCTGGTCGACAGGGGGATCGTCGACTTCATGGCGCCGTCTCTGCCGGACGTCCTGCGGGAGCTGGACGGGCGGGAGGTCATGATCGCCGGGCCGGCCGGGGAGGCGTCCCGTGTCCTCGACGTCAACACCGAGACCGCCAATCTGCGCTTCCACAACCTCGGCATCGTCCGGAGAGTCCTGCACACCGTCGCCAACCCGACGCTTGCGTACCTGCTGCTCATCGCCGGCGCCCTCTGCATCTTCTTCGAGGTGTTCCAGCCGGGCTTCGGGGTCGCCGGGGTGACCGGCCTCGCGATGTCGGCCCTCGGCCTGTACGGGCTGTCGGTGCTGCCCGTCAGCTGGCTGGCGTTCGGGCTGATCGTCCTCGGACTGGTCCTGCTCGCGGCGGACCTCGCCGTCTCCGGGCTCGGCGCCCTCACCGCGGGCGGGACCCTTGGGCTCGCCGTGGGCTCGTTCCTGCTGTTCACCGGCCCGGACCTGCTGCGCGTGTCACCCTGGGTCATCGCGCTGGTGGTGATCTTCAACGTCGTCTTCTTCGTGGCGGTCATGACCACGGTGCTGCGCGCCCAGGGCAACCAGGCCTTGTCCGGCGCGGAGTCGCTGGTCGGCCGCACGGCCATCGTTCGTTCGATGCTCAACCCCGAGGGACACGTCTTCGTCGAGGGTGCCCTGTGGCGAGCGCGGGCGCCAGAGTCCGCCGGCAAGGTCAAGTCGGGGACCGTCGTCCGGGTCATCGGCCTCGACGACCGCCTGACCCTCGAGGTCGAGCCCATCGACGAGCACTCCGAGGAGCAGCAGAAGGTCTAGGCTTCGCCCCCGTCGTCGAGGGGGAGGACCGCCAAACCATGGATCTGTCAACGATCGTCCTGATCGTCCTGATCGTGCTCGCGATCATCGGGCTCATATCGTCGATCAAGATTGTGCAGGAGTACGAACGCGGGGTCATCTTCCGCTTGGGACGCGTCATCGCGGGCGCCAAGGGACCTGGTCTGTTCTTCATCATCCCGATGATCGACAAGATGCAGAAGGTGAACCTGCAGACGGTGACTATGAACGTCCCGCAGCAGGACGTCATCACCAGGGACAACGTCACCGTGCGGGTCGACGCGGTCGTCTACTTCAACGTGATCGAGCCGGTCAAGGCTGTCGTCAACGTGCAGAACTATCTGTTCGCGACGTCGCAGGTGTGTCAGACCACCCTGCGCAGCGTCTGCGGGACCGCCGAGCTCGACGAGCTGCTGGCCGAGCGCGAGCGCCTGAACGCCGAGATCCAGCGGATCGTCGACGAGCTCACGGCGCCGTGGGGTGTGAAGGTGACCCTCGTTGAGATGAAGGACGTCAACCTGCCGCAGGAGATCCAGCGCGCGATGGGCCGTCAGGCCGAGGCTGAGCGCGACCGGCGCGCCAAGATCATCAACGCCGAGGGCGAGTTCCAGGCCGCCGCGAAGCTGTCCGAGGCCGCCGCGGTCATCGCCGAGCATCCCATCGCCTACCAGCTGCGCATGCTGCAGACCATGGCCGAGGTCGCCGCCGAGAAGAACTCGACGTTGGTGCTGCCGATCCCCATCGAGTTGCTCGGCCCGTTCCGGAGCGCGTTCGGCGACACCGTCACCACGCCGGCCACGACGCCGACCCGGGACTGACACGTGAATAGACCTGAGCCCCCCGGGGTCGACACCGTGTCGAGATTCCTGCGCTATGCGTGGGTGTTCCGACACAGTGTCGGACCAGCCTGCGACAGGCGATTCTCATCATCCGGGGTGGGGGCGCCAGCCCCATGACTGCTGAGATGTGAATCGCCCGAGCTCGCGGGGGCGATTCTCACAATCGGAGGTTGTGGCCATCGCGCAGGGATGGCCATGAGATGCTGACGATCGGACGATATCTCCCCCTTCACACGACCGACGGATCGTCGTACCCTCGCCTCAAGCGAGCGGCCTGCCCGTTACGGGGGCGGGCCCAGGCAAGACGACGAGGTTCTCCATGGCCACCCTGCCCCAGCTGTCGGCGACGCCGCCGACCGAATGGCAGGAGCACGGGCTGTGCCGCGCGACCGACGCGTCCGTGTTCTTCCCGCCCGTCCATTTCGAGCACAAGCCCGAGCGGGAAGCCAGGGAGGCCAGAGCGAAGGCGATCTGCGCGCAGTGCCCTGTCCGGCTGCCCTGCCTCGAATGGGCGCTCGCGACCCGCGAACCATACGGCGTGTGGGGCGGCTACGCCGAAGGCGAGCGCAAGCAGATCCTGCTGGGCAAGCGCCGCGCCAGCTGACCGCCCGACGCCGCGTCGACACGGCTCGACCACCCGAGGAGACCGGCGCGACGCGCCGTCACCGCCGGCCCGGGCGCGGCTTCGAACTCGGTCCGCAGACCGTAGCGCGAGCTGACGCCTCGTGTCCCGCCGCGGATGGGTTAGGTTGCGGTCCTCGGATGCCCGGACGACCATGCGAAGGGGACGAACGTCAATGCAGAAATGGGAGTACGCAACCGCACCGCTGATCACCCACGCGCTCCAGGAGATCCTGAACAACTGGGGCGACGAGGGCTACGAGCTGGTCGCCGTCACCGGTGACGTGGCGTACTTCAAGCGCCCCAAGGCGGGCTGAGCGTGGCGACCTCACCCGAAGCGCGGCTCGCCGAGCTCGGCATCACCCTGCCGGATGCTCCGCCGCCCGCCGCGGCCTACGTGCCGTGGGTGCGCACCGGCGACCTGGTGTTCACCGCCGGCCAGGTCGCCGTGGCCGAAGGCGACCTGGTGGCCTCCGGCAAGCTGGGCGCCGACGTCGACGTCGAGACCGGGCAGCGCTGCGCCCGCCAGTGCGCGATCAACGTGCTGGCGCAGCTGAAGGACGCGGTCGGCGACCTCTCGCAGGTGCGTCGCGTGGTCAAGCTCACCGTGTTCGTCGCCAGCGCGGCGACCTTCACCGAGCAGCATCTGGTCGCCAACGGGGCCAGTGAGCTCATCGGCGAGGTGTTCGGCGACGATGGTCGCCACGCCCGCTCCGCGGTCGCCGCGCCCAGCCTGCCCATGGACACCCCCGTCGAGGTCGAGGCGATCGTCGAGGTCTCGCACACTTAGCGCTCCGCTCGGCGCGCCCTCCAATCCGGGCCGGGGGGCGGGTCCGAACGCCTTCCTGGAGTCCAGGGAAGGTCATGGCAGTGAGCGCACCGGGAAGTCCCGAGCGGGGCGGGAGCGCGGACGAGCCCCATGAGGCCCGCCGCGGTGGTCGGCGCACCCTCGCGCAGGCGCTGGTTCTGGTGCTCGCACTCGCAGCGCTGTTCGTGGTCCTGCCTGGTCGCGGCGGGCAGCAGACCGTGGCGCCCGTGGCGCGCGAGGTTGCCACGTCCGCACCCCAGCCCTCTGACAGGCCGGCCGCGCCGGACGACGCCGGCGAGCGCGACGCCTCGCCCACCCAGGCGCCAGCCCCTGCTCCCGCGCCGGCCGAGAAGTCAGAGCCCCAACCGGCCCTGGTCGAGCGCATGCTCGACGAGCTGCGCTCCGGTGAGCGCGTCGTCGAGGACGACCCGAACGCCGGAGCGCCTCCCGAGGTCGTGCAGGCATCCCAGGGCGGCGGGCGGCCGCTGGGCAGCATCGCCATCCCGTCCCTCGGCCTCGACGTGGCGTACGCGGGCGGCGTCCACGACGCGGTCGTGGAGCAGGGGCCAGGGCACTGGCCCGGTACCCCACTCCCCGGGACCGCCGGAAACGCGGTCCTGTCCGGTCATCGCACCACCTTCACCAAGCCGTTCGCCGACCTCGACCAGCTGGTCGCCGGCGACGAGATCGCGACCACGCTCGGCCCGCGCGAAGCGGTCACCTACACGGTGACCGGCGTCGCGATCGTCCCCGAGGCCGAGTACGTCGACTTCGTCCTGCAGCAGCCGCGGGTTCCGGACGCCCGCCAGATCACGCTGTTCGCCTGCCACCCCGAGGGTCAGCGCACGCATCGCATCGTCGTGCGCGCGGAGGCGCCCCCGGTCGACCAATCCGCCCAGGCGGCCAGCCTCGAACATGCGGAGGGTGCAGCAACGCCCACTGAGAGTTGACCGCGATCCGACCACCTTAAGAGGAGGTGCACCATGCGGCAACATCCAAAGCAGCTGTTCGGCGGCAAGCCAGTCATGGCTTTCCGCGACGAGCTGTCCCGCCGGAACTTCCTGAAGGGCGCGGCGGTCATCGGCGTCGGAGCGACGCTGGCGACCCGCTACTCGGTCGACCGAGTGGCCATGGCCCAGGCGTCCGCAGGCGACCTGGAGATCCTGAACTACGCCCTCACCCTCGAGTACCTCGAGGCGGACTTCTACGCACAGGGGCTTGAGGCCGGCGTCCTCGCCGACCGCGAGCTCGAGCTCGTGACCCCCATCGGTGACCACGAGCAGACCCACGTCGACACGCTGACGTCGACCATCAGCGACCTTGGTGGCACGCCGGTCGAGTCACCGCAGTTCACCTATCCCGACGGCACGTTCGAGTCCAGGGACGCGTTCCTGGAGACCGCCTCGATTTTCGAGGAGCTCGGCGTGACCGCCTACCACGGGCAGGTGGCGGCCATCGAGAGCCCGGAGCTGCTCGCGGCCGCCGCCTCGATCGCCGGGAGCGAATCCCGGCACGCGGCGATCATCGCCGAACTGTTGGGCATGCGGCCGTTCCCCGAGTCCACCGTCGAGGCCTCCGCCACCATGGAAGAGGTCCTCGCAGCAGCCATGCCGTTCATCGAGGGAGGCTCGTCATGACCGGACGAACCGTGAACCGACGCGCGATCGTCAAGGGCGCCGCGGCCGCCATCCCCGCCGCCGTCGCGCTGAACATGCTCGGCACCAAGTGGGCGTTCGCTCAGAGCGCCGACTTCGAGGGGCCGATCGATGTGCTGAACTTCGCGCTCACCCTCGAGTACCTGGAGGCGGAGTTCTACCGCCAGGGCAACGAGATGGTCCCGCTCGAGGGCCGCGAAGCCGAGCTGCTCGGGTTCATCGCGCAGGACGAGGCCACCCACGTCTCGATCCTGACGGACACCATCATGCAGCTTGGTGGCGAGCCCGTTCCGGCGCCTGGCGTCGACTTCGGCGAGGCGTTCGCCAACCGGGACGCCTACCTGGAGCTCGCGTACGTCTTCGAGAACACGGGGGTGTCCGCCTACCTGGGCGCCGCGCCCTCCCTGTTCGAGGAGAAGGAGCTGCTGTCCGCGGCCGCGAGCATCTTCGGTGTGGAGGCGCGCCACGCCGCCATCATCGGCAACCTGCAGGGCAAGCCGGCCGAGGGTGGGGTCTACCTGACCGCCTTCGAGTCGCCGACACCGCCCGCGGACGTGCTGCAGGCCGTGTCACCGTTCATCACCGACGCCGCCGCCATGCAGCGCGACGCGGCGGTCACCAAGTAGCGACGCCCGGCCGCCTGCCCCCGCCGCGACTCCTCGAGGCGGGGGCAGGCGCCTGCGCTCGGTCGATGGCAGCTCGGACACTTTGTACGACGCCTTCGTACGTTGTGTCCGCGCTGGCGCGCGGGCTCTGCATGTGACCTCGACGGTCAGCACCTGGGTCAGCGGACCACGCGGACGTCGCCGTCGCGGCGGGTGCGACCGAGGCGGTCAAGGTGTTCGAGCAGCGGGAGGGCGTACTTGCGGCTGGTCCCGAGCACGTCCTTGGCACGCGCCGCGGTGAGCGGGCCCTCCGCCGCGAAGGCGGCGCGCAGCCTGCGGGTCGCCTCGTCCAGGGCAGCGGTGACGACGGCGATGTCAGCGCCCAGCCTGACGAGCTCCCCGGCCGCCTCGAGCTCGCGCACGAGCGCCTCGGACGCCCCCGCTGCCGCAGCCGCCTCCGACAGACGAGGCGGGGCGAAGGGCTGCGCGGACAGCGCCGCCAGCAGGGCGGCACGTGCGGCCCGCTGCGCGGGGTCGAGCGCGACGGTGTGCGCGGGGTCGCGCAGTCCGCCGCGCTCCGCCGCCAGCTCGCCGCGCGCGACCAGCGCGTCCAGCAGCCGTCCGACGGCACCCTGGGGGCAGCCGGCCCCGACGGCGGCACGCGCCGCGACGTCCTTGGAGGCGATCCGCTCGACCGGGTGCGCCGCGTGGTGCTCGCGCAGAGCGGCGAGCGCGGCGGCCGTCCAGTCGGCGACGGCCTCGGGGTGGGCCCACTCGGCGCCGAGATCCAAGAGCCCCGCCGTGCGAGCGGCCTCCGCGGCCGCGGGCGCGGCCAGCCCGACAGCTGCCGTCGAGCGCTCCTTGCCGACCAGCCGGTGCTCGGCGGTGTGCCGCTCCAGCAGCGCCCCACGGTCATCGGCCGTCAGCGCGGCGCCGCGC